>CAZNYN010000005.1:59706-91597 GCA_964577295.1 uncultured Synergistaceae bacterium | reverse complement strand
GGGGAACCTTCGGACTCGGCGCGAACTACAGATATGCGGACGGCAAATTCGCCCACATAAGATTTCAGTATTCAGACGGCACAAGCTACAGAGAACCCTTCACAGTCTACGCAGGGCTGTCTTTCGAGACGAATTAACAGGCAAAGCCCGAGGGCTTTAGTGTAAGTTTCCCTGGAACGTTGTTGTCTAAATTTTAGAGTATAATTATCATTATTTGGAATATCGATAGCCATGCAATATGAAAGTCGGGGGTGAGTTGTCTCATCCCCGACTTTCATATTGAGTTTTAGGTGCGTTTTGTAACACTGCCCATCCTGTATCCTTCTTTATCGATGATAAGCTCTTTTATGCCGATATCGCCAAGCTCACGCTTGATACCTTCAAAACCGGTCTCAAGGATGGGGATAAACTCGGTGTCAGTTTCTATCCTTGCCAAAGCTCCATCGTACCTGAGGCGTATTCGGGCATTGTGAGGGAGATAGTGTCTTAATATCTCTTCTCCCGCACCGACAGTATTTATTTTCTCTCTGTCTATGCGCACACCAGTGGGTATTCTAGAAGCAAGACAGGCGGCCGCGGGCTTTTCCGCTGTGGGCAGTCCGAGGCGCTCAGATATCTGCCTGATGTCCTTCTTTGTAAAGCCGCACTCAAGAAGGGGGCTGAGAACGGATGAGCACTCTTTAAGAGCTCTCATTCCGGGTCTGTAGTCGCTCATATCATCAATATTAGAGCCGTCCAAAATCCATGGGATATTCCACTCCTCCGCGCATTTCAGGAGCTTCTTTATCCTCATAGATTTGCAGATGTAGCAGCGTTCGCCGCAATTTTTAGCAAAAGCTTCATCTTCGCACTCGTTGATATCAATTCTTATCAGGGAAATATCAAAACGCTCCGTAAATTCAAAAATATCCTCTCTGTCCTTCAGCGAAAGCAAAGGAGACCAGAGAGTCACGGCAAAAGCGTCGGAGCCCAAAGTTTCGGATGATACATAAGCTAGAAGAGCGCTGTCAACGCCTCCGGAAAACGCTGTGGCAGCTCGCCCGAGACGGGATATATATTGTTTTAAATGCGAATATTTTTCGTCAAGCGTCAAATTAATCCTTCTTTTTGTAGCAAAAATCGCAGCAGTCGTCTCCTGCCATAAGAGTCTTTGTCCTTATCAGCTCTATATCGGGGTCGAATCCTTCGATAAAAGCGAAATCTCTGTCGCATGATATCAAAGAGCCGATATCCCCGTATCCAAGTTCCTTGTATAGCTCTGCAAAGGCGCACTCTTTGACATCAAAACTGTAGACTGAATCGGAATCGCAGCGTGATTCGGACTTTAAAGCTCCGCCCTCGTTCCACTTGGGCGTGCAGTTTGTTCTGAAGCTGTCCAGCCCGCCTCCGCACTGTGCGGAAGTTTCGGCTCCGAGATTCTTTGAGATCTCCTGCATTACGCGTCTCACGATGCCGTGGGCTTTCTCCTCTCCGAACTCCTCGGCAAAAGCTCTGACTATGGGGCCTATTACCTTCATCTCTATCTCCCTTTGCTGAAGCAAAGGTACTTTTACAAAATTATCCCTCATACAATTCACCCCGCAAGTATAGAAATGTGTGACAAAATCCAAGATACACTACATTGTAATTGCAAATCAAAGGCTCATCAATAGGCTGGAAGCTGTACCTGTAAGTCGGGAGGCAATATGTGTGAAAGTACTGTTGTTTATCCTGTCGTAATGATAAAATAAGAGTATAAAAGTTTGGCATAAATGCGATAAAAATACGGAGGAGGAAGGAACATGTCAGAAATCGACAACGAACAGAGAATTGCGGAACTCGAGGCTCAGCTGCTTCTTTTGAAAGACGCTCTGGCATCCCAGCAGGCGGAAGCGGAGGCAAAGAGAAAGTTTGATTTCGGAAAAGTAAAAGACGCCATTGACGACAGTGCGAAGAGCGTAATGGAATTTGTCCGCCCTGTTATCGACAAGTATGAAGAGCCGGGACGAGCTGCGGTGGAAAAAGTCTCCACAAAAGTTTCGGACAATCCGTTCCTTTCAGTGACTGTTGCGTTCGGAGCGGGAATAGTTATCGGCACGGTTCTGAATTATTGCTGCAAGTGCGGACGTGACGAAGAATAGCATAATATTTTAAGCTTCAAACGATACAAAAAGGGGTTGATTCTTTGGAAGCTCTCGCAAAAGCAGTAGTCAGCTTTTTGGAACTGCTGGAGGCGGAAGGCAGAGTCTTTAGACAGCGCTCCGTTGCTGTTTTTGAATGTTTTCTTCTCATGTTTTTCGGAGCGGCCTGTGTCTTCTTCGGCGCCATAGCCGCGGGGGGCGCGGTCTACATGTGGCTCAAGCTTCACATAGGAGCCCCCGCATCCGCCGCCGTCATTGCGGTTGTCTTTGTCGCCCTTGGGCTGAAAATGGTATCATTCGGAAGAAAGTGGCAGACTTGCCCATCTTCCTCTGCAAAGAATGCGGAGGTTGTTTCAAATGACACCGCAGACTAAAGAAGACATTGCCCTTCGTGAAGCGAAGATAAGATTTATAGCGGCTGTCGTTGAAGCTTCTCCTGCAAAAATGATAGAAAAGAAGCCATTTTACGCTACAGGCTCGGCTTTGATTGCGGGAATAGCCGCAGCTCTTTCCGGAAGAAAGATTCTGCGATTGGGAATACCGGGCATAAGCCTTTTTTCGTCAATTTATAAACGCCTAGCCGGATAGATTAAAAAATAACAGGCCTTCATCTAAGGGGTCTGTTATTTTTATAAGTTTATTTTCGTATAATTGAGTTTATTGGGTTATATTTTTTGTAAATAAATGTGATTATTGCATAACAAATCTGATAAATACAAAAATAGCTATTGCATTTACTGAGCTTTCATGTATATTTATATTAGAGAAGTAATAGGTTAAACAGTGATATGCATCGCAGTTTTTCGATGCATATTTTGTTCGGAGGAGCGGTTGCTTAATGACAAAGGTGTATCGGTTGGGCAATCTGCACACGAAATGTACATGTAAAGTTAAGAGCGACAAAAAACGGAGAGCTATCAGGCTCTCCGAAAAATTCTGGTTGGGGGAAACTTAGTGACACCATTGTTACATTGCAAAAATGAGAGAAATTTGGAGGCGGCACCCGGATTCGAACCGGGGATGAAGGATTTGCAGTCCTCTGCCTTACCACTTGGCTATGCCGCCACGAGAGGAAGTATAGCAACCTTATCAGGTTGTGTCAAGGAATATTTAATTTCGGATTTACATATTTCATGCGGTATCGGCTCATACAAGCCGGTAATGGCGTGCTATCATTCGGGGAAGAGTTTTGAGTTCTGTTTGTTGCCTCTTTCTGCTGCAGGAGTAATTAGGCGAAGGGATGTGGCATCATTATGAAATCAATGCCGACAGGATTTTATTCGGAAGACAATAAAGCCAAAATACAGCTTGATGCGATAATGAAGTATCTGACCGGCGGCGTCATGCTTTTTGAAGTCGGAGAGCTTAATAAGAAACTTTACGTGAGCCCGAGTTACTTCAGCATGGTCGGAGATCTGCAAAGCAAAGCCGAGTCCGAACCCGAAGATATTTTTCTTAATATATATGAGGAAGACAGAGCTCTTGTAGAAAACACGATACGCGCCTCCGTAGAGACCAACGAACCTGTAGACTGTGTTTACCGTGCCTATTTTGAAGGAGGACGCCTTGGTTGGAGACAGCTCCGCGGAGTGCGCATTCCCTATGAGGGTTTTGAGAATCCCGTTTTTATCGCGGTTATGACAGATGTTACAAAGCTTAAGGAGCAGGAAGCGGAAGCAACTTTAAACGACCGCAGGATGAGGGCTGTTTTAGAGTGTGTCTCGTCTGTTTTCTGGGAGTTTAACTTGGAATCCAAGTCTATCTGCGTATCAAAAGTTTCTGAGCTTGGTTCCAGAGAGATGAGAATTATAAAAAATATGCCGGATTCCCTGATATCACACGGGTTTATCCACAGTGACTCTATATCCGACTACATGAAGGAATTTGAAAAAATAGAAAACGGCTGTGCAAAGGGAGCCTTTGTCATAAAGGTTAAGTTTGAGGACGGGATTTACTCTTGGCATAAGATTTCCTATTCTGTCGTCACCGACAGCAGCGGCAGGGCTTTAACCGTGATAGGAACATGTATCCCGGTCAGTGATATCAGCTATATAAAGTCCGAGTTCGATTTTGAGAAAATGCTGCAAAATATGCTGACGGACAGAGTCGGAGCGGTAAGCATAATAAATGTCTCAAAAGATCGCATAGAGAAGATGGTATCCCACTTTAGCGGAGTAGGCACGGATTTGCTTGCGAATGCAGAGGAAATCTCCTACCTGATGGATAGAGATGACTGCAAAGAAGGCGCTGCCGAACTCTCGACGATAGACGATCTCCTCTCTCTATATGACCGTTACATACCTGATGCGGAGCAGAGAAAGGCCTATAGGACAATATTCTCAAGATCCTCTCTTATGCAGGCATTCCTGGACGGAGAGAGAATCAGATATTGCGAATTTCAATCTCTCCACAGCAGCGGGCGCATAAAGTGGAGTTCCACACTTGCAGTTCTCGTAACCGACCCCATAAGCGGCGACTTGTACTACTTAGGCTACGCGCGGGATATCGACGCCGCTAAGAAAAGAAACCTATCGTTTCCGGAAAAAATATACTTTGACAGCACATACTTAGTCTATAAATCATATTCCGCAAAGCGTATTTCAAAATATCTGAGGCAGAGAGACGACCATACTGCTATGGCTGTTATAGAGATAGTTAATCTTGACAGAGTCAAGGATTTTTACGGAAGCAAAAGCGTAAGGTCAATAAGGAAGGAAATGTCTGTTTTTCTCTCTGTTTTTATGAGAGCCACGGATATTGTCTGCTGCATAGACGAGAATTTTTTTGCTGTTGTAATGCCGGACGTGCCCTCAAAGAGCTATCCATCCGACGAGATTCATAAATTTATGGAGCTGGCATCAAAAGACCCTGTTTTCTTCAATGCAAGATACAGTTTGAAATTCGCAGTGGGGATAGATGTAGTTCCAAGCCGTGATTTTGACTTTGATGTGTCTTACGCGAAAATCAGAAATGTCTGCCGTATGACCTCATCGGACGAGCAGATATATCAAATAAATCAACTGGGTACAGAGAAAGAGACAAGCGGTGCTTCCGCCTTCTGCCAAGAGTACGGTGATGTTCACTCGCAGCATAATTTAGATTTATATATGGAATCAATAAATACCTTAAGGCATGAACATGACTATGACAAGAAGATTAATGAACTCCTTGCAGTAATGGGACGCTTCTTCAAAGCGGAGAGAACTTACGTTTTTACCGTGCATGATTCTGTATGGGCGGACTGCCTGCATGAGTGGAGCAGATGCGGAATTAAGTCTGTAATGAAGGGTATGAGCAATATACACATTCCGTCGGAAGAACCTATATTTTACAAGAGCATCAGATCCGGAGAAATTATAATCGCATCGGCCGGAGAATATGAGACGGAAGAGGAGAGAGCTTTTATGGAGGGGCGCGGCATAAAGAGGCTTGTTGCCGTTCCCATAGATATAGCCGAGGGCAGAAGCGGATTTTTGGGAATTGAAAATTCCTCGGAGAATCTGGATAATATGGGAGTGCTGAACACTCTTTCCTACATGATTGCAAGTGAAGAACGCAAACTTTTCTTCAAAAAAAGAGACGAATATATTCTCTATCACGATGAAATGACAGGTCTGCTCAACGGGAACTCATACAGAGATCAGCTTACGCGCATCGACAGAGATTCTCTCTCCACACTTGGTGTCATGTGCTTGGACATAAACGGACTTAAATCTATAAACAGCAGATATGGCATGGATTACGGTGACAGTATCGTGAGCCACTGTTCTATTGTTCTTAGAAGATACTTCAGCGAAAACGAAGTTTTCAGGCTTTTCGGAGATGAATTTAGAATAATATGTCCGGATATGGAACGCTCCTCATTTGTCAGGTGTACGGAAAAAGTCATTGAGGATATCAACTCCTTTATGCACGAGGCCGCCGAATCGGGATGGGCCTGGTCTGACAGTGAGATAGACCCAGACTCTCTCATGCTTGCGGCAGAGGAGATTATGTCTGTGAGAAAGAAAGAGTACTACAGAAGAAGCGGAAAAGCCTCGGAAGCCGACCATACAAGAATGTATGAAACTCTTATGAGTGACATCGACAACGGAGCTTATATTATGTACCTTCAGCCAAAGGTCGAAATATCGACCGGTAAAATCTGCGGAGCCGAGGCTCTTGCGAGAGCATATTATCCCGACAGGGGAATAGTCCCGCCTGCCAAGTTTATCGAGTCTCTTGAAAAAGAGAACCTCATACATTTTATAGATTTCTTCATGTTTGAAGAAGTCTGCAAAATCCTTGCAAGGTGGATAAAGCTGGGGTGTCTCCACATGACTGTCTCAGTGAACTTCTCAAGGCTGACACTGCTATGCCCCGAAACGCCGGACAAGATAAAAGCTCTGTGCAGCTCCTACTCCGTGCCAAACAGCATGATAGAGATAGAGGTAACAGAGACACTGGGCTCTGTTTCGGAGAGCAGCATAAAAGAAGTCACCGAGCAGATTGCAAGAGACGGATTCCCTATCGCTCTGGACGATTTCGGCGCCAGGTACTCCAACCTCTCTATTATGGCAGGAATGGATCTTCACACCCTTAAGCTTGACAAGAGCATCATACATGAAATTGTGGCAAACAAAAAAAGTCTGCTTATAACAAAACGGGTAATAGAGCTGTGTAAAGACCTTGGCATAGAGAGTACCGCAGAAGGAATCGAAACGGAAGAACAGCTCAATGTGCTCAAAAAACTCGGCTGTAAATACGCTCAGGGCTATTTATTCAATAAACCCATTCCCGCCGATGATTTTGAGACAGAGTACCTCGGAGCTTATGTCAGATAACAGAAAATTAAAAATTTGCATCAAAAAAAGACAGCTTATGCCGTCTTTTTTTATCTCCACAAAATCTCCACATTTGTGTCATAAAATCTCCATATCGGCTTGTTATCATAACTGCCATAGACAGGAAACACACATTAAAACATCGGAGGATGATTTTGTATGAGAAGTATGAAAATATTTGCGGCAGTGGCATTTGTGATGATATTTGCGGGAGGAGCCTTTGCTTATCAGGGATGTGGCGCTCAGTGCGGAACAGGCATGGGGCAGAACAGAATGCAGGCCGTAAACGCGTCTCCCGAACTGAAGGCAAAGAATGACGAGATCAGAAAGATTGCAGATGAACTCAGAGCAGAGATGAACAAAAAGACACCCGACGCGGCGAAAGCAAAGGAACTCCACTCCAAGCTGGTCAAGATGAGAGGCGAGTTCGCCGAGGAACGTTTTGAACTCTGCCTCAAAAACCCCGGAATGAGACAGGGAAAAATGGAACGTTCTTTTACTCCGGCCGAGAAGGAAAAGAGAGATGAAATCGCCAAACTTCACAAAGAGATGAGAGACGAATTTGCAAAGCAGTCCCCGAATAAGGTATTGCTGAACGAACTCCACAAAAAGATACAGCTTCGCAGAAACGAGCTTTGCGATATGAGATTTGCAGAAATGCTGAAAAACCCCGAAAACTACAAAAACGCTCCCTGCTTTGACGGCAGAGGGCACGGCGGAAAATGCGGAATGTTTAACTAAATAGGAAGTCGGAGCGCTTTTATTAAGCTCTCCGACGGATTTATTTAAACGCAAAGCAAAGCTAGAATATAACAAGAGCTTACAGACGTGAAAGAAGTGATGTCATGAGGATACTTATTGTTGAAGATGAAAGTGCCATAGCTGATGTGGAAAGAGCTTATCTTGAAAGAGACGGTTACTCTGTTGACATAGCTTCCGACGGTCTTAAGGCTCTTGAAATGTTTGATAAAGAGGAATACGATCTCCTCCTGCTGGACATTATGCTGCCGGGATTGAGCGGAAGCGATGTCTGCACAACAATCCGCAGAAAATCCGACATCCCCATAATAATGGTTACTGCCAAGAGCGGCGAGGAAGATGTCATATCGGGGCTTGACGCGGGAGCGGACGACTATATCATAAAGCCCTTCAGTCCGAGAGTCATGATGGCGAGAGTAAGGGCGAACCTCAGAAAAAGTGACAATCAGGAAAACACGGGGCAGATTATTGCTGTAGGAGACGCACTATCCATAGACGTAAAATCTTTTACGGTAAAAAAATATGGCAACATTGTTCCCATGACCCGCAACGAGTTTCTAATCCTATCTAAAATGGCAGAGCGCACAGACAAGACATGGAGCAGGGACGAGCTTATAACCTACGCCTTAGGCGATGAGTACGATGGCTTTGAACGCTCCATAGACAGCTACATAAAGAACATAAGAAAAAAGCTGGCAGATCCGGAGCATGAGAATGGTTTCATAAAGACGGTTCACGGTTTCGGCTACAGAGTGTCGGAGCACGACAGATGAAACGTTCTCTCAGAACCCAGATGCTATTCCAATACACCGCAATAGTCATAATCTGCATGGTCGTAATACCTGCCGCTATATCGCGGCTGCTCGACTTTCAGATGCGCCGCTTTGCGGAGGAAAAGTTTCTCGAAGACAGACAGGAAATAGCAGAAGCGGCAGGAAAGCTTTACAGTTTCTCAAACTCATGGGAAGGCGTGAGACTCGGAAACGGTACCAATTTTCTCCGCTGGCCTATAATTACAGTGACACTTTATGACGAGGAGGGCAATGCCGTACACAGCCTCGGACGCGGCATGGGAAAACGTGCTCATGCCAAAGATATGGAGCTTATGGGCGATTCCATGATTCCCCACGGATGTCGGATCATAGATGAGCCTATAACAGTTGGAGGCCGTGTTGTCGGGCACCTTGCCTTTAAATGTATGCCCTTCAATGACAGCAGAGAGGGAGTATTCCTGCGGAGATTCAACCGTCACCTATACATAGCCATGGCATTTATGCTCGTCACAGCAGTCCTCATAGCCTTTTTTATGGCGGAGAGAATCAGCCGCCCCGTCCTTGAAGCGGCAAAAAGAGCGCGTCTCATAAGCGAGGGCAAATACAAGGCGGACAGAGAGATGACCTCCGACATAACGGAGATACAGACGCTGACCGACAGCGTGAACAAACTGGCTTCGGAACTTGAGTCCCAGGAAGCCCTGCGCAAGCGCCTTATGAGCGACATCGCACACGAGCTCAGAAATCCTGTCACTATTGTCAAGTCACACCTCGAAGCTTTTGAAGACGGGATCTGGGAACCTACGCCCGACAGAATAAAACTCACTGTAAGCGAGACGGACAGACTTTCAAAACTCATATCGGAAGTAGGTACTCTCTACTCCATAGAGGGAGAAAATGGCACCTTTGTATTTGAAAACGCTAACCTTTCCGAAGAGCTGGAACGCAGTTTGATTACTTTCGCACCGCTCTTTGCCAACAAAGGTGTCACTCTTGAGGGAGATATAGAACCATCTGTAACGGCATTCGCAGACATGGGCAAACTCAGACAGGCAGTGGAAAACCTCCTGTCAAACGCGCTCCGCTACACAGACAGAGGCGGCAAAGTTCTGCTCTCTTTGAAAGGTGTATCAAACACTGTTGAAATACTTGTCAAAGACAGCGGAATAGGAATAGCAAAATCCGACCTCCCAAATATATTCGAGCGCTTTTACAGAGCCGATAAATCGCGCGCCAGAGTCAGCGGAGGCATGGGAATAGGCCTCGCAATCGCAAAAGCCATAGTGGAAGGGCACGGAGGAACAATATCGGCGGAAAGCAAAGAAGGCATAGGCAGTACATTTGTAATAACCCTGCCTAAGGGAGAGAACAAAGGCTAAATTTGCACATCGGAGGTGTTTATATTTGAAATTTAAAACATTCGCGGCAGGGCTGCTTCTGTGCCTTACGTTATCATCATCCGCATATGCGGCGGATACGCTGACTCTTGAAGAGTGTATAGCAAAGGCTCTTGCAAATCATCCCGACCTTCAAGCAGCGGCGGGGAAAATAGAATCAAAAAAGGCAGCTGTAGGAGCTGCTCAGTCATCGGGTAATCCACAGATCGGAGCCAACGTAAACTACACTCGGAGCGACGGAAGTCATCAGGAAAGTTCATCCGGCAGCTATGGAAGCGGGATAACCTTGGAGCAGTCCGTCTATGACTGGGGGAAGAGAAGCCTCCAGGTAAAGGGCGCAAAACTTGACGTACAGGCCGCGAGCAGTGACTACATGCAGACTACAGACCAGGTCATATACGACGTCCGAAATGCCTATTACGGCTTAAACCGTGCAGAGCGGGAATACAAAGTTGCAAAAACACGTTATGAGAACTATGAAAAAAGACTCGTGTGGGCAAAATCATATTATGAAGTCGGAACAAAAGCAAAAATAGAAGTGACAAAAGCCACATCAGACCTTGCAAGTTCAAAGCTGGCTCTGGTAAAGGCGGAATCCTCGGCTGCGCAGTACAAAGCTCAGCTTGCTTCCGCAATGGGAGACCCCCTTCTGCAAATAGAGAGCGTAACAGACGCCATTGATTATAAAGAGTGGAATATAACATTTGAAGAAGCTGCGGAGAAAGCCGCCGCTAACAGGCCTGAGCTTGCCGCAAAAGCCAAAAGAGTGGAGTATGCAAAGACAAACCTCGCCCTTGCTCAAAAAGGGCTCGCTCCCAACATAACGGCATCGACAGGCTACAATGTGTCTGGATCATCGCTATTTGAGGACGACGGGTGGAATGCGAAACTCTCGTTCAGCGTGCCTCTATCGGACGGAGGTCTTACAAAGAGCAAAACCGATGCGGCCAAATCGGATTTAGAAACAGCATCAGCAGAATACAGGAGCCTCGGCAACTCCGTAACTCTCGAAGTGCGCAAAGCCTGGGAAGCACTGCGCGAGGCAAAAGAATCCCTTGCCGCGTCAAACGAAGCCGAGCGTCATCAAAAAGAGACACTGGACTTGGCGCAGGGGCGATACAAAGCAGGAGTCGGAAGCAGCCTCGAAATATCGGATGCTATAGAGAGTTACTCCGCCGCTCAGGCAAACACAGTCTTGGCTCTCTATGAATGCAGCAATGCCCGCCTTGCTCTCGAAAAGGCGATGGGAGGTCTTACACAGTGAACGCAAGAAAAATATTCAGCATCAAAAACGCAGTCATACTCATAATACTTATTGCCGCAGGCGCAGGCGCGCTATACTTTGTCAGCGGCAAAAAAGAGACAATATCATACAGAACGGCAGAAGCGAAAAAAACAGATCTCCGCTCTCTTATACAGGCCACGGGAACTTTGGGTGCGGTTGAAACGGTAGATGTCGGTACACAGATATCCGGAACAATAAAAGAAATATACATAGACTATAACAGCGTCGTAAAAAAGGGACAGCTTATAGCGGAAATAGACTCGGCAACTCAGGCGGCCGACGTAGCTCAGGCTAGGGCAAACTTAAGCGCCGCGCAGGCCGACCTCATGAACAGCAAAGCGGTACTCTTCAACGCGGAGAAAAAACTTGCACGCACTAGAGAGCTTGCCAGACGCGATTTGATAGCGAAAGCGGATGTGGATGCGGATGAAAGCTCCTATCTCTCCGCCAAAGCCCAAACAGAGGCATCACAGGCGAAAATAAGACAGTACAGCGCATCCCTCTCTAAATCGGAAATAAACTTCGGCTACACAAAAATATACTCACCTGTAGACGGAGTCGTGGTGGCAAAAAACGTTGACAAAGGTCAGACAGTTGCGGCTAGCTACCAGACACCGAGCATAGCCGAAATAGCAAAAGACCTGCGTCAGATGCAGGTTGAAGTCAACGTGGACGAGGCCGACATAGGCGGCGTCAGAGACGGACAGAAAGCCTTCTTCACAGTAGACACGCACCCCGCAAAACAGTTTGAAGGCACGGTTACACAGGTGCGCCTCTCTCCAGTCACCACAAACAACGTAGTGACATACACGGTAATAGTCAAAGTCGCCAACAACGAAAATCTGCTTATGCCGGGCATGACAGCAAACGTCTCTCTCATAATGGACGAAAGAGACGGCGTAGTGGCTGTGCCGAACAGCGCATTCCGCTTCAAGCCCGCAGCTCCCGACGAACAGCAGGCTAACATGGGACCTATGGGCCGCGGCAAACAAAACGTGGCAAAAGTCACGGTTCCAGCCCTATATACATTGGACAGCAAAGGCGCGCCTGTCAAGCATGATGTGGAAAAGGGCATAACAGACGGAGAAAAGACAGAGATAGTCTCGGGCATAAAAGAGGGAGACAGGGTAATAACGGGAATAATAGTTCCAAAAGAGGATAAATAAATGGCGCTTGTAGAGCTGAAAGAAATCAGAAAGAGCTTTACTCTCGGCAGTGATGAGATAGAAATACTGCACGGGGTGAACCTCAAAGTCGAACGCGGTGAGTTTGTCGCAATGATGGGGCCCTCCGGATCGGGCAAATCAACGACAATGAACATATTGGGCTGCCTCGACAGACCGACTTCGGGAACATATCTGCTGGACGGAAGAGACGTTGGCGGGCTTGAAAGCGATGAACTGGCCTCGATAAGAAACAGCATGATAGGCTTCGTCTTTCAAGGCTTCAACCTGCTCCAAAAGACAACCGCAGCCGAAAATGTCGAGCTTCCCATGCTATATGCCGGAATCCCCGCAAAAGAGAGACACGAAAGAGCTCGCGCCGCACTTGCTGAAATGGGCCTCTCCGACAGAATGGACCACGAACCCACGCAGCTTTCGGGAGGACAGCAGCAGAGAGTCGCAATAGCAAGAGGAATAGTCAACAGAGCTCCTATACTTATGGCTGACGAGCCTACAGGCAACCTCGACTCAAAGACAAGCGACGAAATAATGAGACTCTTCTCCAAACTAAATGAAGAGGGTATAACGATAATCTTGGTCACTCACGAACCGGACGTAGCGGCCTATGCCAAACGCATACTCCACTTCAAAGACGGAATTATTCACAGTGACGAAATAAACGGGAAGAGGGTGTTTTAAAATGATCTCTTCGCAGGAAATAGTAAAAACAGCAGCCCGCGCTCTGCGGCGAAACAAGACGCGTTCCATGCTGACTGCGCTCGGAATAATAATAGGAGTCGCCGCGGTCATAGCGGCATTCGCAGTGGGAGCCGGAGCCAACAAAAGCATAGATGAACAGATAGCGTCATTCGGAAGCAACTTCATCATGGTATTTCCCGACAGAGCCGCAATGTCCACAAATGGCACCCAAAGATATCTGACATACGATGACGCGCGTGCGATAGAGCGTGAAGTCTCGGGAATAGATGCCGTTGCTCCGATGATAAACACATCCGTCACGCTCATATACGGAAACACAAACTGGAGCACGAGCGTCACGGGCAGTACGCAGAACTTCTCCTACGTACAGGATTGGCAGATATCATCGGGAAGAGATATAAACGACAGCGATGTCAGACAGGGAGCAAAAATCGCCGTAATAGGCAGCACCATAGCGGATAAAATGTTCCAGGGCGAAGAGCCTGTAGGCAAAATGATAAGGATAAACAAAATCCCTTTCAAAATAGTAGGCATCTTTGTAAGCAAAGGACAGTCACAGATGGGCAGCGACCAGGACGATTTTGTGCTTGTCCCCTTAACTGCCGCGCAGAAGAGACTTGTCCGCTGGAACACACCGGGACGCATAGGCAACATCTACATCAAAGGAGTCTCGATGAACGCGCTTAACTACATACAGAACGAGACAGAAGTTCTGCTGCGCGAAAGACACAAAATAAGAGCAGGAGAAGCCGACGACTTTGCCGTAAGAAACGTCACCCAGATGTTGGAAGCGCGAAGAAAAACAACGACAATAATGTCCATGCTCCTAGGCTCGATAGCCTTCATATCTCTTGTGGTTGGCGGAATAGGCATAATGAACATAATGCTGGTCTCCGTCACCGAAAGAACAAGAGAGATCGGCATAAGAATGGCCGTGGGAGCGAAATCCATAGATATAAGAGCCCAGTTTTTGATAGAAGCAATGGTACTGTCCATGATAGGCGGAACGATAGGCATAATATTGGGAGTGTTTGCGGGCTACGCGTTGGCCTCCTTTACGTCCGCGCCCCCGATATTCACGGCATCGTCAATCATCCTTGCCTTCGTATTCTCCGCATTTGTGGGAGTGGGCTTCGGCTACTATCCCGCATGGAAAGCCTCCTTGCTGAATCCCATAGACGCGCTGAAATACGAATAAATCACGCACTGAAAAATTCTAAAACCCCGTGTATCACACGGCATAAAGCCCGTCATTTATTTCCGGTCTTACGTGATATGTGCTCTGTAATTTATCGCACGAGGCTCAGTACATCGCTCCACATTTTTCTCCTCTCTTCATCTCTGCCGGCACAGGCGGGGCTTGTTGAGAGGAGTTTTTTATATGGGATTGGCGGAGCTCCTAAGTGTTTTTTGTATTTATTAAAAGCGCAGGCTCCGTTGAATGCCATGAAATTAATATCGGGATGTTTTTTTAGAAAGCCCGGTATGTCATTCGGTATTTCGCCTTTTATGTTTGTGTCGAGGCTGCCCTTGCGTTCCGCACATTTAATTACGTCCCATAGCGCAATATTGTGAGCCAGAAGGATGATGCGCTTTGCTGCGTAGTCTGAGGTAAAGGGTTCGTTGAGTGCGGCAAGGATTATTTTCCAGAAGCGGTTTTGAGGATGAGCATAGTATTGGCTCTCATTCAGGGATTTGATGCCAGGCAATGAGCCCAATATTAACAATTTAGATTTTTCATCTGCTATGGGTGCGAAACTGTAATCCAATTTTTCTCCGCCTTTCTTTTCTGATAATTATACAACGGAAGAGAGCATTTATATTTTATGCAACCGATTGAACAACTGGTAATTCAATAAAAATCGTTCAGTTGAATACTTGACTTCTCAGAGATAACCGCTATAATACTCAAGAACTTTGAACGATAGGTAAAATATAAAACTAAACAAAACTTATATTTAGGTTTATTTATCTGTTGAATCGGGCGTAAATTTAAACAATATTTCCCGTTTTTCGGGAAGAGAAGGAGACATATAAAGAATGAAGAGCCGCATATTTTTGACCTTGGCAGACGGCACTGTTTGGAAAGGAACGGGGGCGCTCAGAGCTCCGATAGAAGGCGAAGTTGTCTTTACCACAGCCTCCTGCGGATATCCTCAGACTCTTACGGACCCATCCTACTGCGGACAGATTGTTGTCTTTGCGTTTCCGCCTATCGGTATCTACGGAGTAGACAAGGATATGCTTGAAGGACGACGAGTGTGGCTCTCCGCCGCTGTTGCGGCAAAACTTGATGAAACCGAAAATGGACGTTTCGGACATCTGAGTTCATGGATGGATGAAAATGACACGCCGTTCATAGAGGGAATCGACACAAGACAGCTTATTTTGAAGGTAAGAGAGAAAGGCTCTATCATGGGACGCATCGATTTTGAGCCCGTGCTTCCGAAAATAACGGAGCTTCCGCGTGACATGGTGACAAAGGTTTCCTGCAGGGAGACCGAAGTTATAGGAGGCGGAGATGTCACAGTAGCTCTGATTGACTACGGAGTTAAGGAGAATATCATACGCAGCTTTACTTCGCGCGGCTGCAAAGTTATACGTTTCCCGAATCTTACAAAGGCTGAGGATATACTTGCCTGTTCTCCGGACGGAATTCTTTTGAGCAACGGCCCCGGAGATCCATCTGTTTTGGACTTCGAGGCTGGTGAGATAAAGAAGCTGCTAGGACACGCCCCGATTTTGGGAGTATGCCTCGGCAATCAGCTTTTGGCCCGTTCATGCGGTGCTTCCACGGTTAAGCTCGAGTTCGGACACAGAGGCGCGAATCAGCCAGTTTTGGACATTGCCTCGGGACGCGGCATAATTACAAGTCAGAATCACCAGTACGCCGTTGACGAGCACACTTTGAGCGGAACGGGGCTGGAAGTATCTTTCCGCCATTTGGGAGACGGGACGGTAGAGGGGCTGCGTCATAGAGAATATGATGCGGCAAGCGTTCAGTTTCACCCCGAGGCGTCGCCGGGTCCGAAAGACGCATCTTACATTTTTGATGAATTTACAGCAAAGCTGAAAGCCGCGAAGGAGGCATAGGGAATGAAGAATATTAATATAAAGACAGTTCTTGTGCTTGGTTCGGGGCCTATAAAGATAGGGCAGGCGGCTGAATTTGACTATGCGGGAACTCAGGCGTGCCGCGCTCTCAAAGAGGAAGGCTGCAAAGTTATACTTTTAAACAGCAACCCCGCCACGATACAGACAGATTCATCCGTAGCGGATGTGGTCTGCATCAGGCCTCTTGCCATAGATGTCGTTGAAGAGATTTTAGCGGCTCACCGCCCGGACGGAGTTGTTGCGACGCTCGGAGGGCAGACAGGGCTGAATTTATGTATGGAGTGTGCCAAACTAGGTATATGGGATAAGTATGGGTGCAGGGTTTTGGGAACTCAGCCCGACGCGATAGAGAGGGCGGAGGGACGCGAGCCTTTCCGCAAGGCGATGATTGATTCTCACCAGCCGATTATTGCGAGTATGGGAATATCTTCCGTTGCGGAGGCGCAGGAGTTTCTTCTCCATAATAAGCTGCCTCTCATACTGCGCCCGGATTTTACTCTCGGAGGATCGGGCAACTCTGTCGTGCGCCGTGTAGAGGATTTTGTCGTTCAGGTTGAAGACGCTCTTGCCGCCTCTCCCGTAGGCCGCGCGCTTATAGAGCGTTACCTTGAAGGCTGGCATGAAGTCGAAGTAGAGGTCGTCAGGGACGGAGCGGGAAATTCCCTTGCCGTGTGCAGCATGGAAAATATTGACCCTATGGGAGTTCATACCGGAGACTCCATAGTTGTCTCTCCCGTTCTTACTCTTACTGACAGAGAGTGGCAGATGCTGCGTACAGCCGCTCTTAAAATTGTAGATGTTCTTGATATAAGGGGTGCGTGCAATGTTCAATTCGCCCTTGCACCCGACGGTTCAGAATACAATGTTATCGAGGTCAATCCGCGCGCGAGCCGTTCAAGCGCTCTTGCCAGCAAAGCTACAGGATACCCTATAGCCCGTATGGCGGCAAAGATAGCACTGGGCATGAATCTTACGGAGATGGCGAACCCGGTCACAGGTGCTGGAAGCGCTCTGTCCGAGCCTGCTCTTGACTATGTTGCGGTGAAGGTTCCTTCATGGCCGTTTGACAGCTTCCCTCAGGCGGATGCGTCGCTCGGGCCCCGCATGAAGGCGACGGGAGAAGTTCTTGCTCTTGCATCCACATTTGCTCAGGGGCTTGTCAAAGCCTGCCGTTCTCTTGAAAGAGGCAGGATGATTCCCGATAAGAGAATGCGTCCTTGGACAACTCATAAACTCTGGGAACAGGTTATGACTCCGACACACCTGCGCCTTGAGGCAATTACGGAACTTTTGAGAAGAAGCTCCGCGACTGTGGATGAAATCGCCGCCCGTACTCACATACGCAGGTATTTTATAGAGCAGCTTAACGAGATACAGATAGCGGAGAAGTATCTCGAAGAGGACGGAGCGGTTAGGGAGAATATCGTTTCCGGACGCATGCACGGTTTCGCCGTATCCAGGATAGCTGAGTCGGCGGGCATTACTTTGGATGAGACGCTTAAAATCCTTGAAGAAGAGGGCTGTACGACAGGCTACCGTGAAGTCGACGGATGCGCAGGAGAAGCGCCGTCGGGCTCAGGGTACTATTACGGTACATACGGTGTCGGCAGTGACCCATGGAGCGAGGCAAAAGGCGGAATAGCGGTTCTCGGCTCAGGTGCCATCAGGATAGCTCAGGGAGTCGAATTTGACTACTGCTGCGTGAAGGCCGTAGAAGCCATACGCAGAAGGGGCATGAGGGCGATAATGATAAACGTCAACCCCGAGACGGTGAGCACAGACCACGATATATCGGACGCTCTCTACTTGGAGCCTCTTACTCTTGACGATACAATGCCCATACTAAAAAGGGAACATGCGCAGGGGGTATTTTCCTGTTTCGGCGGTCAGACATCGTTAAGACTGGGGCTTGACTTGGCGGAGGTTGGAGTAAAGCTTTTCGGCCCGAGCGCTGATGTCGTGGACGCGGCGGAGGACAGGGGAAGATTTTCGCGCCTCCTTGCCAAACTCGGAATAGCCGAACCGGAAGGCGCGGATGTGGCGTCGACGGATGAAGCAAAGGCTATGGCGAGAAAAATGGGATATCCCCTTATGGTACGCCCGAGTTTTGTCATAGGCGGTGTCGCCATGAAGGTTGTTTATAATGAAACAGAGCTTATGAATGTGCTGAGCGAAGCTTTTGAAGCTGTCCCGGGACAGAAAGTCATGGTAGATAGATTTTTGTATGGCAGGGAATTTGAGTGCGACGCTCTCTGTGATGGCGAGGATGTCATGATACCGGGAATATTCGAACATATAGACCCGTCCGGAATACACTCGGGAGACTCAATGGCAGTATTCCCCAGCTTTTCTTTGACGGAAGAGCAGCACGGAGAAATCTTGACTGCCGTAGGGAAAATATCAAAAGAGCTGGATATACACGGGCTTTTAAACATTCAGTTTGTTCTGAAAGACGGAGTCTTCTGGATAATAGAGGCGAACCCCAGGGCGAGCCGTACTGTGCCGATTGCCAGCAAAATATCCGGAATCCCTATGGTTGATATAGCAGTGGGCCTTGCTCTCGGAGAGAAGCTCTCCGATATGGGCTATGGGCTCGGTATATGTGCCAACAACGGAGTTTGGGGAGTCAAAGTCCCCGTATTTTCAAATGACAAGCTGCCCGGAATAGACTCAAAGCTGGGGCCCAGAATGATGTCCACGGGAGAGAGCCTGGGGCTTGGAAACAACCTATCCGATGCCATTACCGATGCTCTGCGCGGAGCGGGCTGGAATCCGCCCAAGGAGGGGCGCATATTGATCAGCGTAGCCGATTCGCACAAAGCGGAAGTCATGACTGCGGCTTCCCAGTTTGCGGCTCTGGGATGGTCTATAGACGCTACGGAGGGTACCGCTTCGTACCTAAAGAGGTGGGGTATAGATGTCCAATCCGTACCGCTTGATGATATAGTAGACAGACTGAGGTCGGGAGAGTGGGATATGGTATTAAATATCCCCGGAGGCAACGAACGTCACATAACAAGCGGCTCTGTCTTAAGAAAGAGCGCCACGGCTGCGGGAACGCCGTGTCTCCACTCCATACAAGCTGCATGGGCAGTGGCAAGCAGTCTTTCAAAAAAGTAGCTTTTGGGGTCGAATATATAATTGGGGCAAAGTTGTTTTAAAGATGAATCGTAAATAAAATACCTTCGCTCTTCCAATTTTGGCTAAAATGCTTTAATATATCATAGTTAAAATTCGGAACAGTTTTTATATAGAAGATTGGGGGAATTAACATGCTCAGCAGTAAATTGCTTGACGACATAGGCAGACAGATACTTAGGATCCTTCAGGAGGACGGAAGAATTTCGTTCAATGAACTGGGAAGACGTGTCGGACTTTCATCTCCCGCAGTGGCAGAAAGAGTTCGCCGTATGGAAGAAGCCGGAATAATATTGGGATACAGAGCAATAGTAAATCAGTCCAGAGTCGGATATCCTATAATGGCCTTTATCAGACTTTCAATACCGGTTGCACATCTGGCTCAGGCTGATGAACTTGCTAAAGCTATCCCTGAAGTTCTAGAATGCCACCACCTGACAGGAAGCGACGGAGTTATACTCAAAGTTGTTGTATCTTCCGTCGGGCACCTTGAGGATGTAATAAGCCAGATGGGTTCCTGCGGCATGACAACAACCGCCATCGTCCTTTCATCGCCTGTCGTGGGACGTCCCATAGACCCGATAAAGCTTATGAACGGAGAAAGCCCGTTCTAAAATGCCTGATTTAGGCAGAAATGCCATAGATGTTATTTTGGGGCGCAGGAGCATACGTAATTTTGACGCAGATGCTCCTGTCTCCCGTGATGATATAAAACTTATCCTAAGCTGCGCATGTGCCGCTCCGAGCGCCTCAAACCACAGACCGTGGCACTTTATATTGACAGACGACAGAGATACGCTCAGAAAAATCTCAAACATTCATCCCTATTCAAAAATGCTTGACAGCGCCGCCTTTGCGATAGTAGTGTGCGGAGAGACCAAGCGCGGGGAGAAGAATCTGCTCTGGTGGGAAGAGGATTGCTCCGCCGCCATGCAGAATATACTTCTTTCATGCGAGGCTCTGGGGCTTGGTTCCGTATGGCTTGGCGTAAGACACGGCGCCGACCCAATCGAGGAAAAAATAAAAGAGCTGTTTGCCATTCCCGACTCCATAGCAGTGCTCGGAATAGCCGCCGCCGGGTATCCCGCCGAGAGCAAAGATCCGCACAGCGGCATAGATCCTCTCTCTCTTCACATAAACAAATGGTGATTCCTCTCTTCATACGTGGTACAATATAAAAGGCTGTGACGAAAGCGGCGAACACGTATCCCTAATTATTTAGGTTAATGCAGTTGGAGGTTTTTATTATGGATCACAACAGTAAACAGGCCAACCTGTTTGAAATTAATAAGGTGCGCTCTCTTCCTCTCGAGGACGAGATAAAACAGAGCTATCTCAATTACGCTATGAGCGTTATTGTAGGAAGAGCCCTTCCCGACGCAAGGGACGGACTCAAGCCGGTACAGCGCAGAATACTTTATGCGATGCTTGAAATGGGTGTGCGCCACAATCAGGCGTTCAAAAAATCGGCTCGCATAGTCGGAGACGCTATGGGTAAGTACCACCCGCACGGAGACTCCGCAATATATGACACAATGGCGCGCATGTCCCAGGACTTCAGCATGAGATATCCGCTTGTAGACGGGCAGGGAAACTTCGGATCCATAGACGGAGACTCTCCCGCCGCAATGCGTTACACAGAGGCGAGGCTCGATGCCGTAGGCGAAGAGATGCTTGCCGACATAAACGAAGAAACGGTCGACTGGGGGCCGAACTACGATGAATCTCTCGTAGAGCCTCTCTCTCTTCCGTCCAGAATTCCAAACCTTCTCGTCAACGGAAGCACGGGCATTGCGGTAGGTATGGCGACCAACATGCCTCCCCACAATCTCGGCGAAGCGGTTGATGTCTGCTGTGCTCTGCTTGACAATCCCGATGCCGAGCTTGGCGAACTTATGACACTGATGCCGGGCCCCGACTTCCCCACGGGAGGCATAATTTTAGGCCGTGAAGGCATAATCGACGCATACAGAACAGGCAGAGGCAAAATTATCGTCAGAGGCAGAGTCGACATAGAAGACGGACGCAAGGGCAAACGTTGCCTTGTAATCTCCGAAATTCCATACATGGTCAACAAGACCAACTTCATAGAGACGATAGCAAAGGGCGTTCAGACAGGGATAATAGACGGTGTCTCCGACCTTCGCGATGAATCCGACAGAGACGGCATGAGAATAGTAATAGACCTTCAGCGCGATGCCGACCCTAACCTTGTGCTTAGACAGCTTTACAACAGAACACAGCTCCAGAGCACATTCGGAGTTATAAACCTTGCCATAGTAGATGGCGCTACCAAAGAGCTCTCACTCAAAGAGATGGTGATGGTGTTCTTAAATCACCGCAGAGATGTTATTCGCAGGCGCACGGAATACCGTCTGCGCAAAGCCGAGGAGCGTGCTCATATAGTCGAAGGACTGCTCCGCGCCCTTGATGTTATAAACGAAGTCATAAAAATAATAAGGGCATCGAGCACCGCGGCAGAAGCAAGAACAAACCTCGTAGATGCTTTGGGCTTCACTGAGATACAGGCTCAGGCGATACTCGACATGAGACTGCAGCGCCTGACGGGACTTGAGCGTGAAAAACTGGATGCCGAACTTCGTCAGCTTCTTATGGATATCGAGCGCTACAAGAGCATACTCGGAAGCTCCGCCATTCTTGATTCCGTTGTCAAAGGAGAACTTACGGAGATACGCAGACTCTACTCCGACAAGCGCCGTACCGACATAGAAAACTCCGTCGATGAGGTTGCGGATGAGGACTTAATTCCGGAAGAAGAAATAGTAGTGGCGCTGAGCCGTGACGGATATATACGCCGTATGCCGCTTCAGGACTATCGCGTACAGTCGCGCGGAGGCAAGGGAGTTAAAGGAGTGACGACAAAGGCAGAAGACGAAATAGCGCTGCTTGCCGTCACCAACACACACAGAACTCTTTACCTCTTTACAACAAGAGGCCGTGTATTTGGAGTAAAGGGATTCACACTGCCCGAACCTAAGACAGGCAAAGGCAAACTTATCAGCACGATAATCACTCTCGAAAAAGACGAAAGAGTCGTTGCGATAAAGGACAGCCAGCTTGACGATGCCAAGTTTGTATTCTTCATAACGAAAAACGGCACGGCAAAGCGCCTTCCCGTCGAAGAGCTTGAAGGACTTACGAGGGCGGGACGCAGAGTGCTCGGCCTTGCCGATGATGATATAATCTCGCGTGTCAGAGTCACAGGAGGCAAAGACGAGATACTCCTAACCACAGCTCAGGGACAGACTCTCAGAGTAGAGGAAGAAGAGTTCAGACCTCTCGGAAGGCAGGCGCAGGGAGTGCGCGGAATACGCCTTGACGACGGAGATACGGTAGTAGGCTGTGACATAGTTACAAAGGGCAAAGAAGTGCTCGTGATAAGCGAACGCGGCATAGGCAAGAGAACTCCTTATGATGAATTTACCCAGCGTCACCGTGCCGGCTACGGAGTAAGAGCAATGAAGCTCTCCGAAAAGACGGGACTTCTGGTAGGTGCATGGGGCGTGGCTGATGACGAAGAAATAGTGGTAATCAGCAGCAAAGGCAGAATGGTAAGAATACACACCAGCGAAGTTTCGAGTTTGAGCCGCACAGCGACCGGTTATACGGTGGTAAGGCTTGACGAGGGCGATACAGTCGCCGATGTCAGCATAGTACGCAGTGATGAAGGAGAGTAAGACAATATGAAGCTTGCACGCGAAGGATTCCCCACAATAGGCGGTCTTTTATGCATGATAGCGGGAGGCTGGTTCATATCTCCCTGCATCTCCGTTATCCTCCTTATACCTATGGGAATCGTGCTCTGGTTCTTCCGTGACCCGGAAAGAACTCCCGCGTCAAAAGAAGGCTTCATATCTCCAGCGGACGGCAAAGTTGTCGAGATAGAAGAGTCATATCACGAATTTACCGGAAATGCCGTCAAAATAGGCATATTCATGAACGCTTTTGATGTTCATGTAAATCGTTTCCCGACGGCGGGCAAAGTAGCTTATACAAAATATGTCCCCGGCAAAAAGTGGTTTGCAATAGCTCCCAAGGCATCGGAGATAAACGAACGGTTCTACGTGGGGGCGGAGTGCGAATACGGACGCTTTGTTCTGACTCAGATTGCAGGAATACTTGCCAGAAGAATAGTTTGTAAAGTTCATATCGGCGATGCTCTGGACAGGGGACAGCGATATGGTATGATAAAACTCGGTTCGAAGGTGGATATCTACTTGCCCCCGTCAATAGTTCCCTCTGTGAAGATAGGGGACAAGGTAACAGCCGGGGAGACTGTGATTGGAGTGTTAAAAAAATGAGAAAAAGAGACAGACGTGTTCGCAATATACCTATAAGAATGATAATACCAAATATGATAACCAGCGGCAGTGTGTTCTGCGGAGTGACATCACTCATCATGACATACCACGACAAGCTCATACCGGCAACCGTACTTATATGTTTTGCTGTATTTTTTGACGTAATGGACGGCAGAGTGGCAAGAAGCCTCGGAGGAAGCAGTACATTCGGTGAAGAGCTTGACAGCCTTGCCGACGCAATAAGCTTTGGAGTTGCTCCCGCGTTTCTAATGTATGTGACATACATAGGCATTGAGGGAGGAACATTCGGAGCGCTTGCGGCGTCATTCTTTGCTCTCTGCGGAGTGCTCAGGCTTGCGCGCTTCAATGTTTCGCATGTCCCCGCCGGTCCATTCCAGGGACTTCCGATCCCCGCGGGCGGACTTCTGCTCGCATCATTTGTCATAGCAAGAGCTCCTTTGACGCCGCTGATTGCCATGTCCGCCATGGTATTTGTAGGCGGCCTGATGGTCAGCTCCGTACCTTACTGCAATGCAAAAAAACTGAAAAAACATAACGTGAACAAAGTCAGACTCTATGCCCTCACGGGTTTTATATTCCTCTGCTTTGTACTGCTCAGGGAAAAAGCGTTTCTCCTTGTGGGACTTATGTACATAGCCAGCGGACTTGTCCGCTTTGACGGCGCGCAGTGGCTTCTCGATGAGGAGCGCACTGTTCACGAAAAAGATTAGCCCTTTTCGGCATAGCTTGTGCGGTTTGGTGCAATAAAGCGATATATCCCGACTTTGGCTGTGAAAGCAGCCGAGGCCGGGTTTTTTTCCAAAGGGAGGCAGTATAAATGAAGAAGATAATGACAGGCAACGAGGCTATAGCGCGCGGTGCTTGGGAAGCCGGGCTGCATGTAGCCGCGGCTTATCCGGGGACACCGTCTACCGAGATACTTGAAAATCTCTCCTGCTATAAAGAAGTCTACTCGGAGTGGTCTACAAATGAGAAAGTCGCTCTGGAAGCGGCAGCGGGAGCTTCGATAGCCGGTGCGAGAGCACTGGCGGCCATGAAGCACGTAGGGCTCAATGTGGCGGCAGACCCACTTT
Organism: uncultured Synergistaceae bacterium; assembly: GCA_964577295.1. Classification (GTDB taxonomy): domain Bacteria; phylum Synergistota; class Synergistia; order Synergistales; family Synergistaceae; genus CAZNYN01. The sequence continues at coordinate 66,889 of CAZNYN010000005.1, read as the reverse complement.
TCACACTGGCGTACACAGGTGTCAACGGCGGGCTTGTTATCGTTACGGCGGATGACCCGGGGCTATTCAGCTCACAGAACGAGCAGGACAACAGATACTACTCTCAGCATGCGAAACTCGCCATGGTGGAGCCCTCCGACAGCCAGGAAGCTCTCGACTATGTAAAAGAAGCGTTTGAAATATCCGAAAAGTTTGACACTCCCGTTCTTTTCCGTGTAACGACAAGAGTCTGCCACAGCAAGACACTTGTGGAAACAGGCGAAAGAGAAGAGAGAGAAGTCAAAGAATACACCAAAAATCCCGCGAAATATGTAATGGCTCCCGCAGCGGCAAAAAGGCGCAAGTTCATAATGGAAGACCGCATAGCTGCGATGAAAGAGTACAGTGAAAATACATTCCTCAACCGCACGGAAGTCGGCAGCGGCCGAGTGGGAATAGTGACGAGCGGCATAGCCTATAACCATGCGAAAGAAATCTTCGGAGAAGATGCTTCATACTTAAAGCTGGGCTTTACATGGCCGCTTCCCGAGAAAAAAATAAGAGAGTTTGCCTCATCAGTTGAAGAACTCTATGTCATCGAAGAAAACGAACCATATCTCGAAGACTTCATAAAAGCCCTCGGCATAAAGTGCGTCGGGCGCGAAAAACTGCCATGGGTGGACGAGCTTACGCCAGAAGTTATCAGACGCGCCTTCTTCCCCGAAAGAGCGGAGCAGGGCGGCTACAAGATAGAGGCAGAAGTTCCCCCGCGTCCCCCCGTCCTTTGTGCGGGATGCACTCACAGGGGCTTCTTCTATGAGGTCGGTAAATATAAAGACATAGTTGTGACGGGAGACATAGGCTGCTACACACTGGGAATGGTTCCTCCCCTTTCCGCCATCGACACAGTAATATGTATGGGAGCAAGCATCTCCGCAGGAGTCGGATTCCGCAAGGCGATAGACAAATCCGGCAGAAAACAGAAAGTGTTTGCTGTAATAGGCGACTCCACCTTCTTCCACTCCGGAATAACGGGGCTCATTGACGCAGTGGTAAATAAAGCTCCAATCGTCGTAAACATACTGGACAACAGAATCACCGCAATGACCGGACATCAGGAAAACCCCGGAACGGGACGCACCTTGATGGGAGAGCCGACGCATCAGGTGGATCTGAAAGCTCTCTGCGCCGCATGCGGCGTAAAACCCGAAAATATCAGACTTATCGACCCTTACATGCTCGATGAGACAAAAGCGGCGATAAAAGACGGTTACGAATCGGACGAACCGTTTGTTATTATAACGACATCTCCATGCGCTCTCATCAAAGAAGTGATAAAGGCGCGCGCCGACATGAAATGCCGTGTTGATCAGGACAAGTGCATAAAGTGCAAAATGTGCCTGAAGGCGGGATGCCCCGCTCTCAACTTCCATGACGGAAAGATATTTATCGACAGAGCGACATGCAACGGCTGCACGGTCTGTGCTCAGATATGCCCCAAAAAGGCTATTTCGAGGGAGGAATAAAACTATGGCAAACGATACAAAGAGCATCCTTCTTGTCGGAGTAGGAGGTCAGGGAACAATACTGGCCTCAAAAATTCTCACCGAAGGTCTTGTCCGCAAGGGCTATGATGTCAAAATGTCTGAAATTCACGGCATGTCACAGCGCGGCGGAAGCGTTACAACTCACGTCCGTTATGGCACAAGAGTGGCATCCCCAGTTGTACCCATGGGAGAAGCTGATGTCCTTGTGGCATTTGAAAAAGTTGAGGCTGTACGCTGGCTTGCCTACCTCAAAAAAAGCGGAGCTCTCGTGGTCAACAACTTTGAAATATACTCTCTGCCCGTCCTTATCGGAGCTGCTAAGTATCCGGACGAAGTGATAGAAAAGCTGAAAGAAGAAGTCCCCAATGTCAAAGAATTCAACGCGGGCAAAATTGCCGAGGAACTCGGAAACATCAAAGCGCAGAATGTAGTCCTTCTGGGAGCACTGGTGAAGGCGATGAAGCTCGAGGACTTAGACTGGGAATCTGTAATAACGGACACAGTACCGCCGAAACTCCTGAGTCTGAATCTGGAAGCCTTCAAAGCAGGTTTGGCGCAGTAATAACAATAAAAAAAAGAGCCCCTTCCAATTTCGGAAGAGGCCCTTTTTTTTATTTAATCAGCAGGGGAAAATCGGCAGTCTTTCTATGTAAATGAGGTCGTCTCCCCTGTATCCGCTCTCTTCAAGCAGAACCGCAGCTTTTGCCGTAACTTCGCAGCCTGTCTTTGCAAGCAGATCTTCAAGAGATTTCAAAGATCCGCCCGTCGATACAACGTCGTCAATGACGCATACTCTTGCACCTTTTAAGCGTGCTGCGTCATTTTCGTCTATTACAATTATCTGTGGCTCGTTTGTGGTTATGGACTTAACTTCGGAGACTATAGGGTTCTCCATGTAGCCTTTGACGGATTTCCTCGCCACGACATAATTTATGCCGAGACGCACCGCCAAAGCGTGAGTGAGGGGGATTCCCTTTGCTTCGGGGCAGACCAAAAGGTCTATCTGTCCGGCCTCTTTGATCTTCTCGCAGAGAGAGTCCGCGCATCTTTCTATAAGCTCCGTGTCGCCAAGCATTACAAAAGAAGCTATTACAAGGTTGGGTGCTACCTTTACTTTTTTAAGCTCTCTTTTTATCCCGCACAATTGCAGAGTATAGTACTCGCTCATAAAAACACTCCTAAAGTCCGAATATAAGTTTTAGAGAAACTCCGGCCAAAAGGCCGAAGAATGGATTCCATCTTGCGGATGCAAGTATTGTAGCTCCTATGACCATTCCCCACGGAGAGAAACCGAACGGGCCGTTTACGGCGGGAACGGAGGCGATAGCTCCTTGGGCGTTGCTGGCGAATGTTACGAATGTGCCGAGCACAAAGAGAAATCCTGCGATTGATGCACTGTGGACATACTTGCCTATTGTGGGAAGAAGTTTAAAAACCAATATTGCTGCCATTATGAGCATCATCATTACGGAAGAGCGCAGAGGGTTCGGAGCTGTCGCAGTTCCTGATATTATGGCCTCGACCGGGCCGCCGCCGAAGAAGGATGAGACAATATCAGCCAGTGATGAATAAATGGCAAGGTGGTCGATGTTGGCATCCGTACCTGCAATACTTCCCGTTATTTTGCCGAAGCTGATGTTTGCTCCTATATTGAGGCATGAGAGCGCCAGAGCGTTTACCGCTATCATGGGGTGTTCCCACAGCTTCCACTCTATATTGCCAAAGGTGAACTTCTCTCTCGAAAGGTCATGGACGAGGTTCTGTTCCGCAACCTTCCCGTTCTTCTTTAAAATGTTGTATACGATAGTAGATATAAGGACGGAAATGATAATTGTCTTTGCCAAGTCAAGAGTGACAAGCCATACGATAAGTCCTGCAACCATTGATACCGTGCCCGAAAATCTTTCGGAGTTCAGAAGGTCTATTGCCACGTAGGCGAGCATGATTCCTACGCCTGCCATCATCGAGCTTACTATAACGGGGCCTATAAAGCTCACGATTCTTTCGTTAAGTCCTAGTGCGGAAGGGATAATTAAAAAGACGCCTCCCCAAAATACAAGGCTGAGTCTCTCTTTGATATCTCTGCCCATCTTTCCCGCAAGGGTGATTGTCTCCGCCTGAAACGATATTGTGGCAACAGAGTTAAAAGCAAGCGACCCTGCCGCTCCTACCAGAAAAGCCGCGCTTGTCGGAAATGCGGCAAAGCCGAAGCTCAGAGCCAGAAGTCCCTGAGGTATCCCGTTGACGACTACGGCAACGGCAGCCAAAAGATCTGTCATAAATGTCTCCATAATATTCCTCCCATGTTATATTTTTAAACAACATCTCTAAAAATACTCTGGTGTAGTAATTTTGTCAACTGAGTATGGTGGATTGTTGAAATATTATGCTTAAATGTAAGGTATTTTTACCTTGCAGCACAAAAAGTGCGTAAGTTCGGACAAGAAAAAAGCCCCCGAGAGCGGGGGCTTGGCTTGGTATTTTATGCTTTGGTATCTGTTACCACTTAAGCTGTGTCTCTGTTACTTCTCCGTCTCCCCATGTTGTTGTGAGTACGAGAGTTCCTGTCTTTGCCGCCAGTTTGCCGTTGTCCTGCATTAGAAGCTGGTATGCTTTTGTGCCGTTTACGACAATCTTAACGGTTCCGTTTGCCGCATTGAGCATTTTCGTTCCCTGGCGAACTCCGAGAAGCCATCTGCCGTTGTTGGACGGAAGCGTGTCCCAGCCTCTTCCGTCAGGTGCAGCCAGAACCATTGCTGTTACGGTTCCCTTGCCTGTAAGCTGTATATTGAGAGTTGTATCTTTTGCTCCGCTTGCGCCCTTCTTCTTGCTCTTTCCTACGAGGTCGACATTCGCGACAGCAGGCTTTGCCGATGTGAACTTGACTGCTCTCTCCGCCTTTGTGACTGTTGGTTTAGCCGCAGCTGTATCTGCCGCGGCAGTTGACGCTTCCAGAAGCTGTCCGTTGTCAAGGACAAAAGTGACTTGATACGGGCCTGTATTCTTATCGTTCTCTTCGTCAAAACCTATGTGAAGCTCCGTAGTTCCCTTAACGGAGATAGAAATTGTTCCGTCCGCTTTGTTCAGCTTTGCGCCTTTTATATCCATTACTACTACAAGGGGGTGCTTGTTTGAAGGGATTGTGTCCCAGATATTGCCGCTCTTTGTGTCCTTGATTCTGACTCCCGTGATTGTTCCAGTCGCATTTACCGCGGTGCTGATAAATCTGTCGGGATTCATGTTTGATTCCATTTTTTCGCTCTGCCCGACGAAGTCATACTTGCCGGGGCCTCTGTACTCGGCCTCAAGGGCGTTATCGCCGACAATCTTCTTGCCTTTGACGGCTTCTTTTTCAAGCATGCGTCCGTCGGAGAGGGTTATCATAATTTTTGTCTTAGCACTCGGGTCATTGAGGATTCCGTCCTTATCGTGGACAAGAAGGGAATATACCGCCTCTCCGCTTCCTACGAATGTCACAGAGCCGTCCGCTTTGTTCACGATATTCTTGGATGAGTCTATCATCACTACAAGAGGAATCTTATTTCCGGGAATCGTATCCCACTCGGCCTTTTTGCTTCCTGCCGTGGTTGTGAGCTTCAGTCCTTTTACCGTCATATCCTTGAAGGAGAATTTTACGTCAAACTGGAAGTCTTCTTTGCCGTTAGCTCCGATCTTCTCATCTGTTCCGGCAAGGTCGAAGGCACTCTTGCCCCTTGTTTCGAATGAGACTATCGGGTCGGAAGAGGTAGTTGGTGTTGTCGTGGTAGGTGTCGTCGTTTTTTCCGGTTTTGCCGTCTGAGCGGCGGAAATTGCTTTGACGGAAGTTTTCGCAGTCGCTGTCTTGTTGTCGATAAGTGTTATCGTCACAACAAATGTAGAGTCCTTGGCGATTGATGCCGCTGCGTCATTGATGAAAAGCTTAAAACTCGCCGCGAGCAGTACGGGAGTCACCGGCATTCTCGATGACTTATTGACTACAGCTCCGTTTGCATCCTGCACCAGCAAAAGTTCTGTTGTGCCCGATGGTGATGTGCTCCAGCTTTTGCCCGTAGTCTCGTTTTTTAAAGCTATCTCCTTAATTGCCTGTGCGCCGCTCACATCGATGGTGAAAGATGCGTCATACTTACCGTCGGCAGTTCTGGAACCTGCTGCGCCGATAAGATCCTGTTTGTCATCCGCATTGTATGCCAGAGAATCCACGTTAAGCGTGATAGAGGCAGCCATGGCGGATGTCGCAAAACATAGCGTCATTGCCGACAAAAGCAACATTGTCAAAAACTTCTTCATTATTACCACTCCCAAATGATTGTCTTTACTGCATATCATAGTTTACATTCATAAATGAAAAAAGTCTAATTATAATCCCGTAAATGTGGTATAAATATAAGAGCAATGTCGCATTTTTATAATGATAATTTTTAGAGGAGTGTAGTAATGCCTATTTCTGAACAGAGCAGAGAGAATATATTATTTGTGGATTGTTTTGCCGGAATCGCGGGGGATATGTTTCTCTCGTCACTCGTGGATCTTTCCGATGGAGAAGATCACTTAAAAGCGGAGCTTGCGAAGCTCTCCCTTACGGGCTACAGCCTGGAATTTACAAGAGGAGCAAGGGGCGGAATATCGGGGCTTAAGCTCGATGTTCCCTTCGATGAAGGACACTGCCACCGCCATTTGGGAGACATAGAAGAAATAATAAACTCAAGCTCCCTCTCCGACATAGTAAAAAAAGAGGCTGTAAAAGCCTTTACGATGCTTGCCGAAGCAGAAGCAAAAGTTCACGGAGAGCCGGTGGATCACGTGCATTTTCACGAAGTAGGAGCTGTCGATGCTATTGTGGACATAACGGGCGCTATGATAATGCTTGAATACATAGGCTGGCCGAAAGTATATTTCTCAAAATTAAATGTTGGATCCGGCACTGTGAAATGTGCTCACGGCACACTTCCGGTTCCCGCTCCGGCCACGCTTGAACTGCTCGAGGGGATGGAAGTCTACACGGCGGGAGACCCAATGGAGCGTGTAACTCCGACAGGTGCGGCTCTTGTTCGCTCTCTTTCCGGAACAACGTCTGCCAACCCCGGAGGAACAGTCTTAAAAATAGGTGTCGGATTGGGCAGCCGTGACGGAGCGCTCCCGAATCTTCTGCGTTCAACTCTTATGATAGCGTCATCCTCCCTGAAAAGCGACAGATGCGTTGAACTATGCGCCAATATAGACGACATGACTGCCGAGGATCTGGCTTTTGCGTCTGAGGCGCTGTTTGAAGCAGGAGCCCTTGACGTATGGTTTGAATCAATATTTATGAAAAAAAACAGACCTGCAGTCAAAATATCCGTGCTGTGCAAAGAAAATAATGCGGATGAAATGTCTGAGCTAATGCTGAAGCACACGTCCACATTCGGAGTGAGACGATTCTCTTGTGACAGAACAATTTATGAGCGCAGGACAGACACATTTGACTCACCACTCGGCGAGGTCAGAATAAAAAGCGCTGTCGAAGATGGCAAAGTTGTTAAGCAGAGCGCGGAATTCGATGATGTAAGGCGCATAGCGCTATCTAAGGGCATGACATTAAGCGAAGTCAGATCTTATCTGGCATCTGAGACTTTTACTCCGCCTGTCGAGGTTGAAGAACATTGTGAACGCTGTCATGA
>CAZNYN010000005.1:0-59606 GCA_964577295.1 uncultured Synergistaceae bacterium | reverse complement strand
CACTCCCATGACCACAGCCATTCTCACTCACACAGCCACATCCATGAGCCATCTTCGGCTCACAGGCACAAGGACGGGGAATAGTGAGAAAGTTCAGGCACTATAAAGGCGGACTATACGAATATATATGCGAGGCGCGCCACTCCGAGACGGAAGAAGAGATGGTGGTATACCGTCCTCTCTACAACGACAGCGGAGTGTGGGTGCGTCCGAAAAAAATGTTCTTTGAAGATCTCACTGTAAACGGAGAGAGAGTTCCCCGTTTTTCAGAAATTACCGACTAAGCGAAGGTGATGCGGCTTGGATATCAACGAGGGAGTAATAAAGCTTGCGGAATGGATAAAAAAGGGCAACGTGACAATATTCAGCGGTGCAGGGCTCAGCACCGAGTCAGGGCTTCTTGACTTTCGCTCCAAAGGAGGTATCTGGTCGAAAGTCGACCCTATGGAACTTGCCTCTATAGGCGCTCTCGAATGCAGATACGGCGAATTTCTCGAGTTCTACAAAGCACGTCTATATGTACCTGATAGTGTAAAGCCGAACATAGGGCACGAACTTATCGCGAAGTGGGAAAAGCAGGGCTGCATAAAGGGCATAATAACCCAGAATGTGGACAGGCTTCACCAAAAAGCCGGCTCGGTAAACGTGGCCGAGCTACACGGGAGCCTTGAACCGGTAAAGTGCCACTCATGCGGAAGAGCTGCGGAAAAAGAAGACTTCCTTAATGGGAAGCCATGTTCCTTCTGCGGTGGAAAACTGCGTCCCAGTGTGGTCCTCTTCGGAGAGATGCTTCCGTCTATGCCTCTGGATCTTGCGGACGAGTGGAGCTCCGACTGCGAAACCTTTATAGTGCTGGGGTCGTCTCTTGTAGTCTCTCCGGCCAACTTCTTCCCGAGACAGGCAAAGAGCGCGGGGGCAAAACTTGTAATAATAAACAGAGACGAGACACCTTTGGACAATATAGCGGATCTTACTGTCCATGAAGGAATAGGCTCGTACCTGCAAAGAGTGGATAAGGAAATGGATAAGCTCTAAAAGACAAAAAAGGCGCGCTTGGAAAGACATCCTGCGCGCCTTATCTTATATTAAAATTCAGTTTCCGAAACGTATTTCAGCCTTCAGCGGTCGGGCGAAAAGCTCTCTTAATATCTTATCGGGGTTCTCTCCTCCGTAAAGAATACGGTAGACCCCCTCTGCAAGCGGCATTTCCACATCAAACTTCTTGCTGTTCTCTACAACGGCGCGAACCGTGTAAGCTCCCTCGGCAACCTGACCAAGAGCCTGAGCAGCTTCATCGAGAGTTTTTCCCTCTCCTACTGCCAGACCGAGTCTGAAGTTTCGCGAGTGCATACTGTAGCATGTAACCATGAGGTCGCCGACTCCGGCAAGTCCGGAAAGAGTGAGGGGGCTTGCTCCCATCTTATGTCCGAAGCGCATAATCTCCGCGAGGCCTCTGCACGCTATCGCAGCCAGTGCGTTGTCGCCGAGATTCATAGCCTTTGATATTCCTGCCGCAACAGCGTAAATATTCTTCGTGGCTCCTCCGACTTCAAGTCCGATAACGTCATCGGAAGTATAGACGCGGAAATTATTTCCCGTCAGAATCTTCTGCCACCCCTCGGCTTCGCCCTCTGTAAAAGAGGCGAGAGCCACAGCCGTGGGGCATCCTATGAGCACTTCTTCCGCGTGACTTGGGCCTGAAAGGGCGGAATAAGTGAAGTTAGGGCAAATCTCCGCATGAATCTTGTGAAGCAGATTTCCGGAAGATATCTCAATCCCCTTGGCAAGATTCAGCATATGCCCGCTCTTGTGTTCCGAATCCGCTATCTTGCGGCAGACTTCACGCTCAAACTGTGTCGGGATAGCCATAATCACCCTGTCGGAAAAAGCCAGAGCCTCATCGATATCCAGTGTGCACTTGATCTTTTTGTCCAACACCGTATCGGTAAAGCAAAAAGTATTGCGTCCGCAGCTATTTATAGAATCAGACTGCTCCTTGTCTATCGTCCACATCAGGACGGAATGACCGAGTGCCGCAAGGTGTGATGCCATTGCACTCCCAAAACTGCCTGCTCCCAAAATTGTAATATTCATTGATGGGGCCTCCGTTCAGATTTTGTAAAAATACTCTGCTATTATAGCCGTTGAAGTGTATAATACCAACGTTGTTTTCAGCAAATGGAAGGGGTTAGCAAATGATTCACAAAATTGTCTATTCTGCCGTCATTGCCGCTTTGTATGCCGCTTTGACAATGGTCATGGCGCCTATATCCTTCGGCCCGATTCAGTTCAGGGTTGCGGAGGCTATGACAGTTCTGCCTTTTTTCATGCCTGAGGCTGTCCCGGGGCTCTTTATAGGATGCCTGTTTGCAAATTTTCTTGGCGGCTTCGGCCTTATTGATGTAGTACTGGGCAGTGCCGCTACTCTGGCCGCGGCGTGGATGACACTCAAATCTCCAAACATATGGATTGCGGCAGTACCGCCCGTAATTGTAAACGCCCTCGTCGTGGGAGGGTACATAGCTGTGATAACGGAGACTCCCATGGCTCTTTCGATGCTCTACATAGGAGGCAGCCAGGCGGTAATATGCTTTGGGCTCGGCATACCTCTCTGTAGAATTCTGCGCCGCTCCAAAGTTTTTGACGCGGTGCTGCTTTCAAAGAAAGAGAAAACGCCGGGGCACTGGGTCGGCAAATAGGAGAAAATTTTACCCGTACAGAAAGAGCGGCTGCCGAGCCTGAATCAAACTCGGCAGCCGCTCTTTTATTTCCGATATTCAGCCTGCGTCCTAGCCGCCGCTGATATTGTGTATTACCTGCACAACAGCGCCATCGGGTACGAGCTTTGAGTCATAGTCGCTTTTGTCTACCACGCTGTCATTTATCCATACAGCCAGCATCTTGAAAGTAAACTTCTCCCTCGCCAGCAATGCGCTGACGGTGAGATTCTCCTCCCATTGCGACTGTGTCCCGTTGACGGTTATCATTGCGCATTTCTCCTTAAACTTAATTAATCGACAAATTCATCCTCAGGCTTCAGGTTTTTCTCAAGAAGAGCCACAACATCGGGATAGTCAATGCCGAGACGCTTTACTGTTGCCATTGTCGGAATACCGTTCTTATTCCAGCCGCGGCGCTTGTAAACTGCCATCTTAAGCTCTTCCCACTGGGAGCGGCGGTGCTTCTGCAGCAGGTCGATCTTCTCTTTGACAGACTTGCCTTCTATTGTCTCGCCGAACTCCTTGAGCTTCTCGTCAAAGTACTCGGGGCGTGCGTTCCATTCGTCTTCCCACACAGGGCCGAGTCCGCGGTCGGGGGCGTGGTGGAATTCCGATGTACCTTTGCCCATACGGAGGTTGAAGATACGCTCGAAGTTGTAAACCTTCTCTGACTGCAGAATCATGCCTTCGCGTGAAAGCGGCTTGCCAGTGATGGCTTCGAAGATATCGAGGTAATTCTTGAGGTGCTCGGGAACTCTGGCTGCTTCTATACCCTTATACTTCAGTCCGTTGTCTACCGGTTCGATGTCGTTCCACGGGAGCTTGCAGAGTCCCTGGAGGGAGAACCAGAGGCGGAAGCAGGGGAAGAAGAAGAGAGCCTCTGCCTTGTCGGCGTATGTCGGAAGCTGCTTGTTGACCATATCCATGAAGATAAGCCATGCTTCGTCATGCTGAGGACCTTTAAGTGTGAGGAAGTAGCCGCCCCACTGAGCGATAGATTCCTGGCAGCGGTACTCGGAAGCTTCGAGTCCCTGGCAGACCATTCCTATCTTCTTCATTGTTTCAAGGTCCGAACCGTAGTGCTCGGCAAAATAGCCGCGCGCGAACTCGATGCCCTTGCCGCATGCGACTGCGAACTCATCCTTGCCGTATGCGATACGGTGAAGAAGCTCCATAATGTCGTCCTTGCGTCCGAAATTCAGATCAAGTCCGTGGGTATTTTCCTTATTGATAAGTCCGAGTTCGTAGCATTCGCAGACAAAAGCCATGCCTGTGCCGAGGGAAATTGTATCAAGACCGTAATGGTCTGCGTAGAAGTTGGCTTCTATTGTCCAGAGGGGATCGAATATGCCGAGGTTTGAGGCAAGTCCCGCCGCTGTTTCATATTCGGGGCCGTCTACAATAACTTCTCTGTCCTTCCAAGGGCCTGTCTTAAGCTTGAAATGGTCAACAGCCTTTGCGCAGGCGAGTGAGCATCCGTACCAGCATCCGTCAGCCATGCCCTGAGAGAAGAGCTTGATATACTTGTCGGAGCTGATCTTGTCGATATCCGGGTGGCAGCCGAACTTGTAGTTATTGACAGGGAGAAGAACATAGTCGTTCATAATCTCTGTAAGGTGGGCTGTACCTGCCGAACGCATCTTGCACTGCTGGTCGTCATGGTCGTGGATACGCTTGTGTATGCTTGCTCCGGCCTTCTGAATTGTGGCAAGGTCTGCTACATTATTCTCGTTGCCCGTGAAGTGGGTGCGCTTCACAACGAGAGCTACAACATTCTTATTGCAGAGAACGGTACCGCCGCCGCCGCGTCCTGCCTGCTTGAGGCGCACTGCCTTGCGGCGCACGTCAAAGAAGCTGAAATTCATGCCTGCCCAGTAGCTTGTCTTTGCTCCTACGCCAGATGAAACGACGGAAATAGTATTCTTGTCGTTCTCGTCCTTTGCAAAATAGTCGTGAAGCTCTTCGGATACATAGTAAGCATTGATATCCTCAAGAGTGGACTCAAAAACCTGAACCTTGTAATTGTCTCCGTCGATAAAGACAACAACGGGTCTGTCGGCTTTACCCTGGATCTCAAGAGCGTCAAAGCCGGAGAACTTCAGGAACGGCGCAAAATATCCGCCCGCATTGCTGTTATATGTCTGCTTTGTGGCAGGGGAGAGGAATACAGAGTAGCACTTGCCCGCGCCGGGATACTGAGTGATTCCGCAGAAAGGGCCGCCTGCGATGACTATTTCATTTTCAGGGTCATCCCATTTTGTCTTTTCGGTCACAGCGTCCCAAAGCAGCTTCAGTCCGAAACCGCGTCCGCCCGTAAACTTCTCGACCATATCGTCGGATACGGGGCGTTTTTCAAATTTATAATTGCCGTCATTATTGCCGAGACCGACGTAAAGAGTCTCTCTTGAATAACCGCGTTCGATTTTCTTAGGTTCGTAAGACCATTCGCTGAGAAGCTTCATTTCCTTCATATCCATTGCAGTCACTCCTTACTTCGCTTCCAGAATCTGAAGAGCGCCTGTAGGGCACTTTCTGGCGCAAATTCCGCATGCGATGCACTTGAAAGGCTCTGTCTGCTTGTCAGCATTAAAGAACATGCTTGCCGACGGGCAGAAACCTACGCACATAAGGCATGAAGTGCACTTATCCTTGCGCACCTGAACCACACCGTTTGCGTCGCGCACAAGAGCCTGTGTGGGACATACTCCCATGCAAGCTCCGCACTGAGAGCAGATATTGATATTTGCAAAACCTGTCATCTCAACGATTTTGACCCTTGAAAGTTCAGGCGATTCTTCCTTGAACCACGCTTTCGAGCAGGCGGACTCGCACTCTCTGCACATCACGCACTTCTCTGAATTAACCTGCATTATCTTCACACAAAATCCCTCCCGGTAAAAATAAAATATTTTCAGACTGTTACACCAAAAAACGGTGACGGTCTGCCCCAATATCAGAATTTTACCATAACATGAAGACAATTGTGTGCTTTTTAGGCGTCTTTTATTTTCAATAAGGGGTTTAGTTCACTTTTGTTCACGAAAAAATAGAGAAAAAGCCAAGATGCACTTGCACCACAGAAAGATAAGTGCAGGAGAATTAAGAGATAAACGAAGATTTAGCGGGGAACTATTGGCAAACAGTCGGCGAGCAATGGGCAAGCAATTGGTGAGCAATGGGCAAACCGTTGGCAACGATTGGCAAATGATTAAAAGAAAAACCAAGATTTGGAGCGCTGTGTTTTAAAGGCTCCCTCTTAGATAAGCAGGAAGCCAAAACGATATTTTTCGTTTTGTGCGTGTCGCTTAGCTCCGGCGAAGCCGGTGGAGGAGTGTTGACGTTAACTTCCACTGCGACTATCCCAGAGAAAAACCAAAGTCAACACTCCTCCTGTCTTGGCGGAAAAACCGCCAAGACAGCCCCCTCTGTGAGGGAGCCTTTGAAAAACAAGGCGCAGGCACAGTGCTAAACCGAGATTTGTCATTTCTCAACATTTCACGCAATGCGAAGCGAGCATTTCACCATATTTCACGCGAAGCGACTTCCGCAAAGCGACCGCCGTGAAGCGAGGCAAACGACTTCCGCGCAGTGCAAAACCGAGTTTGCGCTCCCGTCTCTGCTCCTACAATCGTTCAACAATTGCTCAACAACCGCTTAACCACCGCTCAACGCCCCTGCACTCGCCCCTGCCCCCGTGCCTTTTCAATCGTTTGCAGATGCTCCTTGATAAGATAAAATTTTTCTTGCCTTTTTTTGTTATCCGTTGTAGTCTTTTTCTATAAGTGCTGATTATGGTATAATGGCAACTATAGTGGAATTTTAGTTCCACTATTTTTTATAGGTATAGAAGCGGGGGGTTCGGATTTGTGGAGACTTATAGTTAGGTTTATTCTCAGACTCTTTTTCCGAGTGGAGGTGAAGGGTTGGGAGAATTGGAAGAATGCCGGTGAAGGAGTTCTTATAGCTCCCAATTATGTATCTTTCATAGACCCTCTGATTTTGGCGGTTTTTCTTCCGGAGAAAGTTCCCTTCGCCATTGAGCGCAGGCTTACAAAGAAGCGTTTTGCCGGTATGTTTCTCTCCCTGGCAGATACTCATATTTTGGATTCTGACGCGCCTCTTACACTAAAATATTTTTTAAGCCAATTAAAAAACGGCGGCAGATGTGTCATATTTCCGGAGCTTCAGCCGACGACGATAGGCAACGCAATGAAGGTTTCTCAGGGTGTCGCAATGATAGCCGACCACACTCAGGCGAAGATTCTTCCGATACACATAGAGGGCACTCAGCGCACGCCGTTTTCGCGCATTCAGCATAAAAGAGGACTTCGTTTCTTCTCAAAGGTTACTATTTCGGTTTTTCCCGTTAAGACTCTGGACATTCCCGAAGATCTGAAGGGATCGAAGCGCAATGCTGCGGCGGGACGTGCTCTTGAGAGAATTATGAACGAGGCCGCCATGTATGCAAGGCGCAGGCATAAGCCGTTTTGGGATGTCCTTATCGACGCGCGCAACGAGTACGGCGGAAAGACGCGCCTCTTCTGCGACTACCAGCAGAAGCCCGTAACTTACAACGGCTTTATAACCAGAGTACTGCTTATAGAGGAAGTTCTTAAAAATCAAAACATAGAAGGAGATAATGTCGGCATACTGCTTCCCACGTCACTTGGCGGAGTAGTTGCTCTCTATGCCGTGCAGAAGATGGGCAAGATACCGGCAATGCTCAATTTCTCTCTCGGAGGCAGATCTTTGGTCAACTGCTGCCGTACCGCATGTGTGAAGACTGTTATTACTTCTCATAAATTTATAGAGTTGGGCAAGCTGGAGTTTCTTACAAAAGCGGTTGAAGAGGACGGACTGCGCATTATATGGCTTGAGGATGCGGCTAAATCGATAACGACCGGCAAAAAATTGTCTGCCGCTCTCAAAACTCACTTTGTAAAATCCAATCCCGTCATTCCGGGAGAAGAGGACAAGCCAGCAGTTGTTCTATTCACGTCTGGTTCTGAGGGTGCGCCGAAGGGCGTTATGCTCAGCTACAAGAATCTGCACACCAACCATGCTCAGATGTACACGAGAGTGGATTTTTACCGCTCTGACAGAATTTTAAACGCGATGCCGATTTTTCACTCCTTCGGCCTTTGCGGCGTATTTATGCCGGTAACTTTAGGTGTCTTTGTCTATCTTTACCCGTCACCGCTGCACTATAAGACAATATCTACAATATGCTACGATGAGAGAATCACGCTTCTTTTTGCTACAGATACCTTCCTTAACGGCTTTGCCAAAGCCGCTTCCGACAATTACGACTTTGCGACAATGCGCCTGCTGGTTCAGGGCGGAGAGAAGCTGAAACCATCCACTCAGCAGACGTGGTTTGAACGCTTTAACATCAGAATAACAGAGGGCTACGGAGTTACAGAAGCCGCCCCCGTTGTATCGAATAACTACTTTGCACACCACAAGACCGGCACGGTCGGCATGCTCTGCGAGGGTATAGAACACAGAATAGAGCCTGTCGACGGAGTTCACAGAGGCGGCAGACTGTGGCTTAAAGGCGATAATATAATGTTAGGCTACCTGCGCATAACAAACCCCGGTGTTCTGGAGCCTCCCAAGGACGGATGGTATGATACAGGGGATATCGTCGATATGGACGAAGAGGGCTATATCACGATACTGGGACGTGCAAAGCGTTTTGCCAAGATAGGCGGAGAGATGATATCTCTCGTGTCCATAGAAGAAGTCCTTTGCGAAGTATGGCCCGATGACAAGCACGCTGTTGTTATGCTGCACGGCGGCCCTCGCGGAGAGACTTTGGCCCTCATATCCACAAGACCTGAGCTGAAGCGCGACGAAGTACGCCAGAAGCTTTCTGATTTCGGAGTTGCGGAAATAGCCATACCGAAACGAGTTGTATTTATGGAGGAAGTTCCGCTTCTTTCAACAGGCAAAATTGACTATGTATCTCTTGAGGAGCTTCTTAAGGATCGCGGCGAGGATAACTAAGCGATCTTAATTTTAAAATTTTGCATGGGACAGCAGGATTAAAAAAGACTATAATGTCAGTCAGATATAAATATTCGGAGGTGCTTTTATGAGAAGAGAAGGAAAAGGTGCGGCAAGAAGGCACAGCGGCTTTACTCTCATCGAAATAATGGTTGTCGTTGTAATCATAGGTCTGCTCTCGGCTCTTGTAGGTCCTAAACTCATAGGTCAGAGCGACGATGCAAAGCGTAAGACTACAGCCACACAGATAGCACAGCTTGAGCAGGTTCTGGGGCTCTTTCAGCTCGACAACGGCTTCTATCCCACGACGGATCAGGGGCTGGAAGCTCTTGTGAAGGCTCCGACAATGCCCCCCGAGCCTCTTAATTATAAGAGCGGCGGATATATGAAAAAGATGCCCAAGGACGCATGGGGACGTCAGTTCATCTATGAGTGCCCGGGACAGCACGGTGATTTTGATATCTACTCCTACGGCCCTGACGGTCAAGAGGGCGGAGAGGGAAAGAACGCCGATATCACAAACTGGGAATAAAAAACTGACAGAATTTTATAATATTAAAGATGCGGCAGGGCGAAAAGCTCCGCCGCATTATTTTTCTTGCCAAATCATGTCTTTGTACATATAATTTGATTCTGATTCTCAATTTTATTTTCGAGGTTGGTTCGATGTATCCGAAAAGTTATGAAACAGGTCCCAGAAAGCTCATACGTGAATATATATCGGGGAGAAAGGGCGCGCATCTCACGGCGGATGATGTATTCGACGCTCTCAAGGGTGACGGCGTGCGAATAGGAAAGGCTACGATATACAGGTATTTTGAAAAACTTGCGGAGGAGGGTGTGCTTCGTAAGTATTCGTCCGTCGACGGTTCGAGCGCGTGTTATGAATATGTCGGCGACAGCGAGTCGTGCAGAAACCATTACCACATGAAGTGCGATGTCTGCGGCTCTTTATTTCACCTTGAGTGCTCTCTGCTTGACAAGATATCGGAACATATAGAAGAGGAACATGACTTTGAGATAAATAAGTTTAAGACGGTCTTTTACGGAAGATGTTCTCTATGCCGTAAAGCTCAGAGGGAGAGGGACGCGGAATGAAGAAGATTATCGCTGCCGTATCGGTTGTTCTGCTTCTCTTGTGCGCAGGTATTTTTTTGTCTCGTGACGTGAAGAGCCATCAGAGTTCGAAAGCCTCCGAAGTTAAAGGCATCAAGATTGTGGCGACACTTTTTCCCCAATATGATTTTGCGCGTAATATAGCAGGAAGCCGCGCCGAAGTGGAACTTCTGCTCCCACCTGGTGCCGAGAGCCATACTTATGAGCCATCTCCCGCCGATATTATGAAGATAGAGAAGGCGGATATTTTCCTCTACACGGGAAAGTATATGGAGCCGTGGGCGGAGAGAATCATTTCCTCGTCGGAGAATGGAAATCTTAAGGCTGCGGATCTGTCGCGCAATATAAAGCTTTCGGATGGGGAAGATGCTCACTCACATGACGAAAATCACGAGCACGAAGATGAGCATGAGAGCGAACACTCCCATCATCTCCACTCACTTGACCCTCATATATGGACAGATCCGAACAATGCGGCAATTATGGCTGATAATATAGTGCTGGCGCTTTGTGAGGCAGATCCATCCAATGCGGATGAGTACAGAAAAAACGGAGAATCTTACAAAAAGGAGCTTGCCTCTCTGGACTCCGAATTTAAAGAAGCGGTGAAGTCCGCCGCAAGGCATGAAGTTGTTCTTGGAGGACGCAATGCCTTTCACTACTTTATGACAAGATACGGACTTACAGCCTATGCTGCCCACGATTCCTGCGCGGCGGATTCCGACCCAAGCGCGAAAAAAGTGGCTTTTCTAATAGACGAGATAAGGGCTAAGAAAATTCCCGTAATATATTTTGAAGAGCTTACCGCGCCTAAAGTTGCCCGTCTTATAAGTGCAGAGACGGGAGCAAAGATGCTTCCGCTTCGTTCCTGCCATAATATTTCCAAAGAGGACTTTAACAAAAATGTTACGTATCTTTCGATGATGAGAGAAAACTTGGCGAACTTAAAAGAGGGGCTAAAATGATAATTCTGAAAGTGGAAAACGCCTCTGTCTCCTATGACGGATATGATGTCGTATCCAATGTCTCCTTCGATTTGGAAGAGGGGGACTTTCTTGCAGTGGTCGGAGAGAACGGATCGGGCAAAAGCACTTTGGTAAAAGCGCTTCTGGGACTTGCCCCCCTTTCTGCCGGTTCCGTATCCCTGCTCGGGGGACTATGCCGCGGCGATATAGGCTATCTGCCTCAGCAGAGCCAGGCGCAGAAAGATTTTCCCGCAAGCGTGGAGGAAGTTGTGCTGTCGGGCTGTGCCGCATCGTTGGGCAGGCTGCCCTTTTACACAAAATCGTGCAGATCTGTCGCCGATAAGTGCATGGAGGAACTTTCCGTCATAAACATGAGAAAACATTCGTACAGAGATTTGTCGGGCGGACAGCAACAGAGAGTACTCCTCGCCCGCGCACTGTGTGCCGCAAAGAAGCTGCTTGTGCTTGATGAGCCTGCGTCCGGTCTTGACCCTGTTATAAGCTCCGAGTTTGCTTCTGTGCTTCTTTCATTGAATAGGAAGAGGGCTCTTACAACTATAATGGTTTCGCACAATATTAAGTTTGCCGCGGAGAATGCGGGGAAGATACTTCACATGGGGCGCGGCGCGCTATTTTTCGGCACGTCGGAAGATTATCTGAAATCCGATATAGGGAGAAAGTTTGCAGAGTATGACTGCTATAATCACTGAGATATTTTCATACCAATTCATAGTGAGAGCCATCGTTGTCGGCACGGCTGTATCTCTTTGTGCGGCGCTGCTGGGCGTGAGCCTCGTTCTCAAAAGGTACTCCATGATCGGGGACGGGCTGGGACATGTCGGATTCGGCTCTCTTTGCATTGCTCTTGTAATAGGGGCCGCGCCTCTTGCCGTCTCTGTACCGGTGATGATTGCCGCAGCATTGATGCTTCTGAAGATAAACGAGAAGAGCAGAATAAAGGGAGACGCTGCCATTGCGGTTATATCAAGTTCAGCTCTTGCGGCGGGAATTATAGCCGCTTCTCTTTCAAACGGGCTGAATGTGGATGTTTTTAACTACATGTTCGGAAGTATTCTGGCCATGGATAAGGGAGATGTCTACTTGAGCCTCACACTCTCCGCATCAGTGCTTACAATGTTTATACTGTTCTATAACAAAGTATTCGCAGTGACCTTTGACGAGAGCTTTGCCAAGGCTTCGGGGGTAAATGTAGGGATGTACAATACATTGATAGCGGTGCTGACCGCGGTTACTATAGTTGTTGGGATGAGAATTATGGGCACGATGCTTATATCAAGCCTTATCGTTTTTCCCGCCCTCTCAGCGATGAGATGCTGCCGCAGCTTCAAGAGCGTGGTTGTCTGTTCGGGGTTGATTTCTGTATTCTGCTTCTTTGTAGGTATGGTTTTCTCCTACGTTCTTTCGATACCTGCAGGAGCAAGCATAATAGTTGTGAATTTGGCGGTATTCGCCATATTTTTCTGTATCGGAGCCGCAAAAGAGAGCGGTTTGCAGATTTGCCGCCGCCCTTAATAATTATTGCGGAAGAAAGGTTTACAGCCCCTCTTCCGCATGTTTACGAATTATCTGCCGAATTTTTAACAGCTATTCGCCGCTCCTATTTCTCGTTATACTCTCCAAACCTTCTGCCAAACTCATAACATTTTATACTGTCTGATTCGTCAGGTGTCATGTTGACGATCAGTCCCTCTTCAAACAATACCGCCCCCGCACTTCTTACCCGCTCTTCCCAATTTCTCATCCACTCTCCGTCGCCCCATCCGTATGAACCGAAGAGAGCAACCTGTTTGTTGGGGAGCAACTGTTCTATCGAGGCGAAGAATGGTTCAAACTCATTTTCCTCAAGCACTTCATTGCCCATAGAGGGACATCCGAAGGCAATTTTTTCATAGTCTCCCGTATCTTTGTTCCCAAATTCTCCCACAGTGAAGATGTATGCCTCTCTGCCTGCGCTCGCAATGCCCTTCTTAATATGTTCCGCCATTAACTCCGTATTGCCTGTTGCGCTCCAGTATATTACAGCTGTTTTGCTCATAATAGTTCCGTGCCTCCTTCTCTGTTCCGCTGCGTGCGGAATGTATGATTTCCGTGAGTTCGCATCCGCTTGAAAGTTTTGAACAGAAAAAATCTCTGCAGTCGTCATAAAGCTTAAATGCGGATATGGCCCTCTCTTTATCTCCGTAGACTTTCCAGTTACCGCAAAATTTGCATCGCTCTCCTTTATTTGCAATAAAACCGATAACATCCTCGACAGGATAGCCTAGGAAAAGACCTATCTCGTGGGGGAATGTTTTTGATCGCTTAAGCCGATCCTTCAGCACTCCGACTTTGCAGTCAAGAGAACTTCCCGCTTTATACCCCTCGGAAGATAAAATCTCTTCCGCTCCGGGAAGAGCTAAATGCCTTTCGAGCATTTCCCTGCGATATATAAAGATGAGAGAATACTTCTCGCATCCGCAGAGTTCTTCTACATCTATTCCGCACATACCAAGCCTCTCTTTGTAGTGCTCTATAATACTTTTTTGCCCGCCGTGCCACGTAAACATATTCGCCGGTTTCACTCCGGCCAGCGCGGGGGCGCAGTGGAAAGCAATCAGCCTTTCAAAACTCATATGTTTTCACCTCTGTGCGGAAGCCGAAGAAAGTATGAAAAGAATAAAAAATTCACTTCGACATTTTTATTTTTATAAATTCGTGTATCACTTCAGTATCGTTTGTATGAATGATTTATGAAGCCGGGCCGCGGAGGTTGGTATGTCCGCGGCCTTAGGGAGAGTGCTTTGGCATATATATTGGAGGTATGCCTTCGATAAAGCCGCCTGCGGAGAGTGTGGGGCCCCGCAGGAAAGAAGAAATAGAAGAGTGTTGAAGAGATTTGATCGGAGAAGGTACTGTCTTATTTTGCCAAAGGCTTTGTTGAATGATTCCCGCATCCGGGACACCCGCCGCCGCAGCTTCCGCCGCATCCGCAGGAGCTTTTGCCGTCAGCCTTACTCTTTATCACAAAATAGAGAGCTCCTGCAAGTGCCGCAAAAACCAAAACAGCCGTAATAAATGTTCCCATGTTTCATCAACCTTTCTATAAAATTCTCATTCCTATCTGATAGATAAGAAGTGCCAAAATGTACGCGCTGCCGGTCTGCCATGCCATTGCGAAGAAAGTCCATTTCCAAGATCCCATTTCGCTCCTTATTGCTCCGAGTGCCGCAAAACAGGGAGAAGCCAACAGCGTAAATACCATAAATGCGTATGCGCTGACGGGAGTGAACATCTGTGATATGTGAGAGATAAGATGCGGGTCTTCTTCCGAAATCTCACCTAGCCCGAAAAGAACGCCGTAAGTTGCAACGACAGCTTCTTTTGCCAGAAACCCCGTGATTACCGCCATTGCCGACTGCCATGTGCCAAAGCCGAGTGGTGCGAAAATCGGAGCAATCATTCCGCCGAGAGATGCGAGTATACTCTTATCCGCATCCGCAAGCTCAAGCGACCAGTTGAAAGCCTGAAGAAACCATACAAGCCCCGCAGCAAGGAATATCACGGTTCCAGCCTTGATAATAAAGGCCTTGGCGCGATCCCAGACATGTATTAGCACACCTTTAAGCCTAGGCATTCTGTAGCTCGGAAGCTCCATTACAAACGGGGCGGGGTCTCCGGTAAACAATCTTGTCCTTTTGAGGATGATGCCGGAAATAATTACCATGGAAATGCCGAGAATGTACATTGACGGGCCAACCCACGGCTGTGTGGGGAAAAATGTAGCCACAAAGAGTGCGAAAACGGGGAGCTTTGCGCCGCATGGAATAAAGGGCGTGAGCATGATGGTAAGTTTCCTGTCCATGTCGTTCTCTATCGTACGCGATGCCATAATGCCTGGCACGGAGCATCCCGTTCCGACAAGCATGGGAATAAAAGATTTGCCGGAAAGCCCGAACTGGCGGAATATCCTGTCCATAATAAAAGCGACTCGTGCCATATAGCCGCAGTCCTCAAGAAAAGAGATAAAGAAAAACAAAATCATAAGCTGGGGGACGAACCCCATGACAGCTCCCACTCCGCCGATAACGCCATCCGTTACCATAGACTGAAGCCATGGTGCAACGTTATTTGCTTCCATCCAGGCCGAGGCATTGCCGCCTAGAATCTCTCCGAATAGAACCTCCGTCCAGCCAATGGTGTAATCTCCCAATGTTTGAATGGATATGTAGTAGACTGCCCACATAATGAGAAAGAAAATGGGAAGCCCCAGGAGCCTGTTTGTCACAATTCTGTCTATTTTGTCGGAGCAAGAGAGAGATGCCGCATTTTTTCTGATTACGCTATTCTTAACTATCGAGTCTATTGCCGCATACCTCTCGTTGGCTATAATACTCTCCGAATCATCGTCAAGTTCCTTTTCACACTCGGCAATAACCTTGTCTATCTCGAATAAAGTCATTGTATCAATAGGCAGATGCTCTCTTAATACAGCGTCACGGCTGAAAAGATTTACGGATACCCACCTTAGACTGTGACCGTTTGCAGCTTTTGTGGCCATGGCTTCGATTTTAAGAAGAGCCCTTTCCACCTTATCGCTGAAAGTCACGGGGCTTTTCTTGGCTTCATAGGCAGAGGCAGCTTCCGATGCCGTCTTGATAAGCTCCTTGAGCCCAATGCCCTCCGCGGCTGAGGTCTTAACTACGGGGCACTCAAGCTCGGCGGAAATCCTTTTCGCGTCTATCACGTCTCCCGCCTTTTCAACGAGATCCGTCATGTTGAGAGCTACTACAACGGGAAGATTCAGCTCCAAAAGCTGTGTTGTAAGGTATAGACTGCGCTCTATATTTGTAGAGTCCACAATATTAATGATCGCGTCGGGTTTATCGTCAGTCAGATAATCCCTTGTTATTCTCTCTTCAAGCGTATAGGGAGAGAGGGAATATATTCCGGGAAGGTCGACGAGCAGGGCATCCTTCATTCCCTTTATAACGCCCTCCTTCTTCTCAACAGTCACGCCGGGCCAGTTTCCCACATACTGTGTACTGCCGGTTAAAGCATTGTACATAGTAGTCTTTCCGCAGTTTGGATTTCCTATTAATGCTATTTTCAAAGTCAAAATAAACCCTCCTGAATTAGCCAAGGCTAACTATAATGCCGTAAAAAAAGAGCCTAAATGGCTCGCGATTCTATCATTCAACTTCAATATTTTCAGCGTCACTCTTTCTCAAGGAAAGCTCGTAACCTCTGACGTTAATCTCGATAGGGTCTCCCAGCGGCGCAACTTTGCGAACCTTTACCTCGGTCCCCTTGGTAATTCCCATATCCATAATCCTGCGTTTCAAAGCACCGCTTGCCGTGATGCGCGCAACTTTCGCGCCCTCACCGCACGGCACATCTTTTAGTGTCTTCACATCAGCATCCTCCGTTCAATAGAATTTTACACATGTATTCTCTGCGCCATAGATTTGTCTATGGCGACTCTTGTACCTCTGATGCCGATAATAATGTTGCTGCCCATTGATGAAATCATAGTCACCCTGCCTCCGGCGACAAAGCCGAGGCTTTCAAGAAGGCGTCTTACATCATCGCGGCCGCTTACCCTTTTAATCATACCCTCAGTGCCCGGGGACAAAAAAGTTAAAGGCATTCTGCGCACCTCCTAATAAATTAGCACTTGCTAATTAGCATAAGCTAACTGTGTGCGAGAGTGTAGCACCTTATAAAAACAGTGTCAAGAGAATTTTCCAATTTGTAATAATTATTAAAATACTCAGACAGTAAAAATAAGCGGTATGCGACACATTTTGCGCACACCGCTTATTTTGTGATAAGTTAATTTTTAGGCTATCTTACCGAGTTTTTCTTTTTGAAAAATATTCCCAGTGCCGTTGCTGCTATAAGAGTGATCAGTGCGCCGAGGACTCCCGAGAGTGAAGTTCCTACGTTCTCGGAGTGTTTTGACGGTTTGGCAATAGAGTAATCGGGAAGGAATGAAGTTTTTTCCTGTATATTCCGTGCAGCCGCGTAAAAAGGATTTTCAGGGGCTGCAAGCTCGTCCGCTCCGGTGACTTCGGCAATAGACCATTCCAGACCGTCGGGCTGCGATGATGCATACCATGAAAAGACTCCGCCTATAAGAATTGCTGCAGCCATAAAAGCGGCCGCTGTCTTTTTCATCTTCGTACTCATTTCGTTTTTGTTGCTTCGATTTATCGCTTCGGGAGCATTTGTGTGAATAAATACTATGACCAGAGCCGTTGCAAAGCCCTCAGCGATTCCTATTGCAAGGTGTATAGGCATCATAAACAGCGTAAATGTGCCGAATGGCAGTGTCGCAATGCCAGATGCCAGAGTCTGCACAACAACAGCGAAAGCTCCCATTTCCAGACCTGCAGCAACAGAGACGAGAGAGCCCCAAAAAACACCTTTTTTGCCGGGCAGAATTTTAGTTATTTTTTTGTAAATCAGAGGGTATGCGATGAAACATGGAAAGAAGCCCATGTTAAAAATGTTGCATCCCAAAGCCAAAAGGCCTCCGTCCGCAAAGAAAAGAGCCTGCACCGCAAGAATCGAAAGCATTGAGATAAAAGCCCGTTCGGGGCCCAGGAAAACGGCTAGGAGAAGCCCTCCTCCTATATGTCCGCTCGAACCTGTGCCCGGTATTGCGAAATTAATCATCTGAGAAGCAAAGACAAAAGCGGAGAGCACACCCATAAGAGCTGTGTCGGTGCTGCTTTCTCTTTCGTGAATTCTCTTTGCGCAGACGGCTGTGAGATATCCGCTTGCCGCCCACATAGTTCCCCCCACGGCAGGGGAGATAAGAGCATCAGCCATGTGCATTACAAAAACACCCCTTAAAATTTATAATTCAACCGTGAAGATATCATCAGGGAAGAATAATGTCAAACACGGCATAAGCAGGAGGCATCCATATCATAACGGAGAAGGGGCAATAATATATTACAGATATGGCATTTATTCGCCTTATGGTGTAGAATCACAGATGTAAATTTTATAACGATGTCATCTTAAAGGGGGAATCCGGTGCGAGACCGGAACAGCCCCGCTACTGTAACCGCCGAGCAAGGCGGAAGTCAGATTACCCTTGAGATGTCTTTGTAGGTGTCGCGGGGGCGAAGATCTGCTTTATTGAGGACTTCCTTGCGGAGTCCTCTTTTTTTGTATCTGTCGGAGGTATATTTATGAAAAATTTTGTTATGACTATTTTTTTTATCTGTTTTCTGGCTTTGCCGCCTGCCTGCGCGGCGCCTAAACGTATAGTTTCTTTCTCTCCTGTCGGAACGGAGATACTGTTCGCTCTTGGGCAGAAAGAGAGAATTGCTGCAGTTACAGATTTCTGCGACTATCCCCCGGAAGCCTTGAAGAAGCCTAAAGTAGGAGGCTTCGCTTCGATTAATTATGAAATGCTTATCCTAATGAAAGCCGATTTAGTTGTGCTGCAGGATATGCACAGCCAGTTTGTCCCTCAGCTTAAGAGTCTAAAAATACCTTATGTGATTTTAAAGCAGGACAGTATTGAGGATATCTGTAAATCCATCACGGAGCTGGGAAGAATTTGCGGATCCGGAACAATTGCTGAGAGGATGGTCAAGAATATACTTTCCGAAGTAGGCAGCCTGCGCGCCAAGGTAAAGGGCAAAGCTCGCCCAAGTGTCATGGTTTGTGTCTCGCGCGAGCTTTCAGAGCCTGTTATAAGCACTATCTATATTGCAGGACAGAATAATTTTTACAATGAGCTTATAGATATCGCAGGAGGTGTCAATGTATCGAAGGAAAGACGCATAGCATATCCCCAAGTATCGCCCGACGGCATAAGTAAAATGAATCCTAACATCATCATAGATCTTGTGGGTGATAAATCCTATTATCACTCAAAAGACAAGATTGATTTGGAGACCATATTCAGCACAAAATATCTGAAAAACCAGTGGGAACGCAGTGTAAGTGCAGACGCAGTCAAAAGAGGGCGCATTGCTGTGATGAACGGAACCGTTTATCTGAGACCAGGCCCCAGAGTCGGTGAAGTGCTCCGCTCTTTTGCGGAAGCAATCCACCCTGAAATCAAGAGGTAGAAAATATGAGCTTTATATCTGTTGAGAACCTCACTCTTTGTTACGGGAATAAAAAAATATTGGATTCCGTCTCTTTGGAAATTTCAAAAGGCGACTTTTTTGCCCTGATAGGCCCCAACGGAGCAGGAAAAAGTTCCCTGCTGAAATGCGTTGGAGGGCTTAACAAAAAATTTTCCGGTTCTGTAAAGCTTGAGGGTAGGAATGTATATGAGATGTCGGAAAAAGCGGCAGCCAGGAGAATAGCGTGGGTGCACCAGTCTGTCTCGGAGACTCTGCCCTTTACGGTAAGGGAATTTGCAATAATGTCGCGCTATCCATGGCACAGCGGATTTTCCGGCTCTGGAAAGGACGATTCCGAAGCTGTGGATAAGGCGATAGAGACAGCATCTGTAGAAGATATTGCCGACAGGAGGCTGGACACTCTCTCGGGAGGGGAGAGGCAGAAGGCCCTTATTGCCGCCGCTCTTGCGCAGTCGACAGATATCCTATTTCTTGATGAGCCTGCCAGTTTTCTTGACTACAGACACCAGGCCGAGACACTGTCACTTATCGAAAAAATTAACAAAAAAGAGAATATCACGGTGCTGCTTGTGACTCATGATATAAATTTTGCTCTGCATGGTGCAAACAAGTGCGCCGCTTTGAAAAAAGGGCACATTGTATGGCAGGGAGAGAGCATGGGGCTGCTCAATGAGAAGGTGCTGGACGATATCTTTGACACCGGTTTTGAGTTATTCCTGCGAGATGGAAATTCCGTTCCCTATGCCGCTCCGAAAGGGCTTGTAAGATGAAGAATTTGGGAATGATGCCTGTTATTATCTTCTCTGTCGCTGTTATATCTCTTTCTCCATTTTTAGGAATGATGAACATCCCATTCTGTGAGATATTCGGCGGAAGTGAGAGCGCTTTATCAAAAGTTCTCTTTGAACTTCGCATACCGAGAGTTTTGCTCGCATGGCTTACAGGCTCGACTTTAGCTCTGTGCGGACTTATATTCCAGGCATTGTTCCGCAACTCTCTGGCCTCTCCCGATATGCTGGGAGTCTCTGCCGGTGCGGCTTTCGGCGCAGTCCTATATATAAAGCTGGGAGTTGTCTTTTCCCTTTTCGGAGTGATGTCCGGGCTCTCTTTGTCAGCCTTTGCCGGAGCTATGGCTGCGACATTGGCCATTTACGCCGCAGGAAGGATAAAAAGGGAGACATTATCGGAAAGCTCTCTGCTGTTGGCGGGAGTCGCCATGAGTTTCCTCTTCGGAAGTCTTAATATGATAATACAGTACAGCAGCGGATATGTTGATACTTTCAGGATGATGAGATGGTCAATGGGAGGAATACAAATTGTGGGCTTTTATCCTGTGATAGCTTCGCTGCCTGCCTTTGTGCTGGTTTTTGCCGTGGCTTTTACCGCAGGGCCGGAACTTGACCTGCTGATCTGCGGGGAAGATATCGCTTCCGGCAGAGGCGTCTCTGTAGCTCGTCTGCGAAAAATTCTCTTCTTCTCCGTATCGGCGGCGATAGGGCTGAGTGTGGCGATATGCGGGCCTATCGGTTTCATAGGCCTGATGGTTCCGCATATTTGCAGAAAGATTTCAGGAGGAGGACACAGGCGTCTTGCAGTGGCGTCTGTTTTTTTCGGAGGCGGATTTCTCGTGCTTTGCGATACGGCAGCAAGAATTATATTAGCTCCAGCGGAACTGCCTGTCGGAGTCCTCACCTCATGTATCGGTTCAGTGTTCTTTCTTTCACTGCTTATAAAGGGAAAAAGATAGGAGTGTGCGCAATGTTGGAATATATGAAACTTGGCGGTGCGATCATGTGGGTAATAGCCGGGCTTTCGGTAATAGCCTTGGCTGTTGTGATTGAAAGGGTTATCTTTTTCAAAAGGGCGTCAACAGATGCCGAAGCTCTGGAGATGTCTTTCGGCAAAGCTATCTCGGAGCGAGATATTGCCGGTGCTAAAGAGCTGGTTTCTTCTTCGGGAAGCTCTATGCACAGGTTATTCTTTGCATCTTTCGCCCACTGGGGTGTTGACAGAGAGTCTATGAAAATGCTTGTGGAGCAGCAGGTTCGCAGGGAAATATTCAGGTGGGAAAAGAATCTTTTCATACTTGAGATAATAGGAAAGACGGCCCCCTTGCTAGGACTCTTGGGTACTGTGCTGGGCATGGTGGAAATGTTCCAGTCCCTCCACATAGGAGGGCAGATAAATTCCGCCACGGTCACGGGAGGTATATGGAAAGCCCTCTTTACCACTGTGGCAGGGCTTGTCGTTGCCATACCCACAGTCTTTGCCCACGGTCTCTTAATATCCGCCATAGACAACGAGGAGGAGACTCTTAACAGAGGCGCCGACTACCTCATAAGGGAACATTTTACAAGCGGCAGTGACGCAGAATGAGAAAAACCAGACCGCGCGCCTCTGTAAGCCTTGATATAACACCTCTTATCGATGTGCTTTTTATGCTCATAATATTTTTTGTCCTGACGGCATCTTTTGTTCAGGGTAAGCTAGACGTAACTTTGCCGAATGCCAACGGAAAGAGCGCTGAGGCTGATAAAGCAGTAACAGTGACAGTTGACAGAGACGGTTTGATTTATTGGAGCGGAAGAAAAGTTTCAAAAGCAGAGCTTTCTTCTCTGGCGTTTGCATCAAAGGCGCGGGAAGTGGCTGTCGCAGGCGATGAAAAGGCCTCTTACGGAGATGTTGCTGAAGTCCTTGCGATATTGCGTGCCGCCGGAATAGAATCGGCCGGTCTTCTGACTCAGGACGAAAAATAATGAGATCCGCTCCCGACACTCCAAGAAGCCTCTTAGCCTCGGCAATTCTCATCAGCCTGCTTATTCACGCTCTTTTTATAATCTTCCTGCCAATAGCCCATCAGCAGAAGCTGCCAGACAAAATAATGCAGGTAAGATTTATAGATGGCAAATACGAAGCTAAAGCAGGCGGGCGGAAGGCTGAACAAGTGTCTTCTCAAGCCGCAGAGACACTTGGCAAAACAAAATCCGAAGTGTCCGCCAAGTCCTCAGTGCTTCACAAGCCCAGCCTGCAAAAATCACAGCCCAAAAAGGAAATGACAAAACATGCAGATAGTCAAGCCTTCCAAAAAGCGGATGCCGAGCGGTATGACACAGCCGAATCAGGGGAAAGCTCCCGAGGCGAGTCATCAGGTTCGGAAAGCGGAACAGCTTTGGGAAGCGGTTTGGAAGGCACATCAGAAGGGGGTTTCGGGGGCGGAAATTCGGGAGCAATAGTTGATGCCAATATGCTCAAAGTGACAAAAAAAGTAATACCGGACTATCCCTCTTTTTCCAGAAAACGCAGGGAGGAAGGTACTGTCACAATAATAGTGACAATAGAAAATAACATTGTGACAAAAACAGAGATAGAACAGTCATCCGGTTACAGCCGCTTAGACGCAGCTGCCCAAAAAGCCGCATCCCAATGGAACTTCGACAGCGAAAACAAAATCCGCGCCAGAATTCCATTTGCGTTTAAGCTAAAGTAAAACATCAGAATCTTGCGGCAAATGTTGAGAGAGTGTGTGTAAAAGAGACGTACCGATTTTATAGGGGTAGCTTTTTTCTGCATTACGGTGTAGAATCGCAAAACAATTAAATACGCTTTACAGAGATTTGGAAGGGAATCCGGTGAGAATCCGGAGCAGCCCCGCTACTGTAACCGAGACGAAACCGCCTTATGTCACTGTCGCAAGATGGGAAGACGCGGAAGTAGGATGAACGGGAGTCAGGATACCTGCCGAAACTCTGAGTTGTTGATATCGCGAGGGCGAGATGCGGCAGAGTTTTGTGTAATATACAAAACTTCGAGTTCATAATCCGTACAGCCCATGCATAAATTTTGCATGGGCTGTGTTTTTTAAGCTTTCCCCGTTGATATTCAGCCTATAAAAATTTTACTGTAGGAGTTGTGTTCAAATGAGAAAGCTTGTTTTATGTTTGCTGGCTCTGCTTATCGCAGTGCCAGGGTGCTTCGCCAGCGAAATCACTCCTCTTCCGAAAGAGACAGTTATAGGGTACTCGGAAGAAGATGATGTTTCCATCCTGTCTCCCGGAACTGTATCGGTCGTCAAACCCGACAAAATGCAGGGAGAACAGAAAAATCTTCCCGAACTTTTGAAAAGAGTCCCAGGGCTTCATGTCGTCGAAGCAAAGGGGCGCGGAGCTTATACAGTGGCTTCTGTCCGCGGCAGCACTGCGGCGGAGGTGTCGGTTTTTGTCGACGGGACACTGATGAATCTCGGCAGCGAAGCAGCAGTTGACTTGTCTGCAATTCCCGTTGATAACGTAGACCGCATCGAAGTATACCGAGGATATGTCCCTGCAAGATTTGCCGGAGCGTCAATGGGCGGCGTCATAAATATTATTACAAAAAAACCTGCGGAGGCGGGAAGTTCTATATCTTTCGGTACAGGTTCTTTCGGAAAATTTAAGACAAACTTATCTTCAAACATGCCGCTCGGAAGCGGAAATTTCTTGCTTGGAGTCAACTATGAGAGGACTGACGGGGACTTTAAATATAAGAATGACAACAATACCCCATATACTCCGGCGGATGACTACGAGGCATCCCGTCAAAACAATTCCTACAGAAATACAGACGTGCTTATGAAATGGAACAACGATGAGTGGAGTCTGCGCGGCGGATGGAAACGCAATGACAGGGAACTTCCTTATGCTGCTCCAGGTGCAGACAAGCCCTCAAGTCTGAAAGGTGCGAATCTTGACACTGATCAGTTCGATTTCTCAGCCGCAAGAAGGTGGAAAAGCGACAAATTTGAATTTGGGATAAAAGCCGACTACCTACACCAGAATAAAAAATATGATGACCCAAAT
The DNA here is from genome assembly GCA_964577295.1 of uncultured Synergistaceae bacterium. Lineage (GTDB taxonomy): Bacteria > Synergistota > Synergistia > Synergistales > Synergistaceae > CAZNYN01. The sequence goes on along the minus strand of CAZNYN010000005.1, from coordinate 35,847 downwards.
GATGTCCTCGGAGGCTGGGCGGAGCAGCACAATGAGTACCGCACGGACAGGTTTGGTTTTGCCTTTGACGGTTCCTACTCGGCGGGAGAAAACCACCTTATAGAATTTCTCGGAGACTATGCAAATGAAAAGCTGAACGCCCGCGGAGACATAGTGACCTCTTTTGGAGGCATCACAGATTTCTCGCGTGAAGCGTACAACATCCAGCTTCAGGACACAATTAACCTTGATAAGACGGGAACTTTGACAATAACTCCGATAATAAGGGGCAACTGGTGGGACGGAGACGGTAAATTTTCAGCCGCCCTTGCCGCGGCAAAGGATTTTGGGAACGGCTGGAGTGCAAAGATAACGGGAGGCACCTACAACAGAGCGCCTAATCTCTACGAGCTGTACGGAGACGGAGCATTTGTCCGCCCGAATCCGGCTTTGAAGTGGGAAGACGGAACACAGTGGGACATAGGAGCCACATGGAAGGGAACAGTCAAAAGCGCCGATGTCACCGCGACTTTGACATACTTCGGCCGCCACTCAAACAATCTCATTGAGTTTGTAATGATAAGCCCCAGGTACGGAAAGTACTTTAACATAGGGAGAGCAGATATTAACGGAATCGAGCTTGAGTCCTCCGCCGAATTTGACAAATGGCGTTTTGACCTTTCGGCAACATGGATGGACGCAAAAAATACAACAGATGATTTCCGAGACGAGAGTCCCCTCCCCAACAGACCTAAGTGGGAAGGGCTATTCCGCATGAGCAGAAAATTCGGAGCAGAAGACAAATCTTCGGTGTTCGCAGAACTGCACTACATAGGGAGCAACTATTACGATACGGTCGGAACAATAAAAATGGACGATTTCTGTACTGTCGGCCTCGGAGTCAAATACCAGTTTGCCAAAGATGCCAAATTAATCTTGGGCGTTGATGATATTTTCGACAAATCCCCTGATACACAGATGTACGCCGTCTACAACGGCCCTGCTAGAACTATGTGGTACCCCCTTCAGGGCAGAACTCTCTATGCGACTCTTATATGGTCATTTTAAGCTTTGTTAAAAGAAAATAAATTACAAAAGGAGCAGTAAAATGATAATATCCAAAAAAAGTTCAATGTTTTTAATTTCGATAATTTTATCTCTTTTCGTTCATACAGGAGCTTATGCCGATATACTGTATTCAGCCGCGAGCAATGGATACAACAACGACAGAATCGGTCTCATTGAAGGTTTCAAAGCGCCAGCAAAGGATCTTGTGACAAACCTCGGAGGCACCATGGGATCTAATGTATTCTCCTACAAAACGGCAGGGGGAGCCTCAAGGGTTGCCGTCAGTCAGTATACGGGAGGCGAGGATGTTATATGGATATACAATCCATACGACACATCATGGAAGGCCCCTATGGCGGAGCTTGGAAGCAAAGAAAACCCAATCTACAATATTCGTTCCATGGCTGCCTCGGGAAATTACCTCTACGGTATAGGCTACGATAAATCTCAGGTCGCTCGTTTTGACATGAAGGACAATAAGTATGTGAGAGACAAGTACTTTGCAGGGCTGGGAAACTATTGGCACGGAGAGGGGCTTGTGACGTACAAAGACCATGTTTACGGCGTATTCACATATTCCACAAATCCTTGGAATCCAAGTGCCGGGTACGGGCCGAACAGGCTTATAAAATTTGATAAGGATCTCAATATTGTCACAAGCATGGATTTAAACAGCCGAAATGTCGACGGAGGGAGCGTCAAGGGAGCTTGTACTCTTTACGGCGATACTTTGTACATTGCCGCAATAGGCGGTTTTCAGCATTATGACGGGACTCCAAACGATGAATCTATGGTGGAGGCGGTAAATCTTGATACTATGACGGCAAAAGTTTTGGTCAAGAATACCGACCTCTACAATAGCTTTCCCGAAATAAAAAAATGGATATACGATTTTCGGTCGATATGCATTACACCGAACAAAGATGTCTATATTCAGACAGGCGGCTGGAACTACGGCGGCGGGGGCAACGGCTGTCTCATATTTAAGACAACGCTTGATAAGCTGAAAGCCGGCAACGTCGGCACGATAGTCAAGAATTTCTCTTGGACGTCTGCGTTTATCGTTTTCGGAATGGCTTACGACAAAGAAACAGGGTGCCTCTACACAACGGGTGCCGAAGGGTCAAGCCAGTACAACGGCTCTGTTTATAGGTATGACGGGAATAAATGGCTTCCTCCTTATGACTCAAACGCTCTGGGCGGAAACATCTGTGCCTTTGACGTGCTTAAAAAGCCGAGCTTCACATTCTCTTCCGATGACGTGTCCGTAAAATCCGATGCCGGGGCAGTAAGTGCGGTAAACATAAAGCTTAACGACGAAGTCAGCGACCTTAGCGGAATCAGCGATTACAGTACCGTCATAAACGGGATAGACAGCAATTCCGTCGTTCGCTCCTGTACAGCTATTACCGTATCGCTGGACCACTCCTTAATCTCCGATATGGCTCCTGTGACATTTACAATAGAGAACTTTACTGCGGAGCTCTCTTCCAACGGAAGGCTTATGGCCTTTATAAAGAAGCACGGAAGCGCAAAATATGACATGTTTGATGCGACGTACAATGCGGACACCAAAAAGCTAACCTTTACGATAGAGCCGGTCGGCGACTACTTCACGGAAGGAACTGTCGTGATAGGTGAAGCGGCAGGCAGAATAGCTCCGGAACATTCATCATCAGGTTCGAGCGGCTGCAATGCGGGCTTTGGGTGGATATTGCTGTTTGCCGCTCTTCCTGTGGCTGTGAGGAAAGTAATATATTTTAATCGGAAGAGGTAGCCTTACCTGAATGCTGTTTATGTGTTTGCCCCAAGCTGAGAAGAACTTTCTCGCTTAGATGTCAATCGGCGGTTTTGCAGATGTCCTACATTTGCAAAACCGCCGATTCTTCTCATCTCTCAGATAACGGCTTAGTGTTATCTACTTTGTTATTTCAAGCAATGCTCCGCTTTTGACAAACTCGTAAGCTTTCCTGATATCGGGTGATATCGGTCTGTCGTTTTCGTAGAGGGGGATAATTTCGCAGAATTTCTCAAAAGCTTTTGACGTGCCTTTGCCGAGAGGAATGTCTGAGTTACGCTTTCTGAGCCTGATAGCCTGGCAGGAATGTATCATTTCCATGCCGTATATGTATTTCATGTTATCGACGGCTTTTCTCAGTTTCTGCACGGCAAGAGGCGTGTTGTTTGCATGGTCTTCTATAGCTCCGGCCACTGCCATGAAGTCCGGTGAGCATGGGTTCGCAAGGTGGCGTATCTCCGTGTCCATGTATGTGAATGACTTTTGGAAAGCGCCGAAGCAGTGTGACTTTCCTCCGTCGTGGCTTAAGAATCTCGCCAGCTTTGTAAGTTCGGGGTTCGCAAGTTTTATCATTCTGTAGCATGACATTCTTGATACGTGGCAGAGGACTATCGATAACAGTTCAAACGCTGTCGCCAAAGATGTTGTTTCAAAATTGGAGACTGATATCATACGCCTTTCATCGATAAGGACGCAGGGGTTGTCGTCTGTTGTATTCATCTGTATCAAAAGATATTTTTCAGCGTAGTCTATGGCGTCGCGCAGGCTTCCGTTGATGTAAGCTCCGCTCCTGTAGCAGAGAGGGTCTTGTACCGGCTTTTCCGGGTCGGGCTGATAGATGTAGCTTCCTTCAATGTGTCTCCTTGTGTTAGCCGCGCTTTTCTGCTGTCCCTCAAGCCTGCGCGGGGCCAATCCCGACGGGTCAAGGGGAGATGTGTTGCCGTTCAGCCCTTCAAGCGACACTCCGTAGATGAGGTCTCCTATATCTGCTAAGTCTTTCAGCTCTTTTAGTACAAGGGCTCCCTGTCCTGCGGAGAAGGCGCTGCTGCTGACTATCGCAAGACCGTCTTTCGGGCCTAGTGTAACAGGCTCTATTCCTGCTTTTTTGTGAGCGTCGGCAGAGGACATTTTCTCTCCTTTAAAAATAACCTCGCTCTCGCCTATCATGGCAAGGCCGATGTGAGAAAGTACAGTTATATCGCCTTCGCCTATGGAACTTCTTTCCGGGACTACAGGATGAATTTTTAGATTGAGAAAGTCGGCATAGCGGCGCGCCACTGCCGGCTGTATGCCTGTGTAGCCTTGCAGCAGGCAGTTTAAGCGTATTGCCATCATAGCCCGAACTTCCTGTTCGGATGCTTCGGGACCTATTCCCAATGAATGGGAGTAGATAAGTTTTTTATTAAAATCCTCAAAAAATTCTTTTGCTATTTTGTGGTCTTTATTCCAGCCGACTCCGGTGTTGAAACCGTATACGGGCACATCGTCATCGACAAGGTCATATACGAGTTTCCGCGAAGCCTCAAGCCTTGCGTCTGCTTCGGCGGATATCTCAACTTCCGCCCCTTCCTCTGCTATGGACCAGAGGCTGTCAAGAGTTAGGTCATTTCCCGTCAGAAGAATTTTCATAAGAGTACCTCCGTATTATTTAGAAGGTCAAAGAGGATTGCCCTCTTTGACCTATTATAAGTTATGAGCTATTCCACTATTTTGTCGATGAAGAATACTTTGATAAAAGCTATTATCTGCACGACAAATATGAAGAGGACTACGAATCCAGCAGCAGCCGCCAAAGCTTTTACTCCGTCAACACCCTGAGCTCCGCCTCCGTATGCAGCCATGATAATGGCTATGATTCCTACAGATATGCCCCAAAGTATTTTTATCTTTGCGGGAGGCTCTGTTCCGATCGGAACATCTCTTACGCACATTGATCCGATATTTGTAAGTGTAGCGTCGGCGCATGTGATGAAAGATGCCAGTATAACAAGGATGTTAATCGGTATAACAATGACTCCGAGTCCGAAGGGGAGGTTTTTGAGGAATGCCCAGAGAGCCGCTATTGCGCCTCCGCTGTTCAGTGCTCCGACAAGGTCAGCCGTGCCTGTCATCTGCATGTTTATAGCGCTGCCGCCCCAAATTGCGAACCATATAATGCCGAATACCGATGGCAGAATCCAGTTGACTATCATATATTCGCGTATTGTCCTTCCGTAGGAGAGAAGAGCTAGGAATATTCCCGTGACAGGTGCGAATCCGACCCAGAATGCGAAGTCGAACAGTGTCCATGAGCGTGTCAAAGCCTCGCCGCCTATGTCTATCGGGTCAAGTCCCCAAATCCAGAAGTTATGCATCCACTCCGCAATGCCTGCCGTTCCCAGTCTTAATATAAAGATTGTGGGGCCTGTTACCAGAAGGAGTATGAGAAGTCCGTAGTAGAACCACGCGTTTAGATTGCCTATGATTTTGAGTCCTTTGTCCATGCCGACGTAGCTTGAGCATGTAAATGAGAATATGATGAAAGCTCCTATCGCTATGAAGAGGGGAAGGCTTTCGGTAACTCCGTAGCCGCCCTTTAAGCCTGACATAACGAGTGTTATGCACATCGTAAGACCTGTCGCAAGGCCTATTGTCAGAGCGAGCATGGAGAGAGTGTCAACTATTGCAGAGCATAAGGGGGAGGTTACTCTGCTGCCGAAAAGCGGCTTTAGTGTTGCTGTGACAGTAAGGCTCTCCTTCTTGTGGTAGTATGTATAAGCTACAAGAAGGCCGCAGAGAGCGTATATTGCATATGGTACAAATGTCCAGTTGTAATATGTTCTTGCTATGGCAAATATTGCCGCTTTGTGTGTGTTGGGTGCTATGCCGAGCTGGTTCAGCTCTCCCCATACGTTGCCGTAATAGATGAGAGGTTCGTTGACGCCCCATGTGACAATTCCTGTCGCTATTCCTCCTGTCAGCGTCATTGCGAACCATGTCCAGAAGCTGTACTTTGGTTTTGCGTCCTTGCCGCCTATCCTCATATTGCCAAGTTTTGTGAATGTGACTACTGCTACGAGCACAAAGCACGCCATAATAGAGAGCTGGAAGAGCCAGCCGAAGCTGTCCAGTGACCAGAAGAAAAAGCTGTTGCTCGCCTTTGTCAAGGCGTCCTTGTTGAAGATCCCGACTGCAGCCGCAATCGCGATTACCAGATAGGCGGGGAGAAATACTTCCCACCTCATGCCTTTTTTCGTTTCAGCTGCGGATTTGTTTTCCTGAATACCCACTTTTCTTCCTCCTTAGAGATAAAGATAAACCCCATGCTTGCGGTATTGCTCTATTACCAAGAGTTGTTATTCACTCTTTGTAAACCTGTTATTTGCCGCAGATACTACTTTAGCCGGTGTGAGAGGCAGGTACGTCATAGATGAGCCTAGTGCCCTGTTCACCGCGTTTACAACAGCGGCGGATACAGGAACTGTGCATATCTCTCCTATGCTCTTAGCTCCGAAGGGGCCTCCCGGTTCCTGATCTTCGATGAGCATTATCTCCACTTCGGGCATGTCCGGTGCGTTTATCATGTGGTACTTGTCAAAGTTCGAGGCACTTGGTCTCCCATCTCTGTCAAAAGCCAGTTCTTCCGTCAGGGCCATGCCTATCCCCATCTGAACTCCTCCGTATATCTGACCTTCGACAAAGCATCTGTTAACAGCCTGTCCTATGTCGTGAACGGCAAGATATTTTGTGACTCTGACAAGCCCTGTGAGAGTGTCGACTTCAACTTCGGCGAAGTGGGCTCCGAAAGAAGCCGGGTTCATATCAGGTCTGTGCTCTATGCTGACGTCCAGAGTTACTCTGTTTTTGCAGAGTATCTCACGCGCCGCGTCCGCTATTTCAATTCTTCTGCCTCCGCAGTAAAGAGCTCCGTCTTTTAAGACGGCAGGCGCGTCAAATAGTTTAGAGGCTTCACTGCAAAGCAGCTCGGCAGCACTTTCCGCAGCCATCCTTGCGCACTCTCCGCAGACGTATATAACACGGCTGGCCTGGCAGCCCGAGTCGTAGGATGAGTATTGCGTGTCACCTTCTGTGACAGTTATTTTAGATACGTCCACTCCCGTAACCTCAGCCACTATCTGAGCCATAGCCGTCAGAGTCCCATTGCCCAGCTCGTGCAGGGCTGTTCTTAACACTATGGAGCCGTCTTCAAGTATGCGCAGCGACATGTGTGTGACATCATGGTATATAGTCTTTGTGTAGCCGTTACCGTGGGTGCAGCAGGCGAAGCCGGAGGCGGTAATGTATCTTCCGTGTCGCACGGGTTTTTTTCTCATCTCCCACTCAAAAGCGCGGGCGCCTCTTTCAAGACACTCTATGACACGTGCTTTGCCTATATTGGAAGCACCTGACCTGTCTTCTTCAAATTCTCCGAGCAAATTTTTCAGCCTAAAGCTGACAGGGTCAAGTCCAAGTCTTGTGCAGAGAAGGTCGGTATGAATTTCCGTTATGGTGTGAATCTGGGGCGAACCGTAGCCGCGGCATGCTCCCGCCGGTGTTGTAGTAGTTCTTACAGTGCTGCCCTTGTACTCCAGAGCCGGAATACGGTATAGGCGCGGAAGTTTCTTAGCCATAGCCATCATAACTTTTTTTGTCCCGGTCAGGTATGCTCCGGCATCGGCTATTATCTTATAACGGCGTGCAGTTATTATGTTGTCCTTATCAAGAGCTGTCTCGACAGTTCCGAGAACTGCGGCTCTTGTCCTTGTCGACAGCATTGTCTCTTTTCTGTCGGTATTTATAAATACCGCTCTTCCGAGTTTAAGTGCTGCCCATGCAGCCAGAGCTTCAAAGACAACTTCCTGTTTGCCTCCGAATGTTCCCCCCATGTTGGCCTTGACGACTTTTATCTTTGAAAGGGGCAGTCCCAGCACCTGAGCTATGTTGTGCTGAACACCGAAGATTATCTGGCACGGGGTCTGAACCTCTATTACTCCTCTTGCTCTGGGAATTGCGAGGACACAGTGAGTTTCCATTGCGGCATGGTGGATTTTCGGAGTGTATATCGTGTCTTTTTCAACATGAGCCGCCTCTGCAAACGCCTTGTCCGCATCTCCGTACACAAGCTGTCCCTTAAAATCATTCATTCCGTCTTCGTGGATGAGAGAGGCGCTTGCCGCCGCGCTTTCAAGTTCTGTTACGGCAGGCAGCACCTCGTACTCTGTCTTTATCAGCGCAAGGGCCTTTCTCGCGCTCTTTTCGTCATCGGCAAGCACAAGGGCTATTCTGTCTCCTACGTGGCGTGCATGATTTGTCAGAACTCTCTCGTCGGGATGGTCGTTCTGCCCCGGGAACCATTCTCCGCTGTTGTATTTGTTTTCCGGAGCGTCTTTGTAAGTGAGAACGCAAACACCCTCTGTCTTAACAGCTTCGGATATGTCTATTGACTTTACGATTGCGTTCGCATGGGGGCTCAGAAGCGGAACGGCGGTAAGAGCGTCCGACGGTATCTCGTCGGAAAGATAACGAAAGCGCCCTCTTACTTTGTCAGGCCCGTCCTGTCTCGGAGTGCTTCGCCCAACATATTTGTAATCTCTTTTTTCTTCTGTCTGCGACGGCATTATATTGCGTAACCTCCCTTCGCCCTGCTCTCAAGCAGTGAGAAAGTGTCCTCTCCGAGAGCCTGTATCGCTGATCTCTTGTATGGTAGGGTGGCGCGCCCCGGTATCTTTGCTTCAGTAAAATCGGCAAGTGCCTTTTTCAGCATGTCAAGGCATGACTCTCCGCCCTTTTCAATGGCAGCTTCAGAGTGTGCGCACCCCTGTGCTGGGTGTCCGAGAGTTCCGATATATAGACGTACGGAGGCAAAATGGGATTTATCGTACTCCGCCGATATCGCCATATTGAGACGCGCTATGCTCATCTCAGATCTGCTCCCAATTTTTTTGAAAGCCGAGAAGCGATTTTTCGAAATGGGAATCTCAAAACATTTTATAAACTCATCGCAGCCGAGAGCCGACTTGCCCGAATTGAGGATTATCTCTTCGATAGAACAGCGTCTCTCTCCTTCGGGGGAGGCTGCGACAACTATTGTCTCAAGCGAGGCAAGAGCGGGCGGCGTATCTGCCGCGGGAGAGGCGTTAGCCACATTTCCCCCCAGTGTAGCCATGTTTCTTATCTGTACCGAGCCCATGAAGTAAGCCGCGTCATAGAGAGCGGAAGCGTATTTTTTTACATGCTCGGAAGTATGTATAGATGTCATTGTCTGCATTGCTCCTATTCGCAGATATTTATCCGTAACATCTATGCCGTAAAGCTCTCTCACATTTGACATATCTACAACGGTAAAATCCGAGCGGAGCTCTTTGCTCTTTTTTACCATCCAGTCAGTTCCGCCTGCGAGGAAGTCTCTTTGGGAGCGCGGAATGTCTTTGACTATTGCGCATAGCTCCTTTATGCTTTTAGGTCTTTCTATCCAGGCCATTACTTATCTCCTCTGAGACGTCCCGCCGCTGTTTCCACAGCGTTGACTATGGGAACATATCCGGTGCAGCGGCATATATTGCCAGCGAGAGCTCTTCTGATCTCTTCGCGGCTGGGATCCGGGTTTTTAAGCAGCAGAGCCTTTGCCGACAAAATCATTCCCGGAGTGCAGAAACCGCACTGAACGGCGTCGCAGTCGAGGAAGGACTGTTGGAGAACGTCAAGTTCTCCGGACTTTTCAAGACCTTCTATCGTTGTTATTTCATGTCCGTCAGCTCTTACTGCGGGAACAATGCAGGAGCATACTGCCTCTCCGTCCAGGAGCACAGTGCAGGCTCCGCACTCTCCCGCTCCGCAGCCTTCTTTTACGCTCAATATGCGGAACTGCTCTCTGAGAATATCTATAAGCCTTGTGCTTCCGTCGGCAGAACCTGTCATTGTCTTTCCGTTGACTTTCATCTCTATCCTCAGCATTTTAAAGGTCTTACCCCCATTTCCTTTTATCACTTTCACTCACTAGCATCATTGTCTTTGGTCAAGTGTATACCATCTAAGTCATCTAAACGTCAAAATAGTGACCAATGCTGATGTTATATGGTGTTACAGGGATTTATTTTAAAAATTGACGATATGAAAGCAATAGGGAACAATATGATATATAATAAATTGACACAGCTCTTATTTTTGGGGGAGTCTAATATGACAATGAAGCTTCATGTCATCGGCAGCTCATATGCAGAAATTGACGGTAAAAAATTAGTTTTTGCTTTGCGTAAAGCAGAAGCGATAATTTTTTACGTCGCATTGTGCGGCTCTGTTTCAAGAGATTCTTTAAAGGATATTTTCTGGAGCGACAAAAAACCCTCTTTGGCATCGTCAAATTTGAGAAACGCAATATATGTAATAAAGTCTATGATAGGTTCACACCTCAGAGTTACAAGAAGAAATGCGGAAATTATAAATTTCTCGCTGGATATTGATGATTACCTGAAAATCGCTGACCCTTCCGTCTCTGTTCCGGAAGCTGTGTGCGAAGAGCCTCTCAAAGATGTAGATGTAACAAATTCTGATGCGTTTGACGAGTGGCTTCTAAGTACAAGGGAAGTGCTGAAAAATAAAATAGCTCTCTCTGTTAGAAAGAGAATATCAGCCTGCTATGACAATAAGGAGGTGGACGAGCTTATCGCCTCTTTAAAACTGCTGCTCAGGCTTGAGCCTTGTGATGAGGATTCGATACTTGAGCTTATGGATATATATGTTAAGACAGAGCGCAGGAGAGAAGCGGTTCTGCTTTATAAAAATTATGAAGAGTCGCTTGAAAAAGAAATAGGGATAGAACCTTCAAAAAGGATCAGAGATTATTATGAGAGAATACTTCCCCACGGAGGCAATATATCGGAAAAAGTACCGTCGGGAGAAAAATTCTGGTGCAGAAGCTCCGAGCTTACCTTTATGAGAAGGGCGATAATAGAGGGTGAATCCTTCCCAAAAGCAATATTTGTCCACGGAGAGGCAGGCATAGGCAAGACCTCTCTCATAAATCAGGCTCTCTGCGCGGTTGATACTAAAAAAACGGTTATTCTTGCTTCAAAGAGCTTTGCTCTCGGCGACGGCTACCCCTATTGCTCATGGAACAATATAATGGCTCAGCTCGGGAGCGTACTCGAAGAATTTAAAATACACACTGATTCGTCCGTGCAGTCCATCTTATCTGCGGCGTTCCCGGCTTTCCTGAAAAACAGAAGGACAAATTATAATGCCGATATCGCCCTTATGGCGGAGAGAAACCCGTTTCTGATAGGAGAAATGATATCAAATCTTGTAGCAAAGCTCTCTCTTCACAGAAGAGTTATAATGGTTTTTGAGGACATACACTGGTTTGACACTCATTCTTTGCAGCTTCTCACAACCTTCATGGAAGAGATGCCTCTTCCGATAACTCTGATAATATCAGCTCGTCCCGAATCGTCAAAGATAACTCTCAATATGCTTCGCAACATAAAGTCTGTACAGATGTGGAAAATAGCACCTCTTGCACTGACTTCGTTCAGAAGAGACGAAATAACAGAGATATGCAGCAGCTCCCTGAGCGGTGATATTTTCAAAGACAGGGGAGAGGAGTACTTTGTCAGAGAAAGCGAAGGTATTCCTCTGCTGCTGTTTGAGATGCTCAGAGCTCTGAACGAAAACCCCTCTTCAGACTGCACAAACGGCCTCGGCGGTTTGATAATGGCAAGAATAGGCGAGCTGACCGAACTTCAAAAGGATATATTAAAAATACTCTCAGTATTCGGAGTCGGAGCTGAACCGGGGCAGGTTGCGGAGGTACTTTGCAAAACGGTTTCCGAAATAACGCCGGCGGCGGAAGGGCTCATATCCAAAAATCTCGTTACGGAAAAATCAGAATCGGGAAAAGCGACTTGGCACTTTATACATGATAAAGTGAGAGTCTGCATATATGAGTCAATATCCCTTTCAAAAAGAGAGGAACTTCATGCGAAAGCGGCGGATGTGCTGAATAAAACTTATTCTGTCAGAAGTTGGAATCCTATACTTAATGCCATGCTCTGCCACCACTATGTGAAATCGGGACAGAGAGTGAAGGAGCTGCGCCAATATATTCAAGAGCTCATATTCGATATAACTCTGAATCACGATATTTTCCCCGTGGTAACAGACAAAGTTCTGTTATCCTGCTCATCCCCGTTCAGCAGCAGGGAGGAGAGCGAGGCGAAAATAAAGCGCACCGTCGAGATACTCGAAGAGATAAGCACGAGGCGGGACGTGAGCGCAGAGGAGTATGCCGCTCTTGAAGCTTCATGCTTTGAGCTTGCCGGAGGCTACCACGTAAGCTGGGGCGAATATGAAAAGGGAAAGATTTACATAAACAGAGCGATAAAACTGTCTGAAGCCTACGGCTTTACAGAGACTCACATTCACTGTCTCAAGCACAGAGCCTACATGTATATACAGACAGAAAACCCCGAAAAGCTGCGCCTTGCGGCAAGGGAGCTCATAAAACTGGCGAAAGCCGCGGACATGATGCACTATGTCGCCACATCTGTGCGCTTTGTCGGCATGAGCTTCTTAATGTCTGGTGAGATGAATATGGCTGAAAAGATGTTCGTCCATACGATAAAGCTTTTTGACAATCTTAAAATGACGGGCAGGAGCTACACTCTGGGCTCTCTTATAGCAAATTGCTACATAGGTGAGATATACCGCATGCGCGGAGAATATTCCAAAGCCATGTCATACTTTCTTTACTGCGTCGAGACAACCGAAAATATGGGGCTTTACTGGGGGCGGAGCTACTTTCTGACTCATGCTGCAAACCTTGCCTTTGATATCGGTGATTACGGCATGATGGCTTTTTACATAGACAAGGCATCCTCATTTTTCGAGAGCTGTCAGGGGGGCAGATGCGGCTCTATATTGTACAGCCTGAAAGCTGTATCCGAGGCTCACAAGGGAAGAATGGATCTTGCTATAGCGGCTCTCTCGGCAGGAGAGATATTCCTCAGATCTGTGGCGCGCAAAGAGTGGCTTGCCGCTCAGTGTATGGCAAAAGCTGTTGTCACGTCAAAAATGACCGAAGCGGAGCGAGCCGTATATCCAGACAGAGAGCTTATATCTCTCTCGCCGCAGGAGTGGGCACAAATGGCAGCATCGCTTTTTGAAAAATGCGGATACCTAAGGCGCAGTGAGTGGCTTGTCGGCAATTTCGCCTATGCAGGCGATTGATTATGCGATGTCTTTTAACGATTCATAGTGTATTATAGAAAAGAGGCTCGCATAATAAAAATGTTTTTGGAGGGCGCAATGTCGGTCAGAATTAATCTTTTGGGAGTTCCTTCAATAGAAATTAACGGAGCAAAGCAGGATTTTTCTCTTAAAAAGACTGAGGCTCTCTTGTATTATCTTGCGAAAGAGGGAATTACGCCTAGGGAAAAGCTGGCTGCTCTTTTGTGGGGAGATAAGGACGAGGAGTCGGCAAACAACAACCTACGAAACGCTCTTTATTTCTTAAGAAACCGTATGCCCGAAGGTTTTATCAATTCTGACAGGCGCACAGTGTCGCTTGGAGTTTTTGAAAGTGATATTCAATCCGTCGATAAGGCCGACATAGAACACTTATCCGCTTCATACGAGTTCTTAAAGGATTTTGAAGTTCCTGCCTGTGCGGAGTTTGAAGAGTGGCTGGACCGCACGCGTACAGAGACAAAAAACTTTATATTCGAACTGCTGAAAAACAGAATATCGCTCTACTACGACTCCGGAGATAGAAACTCTCTGACTGCTGCTACAGAGCTTCTGCTCAAAATAGAGCCTTTTGACGAGGATTCTGTTTTGGAGCTTATGGAGATATATTTTTCAGACGGTAATACGGCGAAGGGGCGCTCTGTATTCTCGGAGTATAAGACAAAATTGTCAAAGGAACTTAATCTCACACCCTCAAAGAGAGCGGAGGAACTCTTTAACAAGATGCTTCTTTCGAACAGCGGAGACGAGAAAAATTCCGAAAGTCCCGAGTCATATTTTTTCGGCAGAGAAGATGAACAGCGCAGAGTAATAAGCGGCATTGGCAAAAATGATTCAAAGAATGTCGTATTTCTCATAGACGGAGAGCCCGGCATAGGCAAGACATCTCTCGTCAACAGGCTTATATCACTGATTTCATCTGATACTGGCCCCACATTTTCCACCATGTCTTATGAAGCGGGGCACGACTATCCCTATTCCGCATGGAACAGCCTCGTTGCGAAGCTGGGCTCTGTGTGCTCCGAGAAAAATCTTGCCGAAGCGGAGGGACACATCCCCGTTCTGAGCGGAGTGTTTCCGAACTTTATGGCGAATACGCGCCTTAGCTACAACGCGGACTTTATGAAGATGGCGGAAGTGACGCCAGATGTCATAGCTCAGTCTATAGCTCAGCTCATTATGCTTACTTCGTGCGGCAGAAGAGCCGTAATAACGGCGGAGGATCTGCAGTGGTTCGATACCGGCTCCCTGCACCTGCTTGAAGCGTATCTCACTATGGATATAGCCCCCTCTATAGTCTTTATAACGACAAGGCCCGAGAAGAGGGAGTATGCTCTCTCAATGCTGCGCCGCCTTGAAAATTCGGGTACTCTGAAATTTATAGATATCCACCTGCGTCCCTTTGACGAGGCGGAGACAACCCAGTTGTGCCGAAAATTCCTTGACGGCAAACAGTTGGGGCAGAGAGAGAACGACTATGTGTTTAAAGAGAGCGAGGGGCTTCCGCTGCTTGTAGTGGAGCTCATAAGGGCTCTTCGCGAGAATGCGGAGATGGAGCATATCAAGGGCGGACTGGGCGCTCTCATACTGGCTCGGTTCGGCGAAATTCCCGAAAGCCACAGAGAATTTATGAGAATACTCTCTGTTTTCACAAACGGAGCGGAAGTCTCGACTATAAGAAACATAATGAATATAGATGAGGACTTTGTAGGCACGATAGCGGAAGAACTTCTGCAGAAGCAGCTTATAAAAGAGACAGAAAATATGGACGGGAGCACCTCTGTAGATTTTATGCACTCAAAGGTGAGAGAGTGCGTCTACAAGACAATACCCGGCTTCAAAAAGAGAGAGTACAACAAGAAAGCAGCGGAGAATCTGAGCAGATTCTACTCTCCTCACACATGGAACCCTGCTTTAAGCTCCATGATATGCTACCACTACACAAATGCCGACCTTCCTCAAAAAGTTATGCAGCAGCATCTGCGCGAGATGATTTTTGAGATAATATTGAACCATGACCTCTTCCCGCTTGTGGGCGACGAAGTGCTTCTGTCGTGCAAGCTTCCTTTCAGCGCAGGGGCGGATACGGAAAAAAAGATGAACGAAATGCGATCTCTGCTGGACACGATAAACCGCAGGTTTGACTCTGACAGGAACGTCTATCAAATGGAAGCCACATATCTCGAGCTGCGCGGCGCTTGCCTTATAAGCAGGGGAGATTACCGTGAAGGACGAGTCTTTATAAATAACTCACTGCAAATAGCCAAAGAGCACGGTTTTCACGAGACATACATCCACTGCCTGCAGCACATGGGGCATGAATATCTTCAGACCGACAACGGAGACGCTCTTCTGCGCTGCGCACGCGAGATGCTTGTTCTTGCGCGCAGGGAAAAGAGGGAGATATTTGTGGGGCTTGCTCTGCGATTTATAGGAGTCGCTTTTCAGATAAAGGGAGACTTCGCAAAGTCTGACGCGGTACTTGCTCGATCGGCGGAAGTATTTGAAGATTTAGCTATCGTAAACAGACCATATACTATCAGCCTTCTAGGCGCGAAATGCTACATAGGCGAGAACCACCAATGGCGCGGAGATTTTGCCAAAGCAAGGGAAATATTCGAGCAGTGCATTGCGGAGTGCGAAAAGAGAGGCTTCTTCTGGGGCTGCAGCCACTTCCACGCTCAAATGGCGAATTTGGCCTTTGACATGGGGGACACGGAACTTATGAACAGCCACATCAAGATAGGAGCAGAGCTCTTTGAAACATGCAGGGGCGGTATATGCGGTTCGGCTCTATACAGCTTGAAGTGCATTGCCGAAGCGCGCGAAGGACGGTACGGCGACGCTCTGCGTTCAATAGAAGTAAGCGAGCTTATAAGTTCCATAAAGAAAAAGTCATGGCGTTCCGTTCATCTAATGGCTAAAGCATATCTGGCCGAGATGAAGGACAAAGGAATTTTGCCTAAAGAGTTTGATTCGGTAGTCGTAAAGAGCTCCGAAGAATATGCTAAAGAAGCGGCGGCCATGTGCAGGGATATAGGCAATTTACACAGATTTCATGCTATAGAAAAAAGATTCGGCATATCCCTGTAATAATTTCAGCTCAGATAAGCTATTGTTCTCCATGTGAGCTCGCGCAGAGCCAGCATTAAAAGGAGTGATATATATGGATCTTAAAGAAGTAATGGAACAAAATGTTTTCGCAGTTGTAGGCAATACTGTGAACGAAGAAAAGTATGCTTATAAAATCAAGGCGAAACTTCTTGAGCACGGCTATAAGGTTTACGGAGTGGGCAAAGAGCTTGAATCTATTAACGATATACCGGAAGAGATAGATATAATAGACCTTTGCATCAACCCCGCTCTCGGAATAGAGCACATAAAAAATTGCAAAAGGAGCTATAAGTGCATTGTTATTCAGCCCGGTGCGGAAAGCCCCGAATTGCTCTCATACCTGGACAGCAATAATCTGCCATATATAGAGAACTGCCTTCTTGTGGGAGCCGCAAAGTACGGACGAGCAAAGAGCAAATAGCCTTTCGTAACAGAGCCTGTAAAAGTTCATCCCCAAAATTGCAATAAAAGAGAGCGGAGCCTGTTGAGGCTCCGCTCTCTTTCTTCCTGTTGGGGGAAAATGTTATTCCGCGCTCTCTCCCATAAGGTCGAGAAGCTGAAGTTCGAGAACCTGTGAGGGATCAAAGTCGTTGATCTGCAGGTAATATGCGGCGCTCTCGAGAATGGCGTTTACGGGAATCATTCCGTAGACTTCTGTCTCGATTACTTCCACGCCCCAGCGTTTTGCTTCCATGCGAATCATCTCTGTGACTCTGTAAAGGGAGTTCTTCTCATAGTCGACGAGGTTCATGCTGACCTGTGTGATTCCGCGCTCCTCAAGAGCGAGGCCGATGCCCTTTACGTGGCAGAAACCGCCCGAAGACGCTCTCACCGTGTTTGCGATTTTCTTTGCGATATCAACGTTGTTTGTGTTGAGGTTGACGTTGAAAGCGACAAGGAATTTGCGTGCTCCGATAACTGTAGCTCCCGCTGTCGGGTGAAGCGCAGCTTCGCCTATGTCAGGCTTGCGGTCGGGGTTTGTCTTGGCTTCGTCTTTAAGGACTTCATACTGACCTTTGCGAATGACTTCAAGGCGCTTTCTCTCGGGGCGAAGTGCCGCATCTTCATAGAAGTAGACGGGGATGCCGGTCTCTTTGTAATATCTCTCGCCGAAAGAGTGAGCAAGGTCAATGCACTCCTGCATGGTAATTCCCTTAATCGGTGTGAAGGGAACAACGTCAATGGCTCCGATTCTGGGATGTCCGCCCTGGTGGGTGTTCATGTCAATGTTCTTCTGAGCAATCTTTGCCGCTTCAATGAGAGCATCCTGGATAGGTGCGGGAGCTCCGACAAGGCTGATGACCAGTCTGTTGTGGTCTTCGTCTGCACGGCTGTCGAGGAGATAGACTCCGCGTTTGCCCTTAAAGCACTTTACGATTTCTTCTATTATATCCTTGCGTCTGCCTTCGCTGAAATTCGGTACACATTCGATAAGCTGCATTGCCATTTTACATACCTCCGTAATTTTTGATAGTTAGACGATTAGCCGAGAACTTCATCCATGAGGTCGGAAGAGAGAATAGAATTGCGGCTGATTGTGTCGAGTGCCGATGCCATTCTTTCCTTGCAGAGTGCCGCAAATGCTTCGTCTTTGATTCCGGGAAGGTTTATGCGGACATTGTATGATGCCGCTCTGCCTGCCGCATCTGCGAGGAGTGCCGCACTTCCCGCATCGCTTGCCGTGTTCGGATTGCCGAATTTCGCTGCTTCAAGGGCTATTACCGAGACTTCCGCACATGCTTCGAGAGTGCAGAGGGGAATCTCCGTCGCGAGTTTTGACGCGTCGGCCATAGCCTGTCTGCGTGCCGCCTTTTCCTCATCCGTATCCTTGGGCATCTTCATTGCCGCCATAAATACGTTGAAAGACTCTGTATCCTTGTTCATCAGGTCGACAAACTTTGCGCGCAGAGGTTCGCTCTTTGCGATGACTGCTTCCATTGCTTCCCAGTTATCCTTGTACTTTTCCTTGCCTATTGTAAGGTTTGCCACCATCGAGACAAGGGCAGAGCCGAGAGATCCGCAGAGAGCCGCTACGCTGCCGCCGCCCGGTGCCGGGGAATTTGAGGCGAGTTCGTCGATAAATTCCTGAATCTGCATTTTTTCAAAAGTCATCTATTTGCCCTCCACAAGTTTTGTAAGATATTCGTCGTTGGCTATGAACGGAACTGTGATGTGTCCGTCGCTGCGCTTTGCGTTAAATGTCTCTACAGTTTCGATGGCGTGTTCGTTTCTTGCCCATGCGCGTCTTGCAACACCGCTGATAACGTCCCAGCTCATGGACTCCTTGATTATGCGGTCCACTCTTTCGCTGCCGTCAAGAACAAGTCCGAAGCCGCCGTTGATGGATTTGCCCGTTCCGACTCCGCCGCCGTTGTGAAGAGCGACGAGGCTCATGCCGCGCGCGCAGTTTCCGGCGAAGCAGTGTATAGCCATTTCAGCCATAATGTTGCTGCCGTCTTTGATGTTTGACGTCTCACGGTAGGGTGAATCTGTTCCCGATACGTCGTGGTGGTCGCGGCCGAGCATCACGGGGCCGATTTCGCCGGTTCTTACCATCTCGTTGAACTTAAGGGCTATCTTCATGCGTCCCTCTTCATCCTGGTAGAGGATACGGCACTGTGTTCCGACTACGAGCTTGTTCTTTTCTGCGTCGCGAATCCATACCCAGTTGTCGTGGTCCTGGAAGCGGCGAGTCGGGTCGATGCAGTCCATAGCGGCCTTGTCAGTCTTGCGGAGGTCTTCCGGATCGCGGGTCAGGCAGCACCAGCGGAAGGGTCCGTAGCCGTAGTCAAAGAGGAGGGGGCCCATGATGTCTTCGACATATGACGGGAATATAAAGCCCTCGTATGTGTCTGTGCCGTTCTTCGCTATCTCTGTCACGCCCGCGTCAAAAACTGCGCGCATGAATGCGTTGCCGTAGTCGAAGAAGTATGTTCCCTTTGCGGTAAGAGCTTTGATAAGCTCAAAGTGCTTCTTTAGTGTCTTGTTGACAAGTCTGCAGAACTCGTCCTTATCTTCGCCGAGAAGTCTTGTGCGCTCCTCGAAAGATATGCCCTGGGGGCAGTAACCGCCGTCATAGACTGCGTGGCATGAGGTCTGGTCCGAGAGGAGCTCGATATTTTCGTTGTTGTCGAGAGCGTACTGGAGAAGGTCTACAATATTTCCCTCGTATGCGATGGAAAGCGGCTTTCCTTCAGCCATGGCTTCCTTTGCCCACTTAAAGGCTTCGGGAAGACTTGCAGTTCTCTTGCTGACCCAGCCCTGGCTGTGGCGTGTCTCTATGCGTGAAGGGTCTACTTCCGCGACTATTGCCGCAGCTCCCGCAATTTCAGCCGCCTTGGGCTGTGCTCCGCTCATTCCGCCGAGACCGGACGAGACAAAGAGATGTCCAGCGAGTCCCTTGCCTTCGGGAAGGTGGAACTTGCTGCGTCCCGCGTTGAGGAGCGTGTTATATGTTCCGTGGACAATGCCCTGAGGGCCTATGTACATCCAGCCGCCTGCGGTCATCTGTCCGTAGTTTGCTACTCCGAGAGCAGTGGCGCGTGTGAAGTCCTTGGGGTTGTCAAAGAGCCCGACCATAAGGCCGTTTGTCAGAATGACGCGCGGCGCGGAAGGATGCGAGCGGAAGAGTCCCAGAGGATGTCCCGACTGCACCACAAGTGTCTGGTCAATTGTCATGACTTCGAGGTACTTCTTGATAAGCAGGTACTGCATCCAGTTCTGGCAGACCTGGCCTGTCTCTCCGTATGTTACTAGCTCGTAGGGATAGAGAGCTACGGCGAAGTCCAGGTTATTGTCAATCATTACCTGGAAGGCTTTAGCCTCAGTGCACTTGCCCTTGTACTCATTGATGGACTTTCCATAGAGATGTCCTTCGGGGCGGAAGCGGTATCCGTAGATGCGTCCGTGCTCTTTGTACTCTTCAAGGAACTCAGGCGCAAGTTCCTCGTGGAACTCTGTAGGGATGTAGCGCAGTGCGTTTTTCAGCGCGAGCACTACTTCCTTGTCGTTAAGCACCTGTCCGCGGTTCGGTGCTCTTCTTATTCCTGCCTCAAATTCCGGTTTCTTGGGTAATCCGTTAGGGAACTCAAGCCTCAGTTCAACTGCCTTGCCTGATGCGTCAAACATTGTAAAATTCCTCCTCTGCTGATTCTTATAAATTTAGAGAAACACTGATTAAATCAATTATTGCAGAACATCACCAATATACCCGTCCGCTGATTACGGCCAGAGAGCCGAAATCTCTGATTTCGTGCGAGTCGGCTGGTTTGTTTATCTGATGTGCCAGCCTATGACGTGGATGGCGCATTTAATCAGTGGCTCTTTAGAATAATCCGCTTACATTTCCTTTTGCGTCAACATCTATCGAGCATGCAGCGGGGCGCTTGGGAAGTCCCGGCATTGTCATAATCGAGCCTGTGATCGGGATGATAAAGCCCGCTCCCGCAGAAAGACGAACTTCGCGCACAGTGAGAGTAAAGTTTGTCGGGCGTCCCTTTTTCGCAGGGTCATCCGATATTGAAGACTGTGTCTTAGCCATGCAGATAAGAAGGTTGTCCTTGCCAAGATCGTGAATCTGCTTGAGATCCTTCTTTGCCTGGTCTGTAAAGTTTACTCCGTCCGCTCCGTAAATCTTTGTCGCTATTGTCTTAATCTTCTCTTCCGGTGAAAGATTCGCGTCGTAGAGGTGGTGGAAGGTGTTGGGCTTGTCGCATGCTTCTATTACAGCCTTTGCCATCTCTATGCCGCCTTCGCCGCCCTTTGCCCATATATCTGACTCGACAACGGGGACTCCGAGCTTCGCGCACTTTTCCTGTATAAACTTAAGTTCTTCCGGTGTGTCCGTCGGGAATGCGTTAAGAGCAACAACTACGGGAAGACCGAATGAAAGCATGTTCTCCACGTGCTTCTCAAGGTTCGGAATGCCTGCTTCGAGTGCCGCCATATCCACCTTGCCGAGATCTTCCTTCGCAACTCCGCCGTGCATCTTAAGAGCGCGTATTGTGGCTACGATTACGACTGCGCTTGGATGGAGTCCTCCGAGTCTGCACTTAATGTCGAGGAACTTCTCCGCTCCGAGGTCGGCTGCGAAGCCTGCTTCGGTGATGAAGTAATCAGCGAGCTTCAGTCCGTATCTTGTAGCCATAATGCTGTTGCAGCCGTGAGCTATATTGGCGAAGGGGCCGCCGTGGATGAAGGCCGGTACGTGTTCGAGTGTCTGAACGAGGTTCGGCTTAATGGCGTCCTTAAGCAGCATAGCCATAGCTCCGTGAGCTTCAAGCTCTCTGGCTGTGACAGGTTCGCCCGTATATTTATATGCGACTATGATATTTGCAAGACGCTCTTTCAGGTCTTCTATGCCTGTGGAGAGGCAGAGAATGGCCATTACTTCCGATGCGACAGTGATGTCAAAGCCGTCTTCACGGGGAACTCCGTCAACTTTTCCGCCGAGGCCTATCACAACGTGGCGAAGAGCGCGGTCATTCATGTCGAGCACGCGCTTGAAAGCTATGCGGCGCGGGTCGATATTAAGAAGGTTGCCCTGCTGGATTGAGTTGTCGAGCATGGCAGAGAGAAGATTATTCGCAGATGTGATAGCATGGAAGTCGCCTGTGAAGTGGACGTTGATATCCTCCATGGGAACAACCTGGCTGTAGCCGCCGCCAGCAGCTCCGCCCTTGACTCCGAACACAGGGCCTAAGGAAGGTTCGCGCAGAGCGAGTGTTGTCTTCTTGCCGAGCTTTGCGAGTGCCTGGGCAAGTCCTACAGATGTTGTCGTCTTGCCTTCTCCCGCCGGTGTTGGTGTTATAGCTGTTACAAGGATAAGTTTTCCGTCTTTGTTGTCCTTTATCTTATCCCAAAGACCAAATGAAACTTTCGCCTTATATTTACCGTACTGTTCGAGGTCATCCTCAGAGATACCAATCTTTTCCGCCACTTTGACAATGGGCTCCATTACTGCCTGCTGTGCAATCTCGATGTCGCTCAAAAATCCCATTTCAGATTCCTCCTATAGAATAACAAAACAAAATATTTTTTAGCCTTCGCCACATTATAATACAGGCATATCATCAAATATACATCAATCGAATTACGCAAGGGGAATACGGCGATATAACGTCCCGTTCGGCGTAATGCTATCCGATATAAAATTAAAGCGGCGCAGCTGCATAAATACAGCGGCGCCGTCTTAAATCAAATTTCTGCTTTTTTACATTTAACGGCGGCAGCTATGCGGCGAGCTTCTCCTTCATAGCCTTTTCAAACCAGCCCTTGCCCTCGACCATTCTTGAAATAATAAGAGCCGAGCATGTGTCTCCCGATGCGTTGACCATTGTTGCGGCAGGGTCTACGAGGAAGCCTATAGTCGCAATGATGGGGAAAGCTTCGGGCGGGAAGCCGTAGAGGCTTACAATCAGCATCTCACCGACAAGTCCGCCTCCCGGGATTCCGGAAAGAACAACTCCCGAAAGCACTGCGACCGATACCGCAGTAGCCAAAGTACCGAAGCCTGTGAAAGGAATCTGGAATATGCCGAAGAGGAACGCAATCTTCAAGATTCCGGAAAGGCATGAACCTTCCATATGAGCTGTAGCTCCTATCGGAAGAACAATATCCGCTATGTCGCGCGGAATACCCATCTGCTCGCTTGCCTTAAGGTTTATGGGCAGAGTGGCGGTACTGCTGCCGGAACCGAGAGCCATAACCGAAGGAGCTATAATATTCTTCCAGAAAATACCGACTCCCTTGCCTTCCGTTGCGAAGTAAGCATAAATAGTAAACGCAATAAAGTAATAGGAGAAAGTGGCGGCGTGGTAAATAATCATAGAGCGCAGATACGCGCCGAGAAGCTGAGGCCCGTAGTCTCCGACAAGAGTCGCAAAATATGCGCCGAGTCCTATGGGAGCATAGTACATAAGGTACTTTACCATGACAAGCATAGCGTCAGCTACGACGGAGATACCGCGTCCCACGGCTCTTCCTCTCTCTCCGAGAGCCTGGAGGCAGAAGCCGAAGAAAATAGTAAAGATAATAAGAGGAAGCATCGCACGGCGAGAAAGGAGAAGAGAGAAATCTTCAACCGTAAAAGCCTTAACCACCTGATCCATCGTCTTAAGAGCCTGGAATTCACCAGGGGCTTCAAGCCTGATATTAGTACCTGCCGCAGGCGGGAAGAAAGTAACAGTTACCAGCATGAGAATAGCAGCGATAGCTCCTGTTACAAGAAATACAATAACCAGGGACCTCATAACCTTACCGAGTCTCTGCATTGACGACATAGTGGCGACGGCACTGCAAATAGTCGTAAAGACAAGAGGAACAACAACCATAAACATAGCGTTAATGAAAATATCACCGAGAGGTTTGAAAACCAGAGCATCTTTTCCCATATAAGCCCCTGCGATACACCCAGCTGCAATACCCAAAATTAAAATGATTGGAAACTTATACGCTTCCCATGAGCTTTTTGTTCCTGCCGACATGATAAAGGCCTCCTTTAGTTATAAGTTAGTAAGTTGAGAGAACTGTGAAACAAAACGTGACATTTCAGTGACAAAAACCAAATCTTTATCTATCCTATCCTCCCCCTCTATTATAAACAAAAAAGGCACAACATACATACCCAAAGATATGTTGTTGTGCCGGATCTTGCAGTCATTAATGCCGCTCAGTGCGGTCAACGTGCAAGGCAGCTATATTCGTCTGCTCCGCATCGCGAAGTCCACAGATTATAGCTTCATGGAACGATACAAGTCAAGCTTAATATTTTATAATCTTGCAAAAAAAATAAAATAAATTTTTATTTAAAAGGACAATTTTAGCTGATGTCGCTGTATAATCATACAAGATATAACCGTTAAGTTATATCAGGGAAGAGCTTATCCCAAAATTGTCAATGATTTTTTATAGAGAAAAAGCCAAACCGCGCGAAAGCGCGGGACGGAAAGCCATAGGGTCTAAGCTTGGATAAGCATGACAGCCGGTTGCCTCACAATGCTGATGTTCTATATAAGCAGCATTTGCTCTTTTTTTGTGTGACAAAGCCCTGCATGTTTCCGTCAAAGACGAAACCATGCAGGGCTTTCGTATTTTATAAATTTTTTACTGCAGAAGCCTTGTTGATAGGGCAATAAGTTTGAGGCTTGACAGATCCAGCGTTAAAGGAGAGAAAAATTAGCGCAGTTAAATAATATTATTAAAATGCGGAGAATTCTTTCATTACTGACGGTGTGCGAACGGAGATGTGAAAATTGTTTAAGAAAAGATATTTTTTAGCTGTTATCGCAATGGTTATCTTTGCGGCGGCTCTCTCGCAGGCGGAAAACAGCGTCACAAGAATTTATGTAAGCAGTATGACGGGAAATGATAATACAGGAAACGGAACGATTAGCGCTCCGTATCAAAGTATAGGCGGAGCATTCACTAAACTTGAAAACAACGCGGGAGACCTCACGATTGTGGTATCAACAGACGCTTCTGTAGGCACTCTTAAAGTACCTGCGGATAAGGGGCTTACATCTCTTACAATAACAACGGAGAATCCAAACGGAGTGCAAATTGGCGGATCTGATATATTCGCAAGCGGGGTACCGCTAACCTTTGAGAAAGGCATCACTGTCGCCGCGAATGTCTATGGCGGCTTTTACGGTACAAGTGCGCTTAAGGACAAACAGAATATATCCATCACCATAAACGGCACAGCGACGAAAGATGTTTACGGCGGCAGCGGAATCTATGAGAAACTGACATCACTCGGCAGCTCTTCTATCAACATTACATTCGGAGAAGGCTCTCTTATGTACGGAGACATCTACGGAGGGGGAAAGAACTCGAATACCGGAAGTGCGGAACACCCAATTCCCGTTAACATAATCCTAAACGGCGGTGTCGCAAACAGCAACAGCAGCCAATACAATACAAAGACACACATGATATGCGGCGGCTCCTACATAATGCCGTCTACACCGGAACCCAAGCAACAGTACGGCGATGTAAATATCACGGTCAAAGAAAAAGCCTTTCTCGCTAACAAGAATCAGAACTACGTGAATATCATAGGCGGCGGACGCTCTGTCGGGACAAATCCACACCATTTCACCCTCGTTGGCAACATCAATATCGACATAATGTCTGCGGACAGAGACGAAGCTATAACCTGTGTCTCCGGCGGTGGATATGTGGAGGGCTCCGGCAACCCGGGTTCTTCGCTGGTTTCAGGAGACATAAAAATCACGTCACGGCGCTCTGCTGTGCGTATCAACGGTGGAGGAAGAGTGCAGGGCGACTGGTGGGAAAATGGCTCTATGAATGCCGATGTGAGCGGAGACGTGACAATAAATTTACTTAAAGGCAACTATACCTACATAGCCGGAGGCGGCAGTATGCCAGAACTGGGCAGCGGTATAGGCAATAAGCAGTATGAGCCCGCCGCTAACGCCAATGTCAGCGGACACACTCTCATCAATATATACGAAGGTGCTTTTCCATCTTATGTTATAGGAGGAGGATTTGCTGCGGTACCTGCACTTAACTGCAAGGCCGATGTCGGCAGTTCCGAAATAAACTACATAGAGACAGAAGAAAACTCGGATGGGCTTATGAACGAAGAAACTTACTGCTCCGGCTGGGCTAATTCTGTGCAAAATAGGTGCGGCATCCTTGGGGACGCAGTTGTCAAAATTCAAGGAGACGGCACTTCCGGCAAACAATACAAGTGGTCGGTCTATGCGGGAGGAGCAGGGAACGGAGATCAGACAATTTCAGGTTCCAAGACAATAATCCTTGAAAATTTGAAAAAAGACTTCTGCGGAAATCTTGATGCCTTTGACAAAATTATCGTAAGGGGCGGAAGCGACTTTGCCATGTCCTCCGACAAAACTATCGGAGGAGCAAGCACAGATCTTACGGTAGAAAACTCCAAACTTGCGATTAGCGGTGCGTCTTTCAAAAACGTCTCCGCAGTATCAGGGGATAATGTGCTCAAAATTACGCAGGACACGGCTGTCACGGGAGAGCTGAACATAAACGGCGCGCTCGAAATAGCGGACGGGGCCACACTCACAGCAAATTCTTTGACAGCATACGGCACTATTACGTTTAAAGGCACGGGAAAGATAAATGTTACCGGCACTGTATCAGGAGATGTGATAATACACCTTCCGGCTGACACTGAGCTTAAAGACCGCTTCACCCACGGCGGAGGTACAATTAAAACAGACGTAGCAATTGAAGTGAGAGAACTCAAACTGACAAACGCTAAACTCATACTTGCTCCGGGTGAAGAAAGAGACCTCATAGCCGCAGTGTTCCCGAAAAATGCAACACATAAAAAAATAACATGGAGCACAACTGCTGCAAACATCGTATCGGTAGACCAAAACGGACATGTAGCGGCAATAGCCGAAGGCAAGGCTGTTGTGACTGCCAAGATTGACGGAACAGAACTATCCTCCGACTGCCAAATAGAGGTAAAAACACCGAACATTGAAGTCCTGAGCGTGCAAATAAGCCCCAAACCTCTGACACTCACGTCAGGTGACACAGCTCAGCTTGCGGCAAAGATAACGCCGCAAAACGCGACAAATCCCGACATAACATACACAAGCAGCAACTTCGACATTGTGAGCGTGGATGCAAGCGGCAAAGTTGAAGCCCTCAAGGCGGGAGAAGCGGTTGTCACAGTCACAGCGGGCGGAAAGAGCGATTCCGTAAACATAGTTGTCATGCCGGCTCCGGAAAAAATCATTCTTGTGAGCGAAATCAAACTTACACCGACAACAATAGTGACGGCAATAGGCAAAAAAACCGCCGTCGGCGCGCAAGCAGCACCGGAAAACGCTACGAACAAAACCCTCACATGGAGCTGTGACAAAGCCGTTGAAATAACAGCCATAACAAACTCCGGCTGTGAAATAACGGCACACAAGGCAGGAGAGTACGCACTCACCGCAACGGCAAACGACAGCAGTAAAGTAGAAGCAACCTGCATAATTAAAGTGATAGACGAGCGTCTGCAAATAACGGCTTCGCTTGACGTTAAAGCAATCAACGCAAGTACAGACGTGCCGCAGACAGTACCGGCAACGCAGAGCACGGATATCATAGGCAGTCTGATAGCAGACAAAAAACTGGAAGGCTCTGAGGGCAGCGGCTTCACAATATCAGAAAGCGCGGCAAAAAAGGCGGCGGAAGATCATGGAGTTAAGCCGGAAACTATCATACCTCTTCAGACTGTTGCGGGAATCATCGACTCAACGGAAAAGAAAACGGCGATACTGGCCTTTGCGATTGCGGGAGGCAATCTTCCCGAAGAGGCAAAAACCTTCAGTGACCTGGCCATATTGAAGCTCACCACAAACGGAGACTTTGTACCTCTGATTCAAGTCGAAAACGAAGCGGAGCTTGTGCAGGGAATGTACATGATAAAAAAAGGCAGTGAAACAGTCACTCAAGCGACAAGCACGGACAGAGGCGAAACCTACACATTGTGCATAGCCGTGGATGACAACGGAAATTTTGACTACGACAGCGCAAAAGGAAGTGTTGTAGACACGCCCGCTCTTGGAGTAAAAAGCGAACCGGCGGCGCCGACCCAACCGAATAGCAGCACAAACAACGGGTGCAGCACGGGATTCGGAATAACAGCCCTATTGGCAGCCTTCCCAATGCTCCTATTCAGGAAAAGGCACAAACACTAACCAAAACAGCTAAAAAACAAAAGCAGAGCGCGGACATCGTACTTCTAAGGTGTCTGCGCTCTGTTCTGTTTTTTAGACGCACACAATTTTATCCGAAATTTTTTGCGCTGCCGTTTATTCTCTTTTTGGAAAACTTTGTCTGCCGGCCTGATGATAAGCTGGTTTTTTGGAGTTACTGTTGACAATTAGTTTGAAGATATAATAAATGTCAATATGGCCGTTTGCGCTTTTTTGAATTTTTTCTCGGCCGATTTTGCCCTTTTTGGCTCTTTTTGCCGCGATTTTATGGCCTTTTTGAAGCCTTTTGTGCTATCTTCAAAAACTGAAATTGAGCTTTTGAGAAATTGGACACTTTTTTCTAAACCCTTGCTGTGGCTTGATTTACGCGGTTTATTAATAAAATCCACTGTACCTTGTGGCGAACCATCGCCGTCCAAAATGCACGGCACGGGGGATTTCATTTTTCGGTACACCCTCGATTATCTCGGAGGAATAAATGTAATGTTTTCTGAGAGCATCACATCATCTGATTTATGATAACACATAGATTCCTATGTTGCAATGTTTAGATATTTTAGATATCAAAGTTATATCGGATGCAATATAAAGGAAAGATTCAGTTTTTCTCTTAGGCAGGGAGAACTCTTTGCATCTGTGTCTTTGTTCTGCGGTGTGCAGTCCGGAAAGCACAATGTATAAACCGGTATTCGGCAGAATTGATTGACGGAAGTAAAGTCTTATGCCCTTGCAATACAAACATTTGAGAGATTTTGAAAAATGGAGGTTTCCACGATCTGCTGACATTTTTGACCCACCTTCTTGAAAAAGGGGCAAAAAGTATAAGATATAGCCTAACATAGCATTATGACCGGGTTTGTTTGAAATGGTGTCAAGGAGGGGAATTGAACCCCTATGAGCGTTAGCCCACTAGATCCTGAATCTAGCGCGTCTACCAGTTCCGCCACCCTGACACATTCTGTCACGTCAACTCATGACCAGTGAATTTTACCAGCAACTTCGGTCTTTGGCAATAGTGAAGTTAAAGAGCGGCATTACTTGTTTTTTATAGGCTGTAATGAAAATGAGCTTGCCGCGGCCTGAGTATATGCGGATATCTCCCGAGTTCGCGTGTTAATGGCGTCAAGGAGGGGAATTGAACCCCTGTAAAGTTCTTCTCTTCTCAAGAGTGAACTTGCGGTTTCGGCGGCACTGCTTCAATGGCATTAGACCGAGCAATTCGCTATGAAATGATAACGGAGCTTCCGTT
Organism: uncultured Synergistaceae bacterium; assembly: GCA_964577295.1. Classification (GTDB taxonomy): domain Bacteria; phylum Synergistota; class Synergistia; order Synergistales; family Synergistaceae; genus CAZNYN01. The sequence goes on along the minus strand of CAZNYN010000005.1, from coordinate 6,701 downwards.
TATGACGAGAGAGGGTTATTATGTATTTGACATTATTCCGTTAAAATGCTGAATGTTGTTCCGATAGATTTGATATTATTCCGATAAATGTGAAGCAAAATCTTTCGGCAATGGAAGGCTTGTTTGCAGGATATATCAACGCAAGGCTGGACTTGTATCTTAAAATGCTGCAGGAATAAACAAATTTACTATAAAAATGTATTGGATTTAAAGGAAATAATAATTGATTATTCGCATCTATCAGAAATGGTAGGTGCTTTTTTATACTTAATTTTAGGAGGGGGCAAGATTTTAGAAATTTTTACTAAGCTTTTTAAATCCGGAGATAAACCTAAAAATGTAACTGCAGGGAGTGTCTGCAATTTTTTCTTTGGGGCAGAGCCGATAAAGGCTGTGTCAAGAGGTGCGGTGGTGTTATGGAGGCCGCAGAGGTCTGTTTTGTTCGTTGTCGATTTGTCGGTGTCGTACTATTGCATCTTTGTCTGTGTAAAATGTTGAGCCTGCGTTGTTCGGACAGGTAATAAATGCCTTGTAGGCTTTGGGGTTATGAAATATAATTACTGAGTTGTCTTTCCTAAATATAGATACATGTACACTGTAATAATTAAATAAGGGGGTTAACTGTTATGATACAGGAAAAGATTTGGGTTGTTGTGGCTCAGAATGGTTCTGAAATAACGGAGAGTTATGTTTTTGATAATTTAGCGGATGCGGAGAATTTCGTTGAGGAAATTAAGCCTGTTCAGCCCGGTGAGTATACAATACTCAGTTCCGTTCTGAATCGCAGAGAGACGGCGGAAAGTCACCTTGTAGAGCTTCCCGATTTTAATACGGATTGCATAGAGTGCCTTATCGAGGAGATAGACGCGGAAGCGGCAAAGCAGCTTGACGCAGAGGCCTGCGCAAGGTTCTTTGAGGAGAATAAGTGCGACTTGCAAAAGGATGCCGATGAGCTTGTCCAGGATTATCTGCGCAAACGGCTTGCGGATTTTATAAATAATGAAAGAGTAATATTAGGATAAAAAACGATGAGAAGGGGGAGGACGCCTCCTTCTCATTTTTATGTTTTGGAAACGGGGTTTATATATTGCAGGATTTTTTGAGTTCTCTTCCTCTTTTTGGCAGTATAGCCAATGCTGTATTTATAATAGTCGGAGGTCTTTTGGGGTTGGCTCTCAAGAAAAAACTGCCTCCCAAGATGATGGAGCTGCCGGTTCAAGGTATGGCTCTCTTTGTAATATCTTTGGGGCTTTCGATGTCGATAACAACAAAGTATCCGCTTATTGTCATATCAAGTATCGCCGCAGGCTCCGTCATAGGAGAGTTTATGGATTTGGAGGGACGGCTGGAGCGTGCTACGAAAGCGCTTGAGGCAAGGTGCGGAGACGCGGCTCAGGGGTTTTCTTTGGGCTTTATTACCACAAGTCTGATATATTGCACTGGTTCTATGGCTGTGCTGGGTTCTTTTGAAGAGGGAATGGGCGGTTATCCTTCGCTTTTGCTTGCCAAGGGGCTTATAGACGGGCTCACATCTATAGCAATGGCGGCATCTCTGGGTTTCGGCGTTATATTTTCCGCCGTACCTGTCTTTCTTTATCAAGGCACTTTGACTCTTGCCGCAGGCTGGGTTCAGCCTTTCATGTCGGCGCCTGCCGTGGCTGAGATGAGTGCGACAGGGGGACTTATGCTGATGTCTATAGGTATCAATCTTTTGGGCATTATGAAAATACGTGCGATGAATATGCTGCCTGGGCTTGTGATAGCGGTGGTTCTTGTCCAAATTTTCCTTTGATGCTTCAAAATCTGCTGTAGTTTGAAGTTTCAAAATAGGATTTTACTTCAAAAAAAGTTATTTTTCGAACGAATTTTTTAAGATATCGCATGTTAAGCCTTTTTTTCACAAGCTCTTTTCTAATAAACAAATTTTTTGTAATGTTTGTCAAAATCACACACTTTTATCAGGCATTTTACCCCTTTACTCGTTTTGAGAAGAGGAATACAATATCTGAGTGAGTTAGATTGCCCCTGCTAGGGGGCATAAAAAAAGTAAATGCCCACAGTGGCAAAATTCAAGGAGGTTTTTTGTATGGCCGTACAGAAACGTACTTCCACAAACGTACTTCTCGACACAGCACTTAAGAATTTCTACTCCGCAGCAGAAGAGATGAAGCTTGACGATGGTCTTGTTGAAGTTCTCAGCCGTCCCGAGCGCGCAGTATGCGTATCAATCCCTGTAACAATGGATGATGGTTCTGTCCATGTGTTCAGCGGTTACCGCGTCCAGCACTCGACAGTGCTTGGCCCCGCAAAGGGCGGACTTCGCTTCCACCCCGACGTCAATCTTGAAGAGTGCGAAGCTCTTGCAAGCCTTATGACATGGAAGTGTTCCCTCGCCGGTATTCCTTACGGCGGAGGCAAGGGCGGAATTTCTGTAGATCCCGCACTCCTTTCACAGCGTGAAAAGGAAATGATGACACGCACATTCGCAGCCCGCATCGCTCCCTTCATCGGCGACTGGACAGACGTTCCCGCTCCCGACGTCAACACAGGCGGCCCCGAAATGGTATGGATCATGGATACAGTTTCCAAGCTCCGCGGCAAACTTGAGCCCGGCGTTGTAACAGGCAAACCCATCGCATACTTCGGATCAAAAGGCCGTACAGCCGCAACAGGACTCGGCGTCGCAACATGCATTCTTGAACTCCTTAAGGCAGTAGGCGAAGAGATCAAGGGCGCAAAGGTTGTCGTACAGGGCTTCGGCAATGTCGGAACATACAACGCACTCTACCTCCACAACGCAGGCGCTAAGGTTGTAGGTATCAGCGACTTCACAGGCGGTTACTACTGTGAAGACGGTATCGATATCGAAGCCGCAAAGGCATGGGTTGAGGATCCCGCAAACAAGAGACTTCTCACCGGTTACACACAGCCCGGCATGAAGTTCGTAGAAGGAACAGCGGCAGGCAACGAATGGATTCTTGAGCAGGAATGCCTCGTCCTTTCACCCTGCGCACTCGAAGGCGTAATCAGCGACAAGAACGCAGACAAGCTCAACTGCAAATATATCGTTGAAGGCGCAAACGGCCCGATCCGCCCCGAAGGCGACGCAATTCTCGACCAGCGCGGCATTCTCGTCGTTCCTGACTTCCTCGCAAACAGCGGCGGCGTTATCGGATCATACTTCGAATGGGTACAGGACCTTGCCGGATTCTTCTGGACAGAAGAAGAATACAACAACCGCCTTGTTCCTATCATGAAGGACAACTTCAAGAGAGTTTGGGACTACTCACAGCAGCATGGCGTGAAGATGCGCCGCGCAGCATTCCTCGTTGCCATCAAGCGCGTTGCGGATGCTCTCAAGCTGAAGGGTTTCTTCCTCTAGTTTTAAATAGCATTAAAAAGTATTAAGTCAATAAAATGCCGGACGTATTATACGCCCGGCATTTTTTGTGATTGTAAAAATGTTTTCCGCTGCGAGATTTTGGGCGCACTACTCTGTACCCAGTCTCAAGCATGGTGTATAAATATCTGAGAACCGGAGATTCGTCATAGTATTGGGATGATTCTAATGGACAAAATCACAGACGAACCGGATGTGTGGGGCTGTGACACTAAGGGAGCGCGGGATCGTTTGCTTGGCGACACAGGACTTTATCATGAGTGTCTTATGCTTTTTGCCGATGACAGGTGTTTTATAAATTTTGATTTGTGTCTTGACAAAGGAGATATCGGCGGAGCGTATGAGGCGTGTCATACTCTCAAGGGTGTTGCCGGAAATCTGGGTATCACACCTCTTTTTCTCTGATTTTAGATTTTTATTTTTATTTTTTTTTTTTGAGTTTTCCTTCAAGCCTTTTGTTTTTGCAAAGGGCTTGTTTTTTTATTTTTAGATTATAATAAACAGTGATTTTGAGAGGTGGTTGCTATGGATATATGCGGCAAGAATCCCGAAGTGAGGCTTGATTTTACCAGAAAAGAGCGCAAGGGATTTTCCGAAGTTATTTTTTGTCAGGGCAAGTCGGATTCGCAGATTGCAAAGATAGCTGAGGATGTATTGAAGAGCGGTGTGGACACAGCTTTCAGCAGAATGACGGAAGAGCAAAGCGAGATAGTATCGTCTGTCATTAAGGGATTTTCTTATTCCCCCATTTCTCGTATGGGCTTTACATCATTTGAACCAAGGCAAAAGAGAGAATCTGTTATAGCTGTTCTATCTGCCGGAAGCACCGATGTTCCCGCCGCGGAGGAAGCCGCCTCGATTGCGGAGTTCTCGGGCTGTAATGTTCTTCGTTTCTACGATGTCGGAGTCGCAGGCATACACAGGCTGATGGAGGTTTTGCCGGAGGTGCGGAAAGCTGATGTCGTCATTGTGGCTGCCGGTATGGACGGCGCTTTGCCGAGCGTCGTGGCAGGTCTTGTTCCTTCTCTTGTTATAGGGCTTCCGACATCCGTCGGTTACGGAATCGCAGAGGGCGGCAATACGGCTCTGCGTTCGATGCTGTGTTCATGCAGTCCCGGGCTTGTGGTCGTAAATATAGACAACGGAATAGGAGCAGGACTTTCCGCAGTGTTGGCCGCAAAAAAATAAGACGGCAATAAGCACATTGTGTATTTGCGTCTTGAAAGCTAATATATGGGCAGAGCGTATCCGGCCGGAGGGACACTATGAGAGAAGAACGTTATTTGAGGATATCCAAGAAGATTAAGGGAAGCGTTGTCCCTTTTGTGCTGTTGTTCGCGGTTTTTCTTTTTTTAACATGGCTGATTGTGAAGCCGCTGGGCCGTCCGCTTCTTTTTTCGGCGGTGTTTTCCTATTTTGCATATCCTTTCTATGCGCGTATGAGGCGTTTCTCTATATTGGAAAATCATCCCAATATAGCTGCCGGAATGACTACATGCGCAATTCTTTTCTTTATGACAATACCTATGCTTCTGCTCGGGCTTTTTCTTACCAAGGAGGCTTTCAGGATTTATGATGCAATAGAGGCAAGCGGGCTTCTTAACGGTTCTTACTCCGAAGTGCTTGCAAAGCTTTCCGCGGTGCCTTACCTCGGTGATTTAATGACTCATTTTAATGCGGTCAGCGGAATGCCTGTCCTTGAAGTTCTGATAAACAGCAGCATCAATTGGCTGACATCGATTCTTCGCCTCATCTCACGCGAGATTTTCAGCAATGCTTTCAAGATTTTCTATTTGCTTGCGATCGTTACCGTTTCTTCATTCTTTATCGTAAGAGACGGCTATTTGATTGTGGAGTATATAAAGGCTATAATCCCGCTTCCATATGTTGAACGAGGAAGGATTATAGAGCGCACGGAGAAGATGCTGCGCGCCGTTGTCTACGGAATTGTCTTTACAGCCGCGATTCAGGGTACTTTGGGTGCGATCGGCTGGTGGTATGTTGATTTGCCGCATCCCGTATTTTTTGGCTTCTGTATGTTTATTACTGGGATGATTCCGTTTGTTGGAACTCCCGTTATATGGATTCCCGGTTCTATAATGCTGCTGGTTTCGGGTGACTATATGGGATGTGTGATGCTGCTTTCGTGGGGCTTCGGCGTCGTAAGTATGGTTGATAATTTTATCCGTCCGATATTTATTTCCGAAGAGAGCAAAATTCATATGCTTATTATATTCATAGGTATTTTCGGAGGGCTCTTCAATTGGGGATTCCTTGGGCTCTTTATGGGACCTCTGATTTTGTCGCTTGCAATGTTTATTCTGGATATGTACAGAGCTATTGTCACGGAAAAAATCCGAACTGATTCAGACCCTTTTGAATAATATAAACTATGCCTTGCCGTAAAAAAAGAGGTGTTTTCTGTGATTCGTATTGTCGCTGTTTCAGGTTATAAGAATAGTGGTAAGAGCACTTTGTGCCGCAGACTTTTGGAGGAGCTGCGCGGGCTCGGTGTAAGGACGGGGTATATAAAGAGAACCTCGGAAGATGCCGTTGCTTCCTCTAATGTTACGGACACGGGCTCTGTCTTGGATATGGGATTTACTTCCGTTTTATGGGGGGATGACGGAGTCAGGCTTGAGTCAAAGTCGGAAGCTCTTTCTCCTCATCATATTGCCGCAAGGTATTTTCCCGATTCCGAGCTGCTCATAATGGAGGGCGGCAAGGATATTTCCGTACCTAAAATATGGGTTCGTACCGAAGGGGAGGCTGTGCCCAATTATCCCGGAATATTTATGGTGTATGACAGGTTTGGTGTTTCTGACGGCAAAACGGTGTTCGGTGTAGGTTCCGAAGCAGAGATGGCAAAAAGGCTTGCCTCTTTGGTTCGGGGGCGGTCTTACAGGAGCTCACGGATTTATATAGGAGACAGACCTCTTCCGATGAAGGATTTTATTGCCGACTTTATAAGGGGCGGAATTATCGGAATGCTGGCATCTCTAAAAGGGGGGAAGGTTCTGTCGGAACCTGTCAGGATTTATCTTGACGCATCGAAAAAAAACGATAATTAAAGTCTATCCTCTGTGTGCACTCTCTGTTTTTATATAAATATTGAGAAGAAGGTGTCTTCCTTTATGAATTTTCTAAAAAAGCGCCTTCTCTATTGGCATAGGCGGTTGTAAGTTTTTAAATAAGCAGGTATAATCTACCGTTGTCGGTTATATAACCGAAAACAAAAAACCTTCAAGGGGGTCACTTGAGCAATGGAAATTATGGGCATTATCGGAGGTATAAGCGTACT
>CAZNYN010000004.1:74049-103593 GCA_964577295.1 uncultured Synergistaceae bacterium | reverse complement strand
ATATAAAACCTCCTGTATTCTTGCCCATATACGTATGGCCGCAGACAGGATAAACGTAAGCGTCAAATATCCCGTACCTGGTAGTCATCAGGAATCCGGGATATTATTTATTTGTATCATATAGGAGTCGTGGCTTATTCGCTCTTGTCGTTCTCCGCTGTATCTTTGTCGTGATGCCCGGTGCGCAGATAGTCCGGCAGGCTTGCGCTCCATGGCAGGAGGGTGTGGTAGTTTTTCTGCTGGATGCTGGGCATGGTTTCAAATATGTATTTGAGGTAGTCATAGGGTTTGAGTCCGTTTTGTTTGGCTGTTTCAAGGATGCTGTAGATTACAGCACTTGCTTTAGCACCTTTGGGGGTGCAGCTGAATAGCCAGTTTTTTCTGCCTATGACAAAGGGTTTTATGGCTCGTTCAGCTCTGTTGTTGGAGATTTCGAGTCTGCCGTCGTTGTAGTAGGTTTCAAGGTATGGTTTTTGTTCCATTGCGTAGTGGATTGCTTTGCCTAGTATGGATTTGGGCAGAACCGGTGCTTCGGATGCCCATTTGAAGAAGGCATCTGCTATTGGTTTGTTTTGTTGTGTACGCAGGGTGTGCCGTTCTTGCGGCGTTAGTTGTTCGTAGCTGCGTTCAAGCGCAAATATTTGGTCGCAGTAGGCAAGCCCTTTTTGCGATAGGCTGTTGGCTTGTTCTTCTGTCGGCATGGATTTTAGAGCTTCATGGAATTTTCTTCTGGCATGTGCCCAACATCCGCAGAGGTGTATTTCTTTCTGCAGTGTTTTGTATCCCGCGTATCCGTCTGCATGGAGGTAGCCTTTATATCCTCCAAGGAATTTTTTTGGGTGCGTGCTGGATCTGGTTTCTTGGTATTCGTAGAGCACTATCGGTGTCTGTGTTTCTCTTCCGGTGCAGTAGAGCCACATGTAGGATTCATTGCGTGATGCTCGTCCGGGTTCTTTGAGTACTTGTACCACTGTTTCATCCGCATGAAGTATGTCTTCTTGAAGAAGTTGGTCATGCATTTGCCGGTATAGGGGTTCAAGCCAGTCCGATGATGCGCGTATGAGCCAGTTAGCCATGGTTTGGCGACTTAGGAAGAATCCGTCGTTGAGGAAGGATATTTCCTGTCTGTAGAGGGGTACGGCATTTATGTATTTCTGTACCATGATGTGAGCTATAGCCGCAGCAGATGCTGCACTGCCTTTTATTACAGCTTCGGGCATAGGTGCTTTTACTATGGGGACTTTTGTGTTTTCCCGTTCACAGCGGCGGCAGGAGTATATCTCACGTATGTGTTCTAGTACTTTTACCTGAGCCGGAATTATGAAGAGTTCTTTTCTTGTCTCGTGCCCCATTATGTGCATCGGTTCTCCGCATTCAGGGCATACACGTTCTTCTTCCGCGATGGAGTGAGTTACTTGCTCTACCGGAAGAAATTCGAATTTATCTTCTTTTCTCTTTGTCCTTTTGCGTCTGGTGTATGTTATTTCTTCTACTGTGGGTTCTGTTTTTTTGGGCTGCGCTTCATTTTCAGCTTCGTCAAATATAAGCAGCATTTGATTGGGATCAATTTGAGATTTCTCGCTTGACTGACCGAACTGACGCTGGCAGCTAAGACGGAGGCGCGCTTCATAATGAGCTATAAGAGCCGCAAGCTCCTCATTTTTGTTTGAAAGTGCTCTGTATTGAGTTTCAAGGGTTAAGTTCTTATCAGCAAGTTCTGAGTTCACAGTGGCAAGTTCTGTGTTTTCACTCGCAAGCTTTAAGCGTTCTGCTTCAGACTTTTCATATTTTGTTTGTAGTTCTTCGAGTTTAGAAGGTGTGTTTTTCATGAGAAAATCATACACTAAAAATACAAATATATCCAGTGATATCAAGGACTTGCAATTTCGACTATTATCTACGCGGAAGCTCCGGGGAGCACTTCGTCAAAAGCAAGCCTGCGTCTTAGTTTCGTGCCTAATAACAGACAAGAAAACTCTGCTGCGCTTAAAACAATCTTCTGCAGCTTGGACTCCTTGGGCCATGGGAAAGTACCCTTCTCAAGACGTTTCTGATACAGCCAGAAGCCATCTCCATCCCATTCAAGAACCTTTATCTTGTCGCGTCTGCTGTTACAGAAGACAAACATTACGGGCTTAAAAGAGTCACAAGCAAGTCTGAGACTCACAATAGCGGACAGACCGTCTATTCCCTTACGCATATCCGTACAGCCACATACAAGATATATCTCTCTGTCTTTATACTCGAACATAAAAATTCCTCCTGCTCAGATAATAGGAGGAATTTATACGATCTTGGGGATTGTGAACAGGTACGGGATATTTGACGCTTACGGATAAACTTCCGAATCTCTCTGCTCAAAAATCAAAATTCCCCCTGCTCGGATGATAGGAGGAATTTAAGCTATTTTATGGATTATGAACAGGTACGGCACAGATTTGATGCTTATGTAGCGACGGGGCTCATAATATTTCTTCTTTAAATAGCTTAACCGCTTCCGCCTCTGTCTTCGCATTGCCGAGAGCCCACATCATCTTTGTTACGACAGCTTCGTATGTCATCTTGCCTGCCGGCAGTGCTCCGGCTTTTTCGGCAAGGACACCTACCTCATATTTTGACATGTCGGTTCCGTCGTATGTACACTGTGTGGCAACTACGGACATAATGCCGCTTTTAACGGCTCTTGCCGTCATAGCGGTGAAGTCTTTTCCTCTGTAGGGGATGCCGCCCGCTCCGTATCCCTCTATGACTATGCCCTTCATTTTATTTTCTGCGGCATAATCCAGAATATTAGGATCCGCACCCGGGAAAAGTTTTATCGTCAGTATTTTTTCTTCCATTTTTGTCTCTGTATGAAAAACACCTGCGGCCGGCTCTTTTTCGGGTGAGTCAAAGAACACTGTGCCGTTTATGATTTTTCCCTCATCCTCGCCGTTAATGGTGTGAAAGGCATCAAATGATTCCGAGTACAGCTTCTTCGCCTTGCTGCCGCATATTATCCTGCCGTTAAAAACTATATAGACTCCTCTTCTTCCGTATACCGATGTCTTAAAAGCATCCGATATGTTTTTTTTCGCATCTGTAAGAGGTGACTCTATCGGCAGCTGTGAGCCTGTGAGTATTACGGGCTTTGAGAGGTTTCTCAGCATTAACGAGAGAGCCGATGATGTGTAGGCCATTGTGTCTGTACCATGTGTTATTACAAAACCGTCATAGTCCCCGTATGACGCCTCTATAGCTTCCGCCATTGTGCGCCAGTCTGACGGCATTATGTTGCTGCTGTCTATGTTCATTATTTCTCTGCATGTAATATCACAGAGACCTTTGAGCTCCGGAATCATCTGTACCATTGTTTCCCCGCTTATTTGCGGCAGGAGACCGTTTTCGCCCGGAACGGAAGCTATTGTTCCGCCTGTTGAGAGCATTAATATTTTCTTCGGCAATGGGAGCACTCCTCTGTTTTTGTATAGGCAATTACCAAAGAGGAGCACCTCGGCTTCTGCCGGATGCTCCTCTTAATTTTTGCTGTGAGACAGTGTGTCAGTGTGAGCGGACTATCTCTTTAATGACCATAAGACGCGACAGAGTTGAGCGCTCCATTTCTTCAAGCTTCATAGAGATTGAACGTATCGCCTCTGTGAACGACGGAATCATAACATGCTCAAGAGCATTGACACGGCGTCTTGTTCTTTCGATTTCAAGAGCCATGGACTTTAGAGCTTTTTCTTCCGCAGCCAGCTTTACAAGCTTAGGCATAAGAGTCAGGAACTGCTCCAAAGCTACATCAAGGCTGCCAGGAGAGGTTCCCAGTCCGTAGCTTAACTCAACTGCCTGTTCGGGAAGATGAAATTCAGGTACGCGAACGCTCATTATGTTCCTGAATTCAACATTGACTCTCATATTGCCGCCTGCGTTCATAAGGGTCTGCTCAAGCATTTCGGGCAGTGTCTGAGCTCTGGCAAGCAGAAATCCGGCGTAGCATGAGCCGAGTTCCTTTTCTATGCCCTGCCTAAGTTCCCAAACCGCCTTTGCCTTTGCAAGGAACTCTTTGACGAGCGCGTCCTGCTTGTCTTTGAGCAGTTTGTGTCCCCTCTTGGCTACGACCAGTCTTTTTTTGAGCTTCGAGAGCTCCATACGGTTGGGGTTGACATTAAGCGCCTTTGCCATCAGAGGTCACCCCTTCCTAAGCGTCGATTTGCGGTAGAGTCTGATCCTCGTGCGCTGCAAAGAGCGGTTTCAGATACTTTTCGATATACTCGTCTCTTACGCGCTTGAGTTCTCTTGTCGGAACGATTGTCAAAAGCTCCCATCCGAGAAGCAGTGTATTTTCTACCGTTCTGTTTTCATACTCTCCCTGACGGACGTATTTGTCCTCAAAGAGGTCTGCGAACTTCGCAAATGCTTTGTCTTCTTCGGAGAGCGCGCCTTCGCCAAGGATAACGGCAAGTTCCTTAGCTTCTTTACCGCGCGAGTATGCGGCAAAGAGCTGGTTCATAAGGTCGGCGTGGTCTTCGCGTGTCTTGCCTTTGCCTATTCCCTTGTCCTTCAGGCGGGAAAGCGAGGGCATGACGTCGACAGGCGGGTATATACCCTTGCGGTGCAGTCCGCGGGCGAGGATTATCTGACCTTCTGTAATGTATCCCGTAAGGTCGGGAATCGGGTGCGTCTTGTCGTCTTCGGGCATTGTGAGGATCGGAAGCTGCGTGATTGAGCCTTCCTTGCCGCGAAGTCTTCCTGCGCGCTCATACATTGTTGCAAGGTCTGTATAGAGGTATCCGGGATAGCCGCGGCGTCCGGGAACTTCCTTACGGGCTGCGGATATTTCGCGGAGAGCTTCACAGTAGTTCGTAAGGTCGGTCAATATTACCAGGACGTGCATTCCTTTTTCAAACGCAAGGTACTCGGCGCATGTCAGAGCAAGACGCGGAGTTGATATACGTTCGATTGCGGGGTCGTCGGCAAGGTTGACAAACATGACTGTACGCTCAAGAGCGCCTGTCTTTCTGAAGTCTTCCATGAAGAATGAGGCTTCTTCAAATGTGATACCCATTGCGGCGAATACGACGGCGAAGTTGGCATGTCCGCTGATAACCGTAGCCTGACGCGCTATCTGAGCCGCCATCTGGTTGTGCGGCATACCGCTTCCAGAGAATATGGGGAGCTTCTGACCGCGGACAAGGGGGTTCATTCCGTCTATTGTCGATATTCCTGTCTGTATGAATTCTGACGGGAAGTCGCGTGAGTAGGGGTTCATCGGGTTTCCGTTGACATCGAGGGATGTTTCGGGAATTATTGGTGAACCTCCGTCTATGGGATCTCCGCGTCCGTTGAAGATGCGTCCGAGCATGTCTTTTGAGACAGGAAGCTTCAGCACGTCTCCGAGGAAGCGAATCTGAGTCGTGTTTACGTCAATGCCTGTGCTTCCTTCATAAACCTGGACGAGAGCCTTGTCTTCAGCTATTTCAAGAACTCTTCCGCGGCGGCGTTCGCCGTTGGAAAGACGTATTTCGGCAAGCTCGTCATAGCTTACGTCTTCAACTTTCTCTACCATCATAAGAGGACCGGAGAGGTTGGAGATTGTTCTGTATTCTTTAGCCAAGTTCATCAAGTTCACCTCCGGCTGCGCTCAGTTTGCCAAGTTCCGATTTGATTGTGACTTCGAGTTCGTCGAGCATCGGGAGCTCCGACTCTTCGACATAGCGCATACGCGCTATCTGTTCGCGGATAGGAAGTTCTATGACAGAGCGAAGCATTCCGCCGCGTACAAGAACCTGCATTCCGAGATGGTGGAATGTCAATATGTTTCTGAGCATTTTGAACTGCTTGTCCATGGAAGCGTATGTGTCGATTTCATGGAAGGAGTTCTGATGAAGGAAGTCTTCACGTATTGACTTGGCCGTTTCGAGCACCATTCGCTCTTCTTTTGAGAGAGCGTCGATACCGACGAGTCTTACTATTTCCTTTAGTTTGTCTTCATCTTCGAGGATGCTCATTGCCTCTGTTCTTGATGTGCTCCACTCCCCGTCGTAGAAGCCGTCCCAATATTCGCCGAGTGTAGGCGCATAGAGTGAGTAGCTCGACAGCCAGTTAATGGCAGGGAAATGGCGCTGGTATGCAAGCTGTGAGTCAAGTCCCCAGAATACCTTTGTAACTCGCAGTGTGTTCTGAGTTACAGGCTCGGAGAGGTCTCCTCCCGGAGGTGAAACTGCTCCGATAACAGATACTGCGCCTTCTCTTCTGTCTTTGCCGTAGCATATCGCGCGTCCGGCTCTTTCGTAGAAGGTTGCCAGGCGTGTTCCGAGGTATGCGGGATATCCTTCTTCACCGGGCATTTCCTCAAGGCGTCCCGACATTTCGCGCAGAGCTTCCGCCCAGCGTGATGTGGAGTCTGCCATAAGAGCCACGGAGTAGCCCATGTCGCGGAAGTATTCCGCAATTGTGATGCCTGTGTAGATAGAGGCTTCACGGGCGGCAACCGGCATGTTGGATGTGTTGGCTATGAGAAGGGTACGCTTCATAAGAGGCTGTCCCGAACGTGGGTCTTCAAGTTCGGGGAACTCAAGAAGAACGTCCGTCATCTCGTTGCCGCGCTCGCCGCAGCCTATGTAGACGACTATTTCGGCATCCGCCCACTTTGCAAGCTGGTGCTGGATGACTGTCTTTCCCGAGCCGAAAGGTCCGGGAACGCAGGCCGTACCGCCGCGGGCGATTGGGAAGAATGTGTCGACAACGCGCTGTCCTGTCGTAAGAGGAACTTCCGGCGGGAGGCGTTTAATAACGGGGCGCGGCTTACGGACAGGCCATCTCTGGAGCAGCTTGACTTCATGGTCCGCACCTTTGGCGTCTGTGACGACTGCTATTGTCTCTTCGACAGTAAACTCGCCCGACTGTATTGACTTGATTTTTCCGCTGACTCCGTGAGGAATCATTATCTTGTGGTCGACAAGCACCGTTTCCTTTACGGAACCGATGAAGTCTCCCGGGGTTACTTCGGCTCCGACTTCGGCGGAGGCTTCGAATTTCCATTTTTTTGATCTGCTCACGGCGGGAACGCTGATTCCTCTTAAGATATAGGGGCTGTTTGCAGTAGTCTCTATACTTTCGAGAGGGCGCTGAATACCGTCAAAAAATTCTTCGATAAGTCCAGGGGCAAGCTCGACGCTCAAAGGTTCGCCCGTGCTGACGACCGGTTCTCCCGGAGCAAGTCCCGATGTTTCTTCATATACCTGAACTGAAGCAGTATCATCTTTAAGTTCTATAATTTCACCGACAAGTCCTGCCTTACCGACTCGTACAACGTCGAACATGCAGGCTCCGGCCATACCCTTTGCAATTACAAGAGGACCGGAAATTTTTGCGATGAATCCTGCTATGGCATTAGGAGTAGCCACTCACATCGCCTCCATCTTCATCATTTGACTCCAAAGATATCCATGCCGACAGCGCGTTCAACATTGCGTCTTATTGATGCAAGGCCGACACCCATTGATCCGCTCTGGTTAGGCACGGGAATTATGCACATATCCGTCGATTCGTTTACTTCATCGACAATTTCCTGATTCTCGGAAAAGAGAGACTCTTCAACAAACAGCGCGGCATATCCGCCCCTTGCAAACTTGTTCATTATCTGCCCGATTGAGTCTTTGTTCTCGTCCGTGACAACAACCACGTCAAGGCCTATAGCTTTGAACGGAAGGATGCTGTCATAACTGCCGAGCGCCGCCATCGGGGAATTATTATTAGACATATCCATGACGCAGCAGCCTCCTCAGTTGTTCCTTGTCACCTTTGCTGGCTTTTGAGACAAGGAGAACGCGAACATTTTTTACTTCCATCTCTTTAGCCCAAAGGTACGTCGGAATATTTTCCGGGGCTGATGGATTGAATCTGCTTATACCGATCTTTTCAAGATAGAAATCTTCCAGCACTTTTTCGAGAGACAATATAAGCTCCGAAAAACCGGAGGAAGCATCAAGAGAAGCGAGAACTTTTCCGAAATCCGAGAATTCAAGTGCTCTTGCCCAGCTTTCAAAAGGTTCCGCTATGAGAGAACCCAGTATGGACGTATCGACAGCACCGCCCGCATGGAGAAAGCCCATCGCTTTCGGAGCGTCAAAACCAAATCTTTTGAGTCTGAGCAAGGTTCTGATGTTCTCTCCGTCTATTCTTGTACGAATCCATTCTTTGACTCCCGGCATTCCAAGTGACGATGCTTTTTCGAGCATAACTTCAAAAAGTCTCTGATCCAGCATTCTTTCCACTTCAAGGATATCTTTGCTCTGCTCCCAAACTGATACACACTTTGGGTAGAGAAGGTTAAGCCCGAAAGGCAAAAGTCTGTAGTCTTCAGATTCAATGTTTGAAATCATATCGTCAACCGGATATGAACCGAGAGATGTCAGAAGATCCCATCTCTTTTTTCCTCCGCTCCTGACGTTGAACATGCTCTTTATAAGAACCTTCACATTGTGAAAGTCATAAGGAAGGCGCATGATGTCAACAAGTTCTTTGTCGGGGGCAAAAGTACGAACTTCTTCGTAAATCGCGTGCAGATCCGATTCGAGCACTTTGTCAAAATTAAGCTCGCCGGTCTGAGATGTCAGCGCTGAGGCATAAGATGTCTCCCCAAGAATCTTGAGTACTGACGCCGAGTCTTCCGCATCCAACATTCTCTGCAGAGCACCGGCATCAAGAAGGCGATGCTCCATCGCACGTATACGTGCAACAGCGTAACCGTATGCCTCCTGATGGGACATCAGACCACCTCCCTCACTTCGCAGACGGGAACAAACGCTTTACAACGTCAGATTCCTGTTTTTCCTGAGCCATCTGTACAAGCATGTCCCAAGAGCAGTTTATACTGATTCTTCCGCGTTTCAGAATGAAACCGCCCGCGATTTCGGGCTTTTCCTCAGAAAGGACAAGGTGGGTGCCATTTTTGGCATTGAATGTATCAAGCCATGCCTTGCTGAGATACTTTTCATTTGCTGAAACAAGAACTTCTTCGTCCTTTGTGGAGACAGATGCGGTAAGAAGCGAGGTGTAAAGAGATTCGCACTCTTCCCTGCCCATAGCCGCCATCTTGGCAAGAGCTGCCGCATAGACATCGCTTATAAGGTCGCGGCTTGATTTGAGCATCATTTTCTTTACATCGAGATTTGCGACAATCTCTCTGCGGCGGAAAATCTCGGGACGCTCCACATCGAATCTGCTGGTAAAGGACGATTTTATAGCATCGTTTTCTTCTGTTGCCCTCTGTGTAATAAGCTCCGCCTGAGCTTTGGCCTTTGAGGTAATTTCATCGGCCTCTGCCTTGGCGTCGTTTATTATTTTTTCAGTAATCTGGGCCAAAGACATGGTCTTCTCCCCGTTTCTATATTAAAGTTTGATGCCGTTGAGCATCAGAATGCTGACCAGAAGCCCAAAGACTGCGTATGTTTCGCACATGGCCGGAAGGATAACAGCTTTACCTATCTGTTCCGGACGTTTCGAAATCATTAGAATGGACGCGGCTGAAGACTTACCCTGCCATATGGCCGAGTAGAAGCCCGATATTGCTATGGGAAGGCATGCGAAGCATATTCCGAGTCCCTGCCATACAGAAAGAACTACTCCGCCGGCGCCGAGAAGTCCGGCCTTCTGAAGTGCGAGAACGGCCACGAGAAGTCCGTAAATACCCTGTGTTCCGGGAAGTGCCAAAAGAACGAGCGCGTAACCGAATTTCTTTGGGTCCTCTGTCATAATGCCGGCTGCGGCTTCGTTTGCGAGGCCGATACCCCAGGCAGAACCGGATCCGGCAAAGCCGACCGCAAGTGCGGCGCCAAGAATTACAAGCATTGGACCAAGCTGTTCGGACATTGTTGCAAGCATAGTTTCCATATTGAACATGTACCTCCTCAGTGATTTTATACTAATTTTTAAATTGCCTTTGATTGTGCCGCTGTTATCTTGCGGAAGAATCTTCCGTGAGTTTTGCATACTGAACGGCGTTGCACAGCGGTGTGAAGTCTTTGCCGTTAGCATCATAGAATTTGCCGAAGAACTCGACGTACTGAAGTCTCAGAGGATGTATAAAAGCTCCGAGAAGGTTTACCATGATACTGAAAGTGTGTCCTATGACAAATATCAGTATAGCAAGCAGGATACCCACATAAGGAGTCCCTGATACAAGTTTTGCAAGCAGGTTTATAACCATGCCGACCGCAGCGGAACCGAGTCCCAGGGCCAAGAGGCGGCTGTAGCTAAGGACATCCCCGAGGTAGCCTGTTACATTGTAAAGGCTGAGTACGCCGGAGAAGATTTTGCCTGCGATGCTTGTTTTCTCTCTTCCCTGAGTTGCTACAAGGATAAGAGCACCTGCTCCCGCAACTATCTGAGACGGGAGAACCGTGCATGAGGGAAGTGTCCCCGAGAGGCTGAGTCCCACAAGCAGGAGCCCTGTCAGAAATACTATCCATCCGCCCTGATCCGCAAAGGCTTCAAATTTTGCACCTGATGTCCAGTTGCTCTTAAATGCTATGAGAAGTCCGAAGATTATCTGGATGAATCCGAGACCGAGCGATATAAAGAGCAGTGTCATAGGATCATTCATCGGATCTAGGAACTGCATTGCATTTTTGAGCGGTACAAGCGAAGCTAGGAACGGGAAAGCATCCACGCTGTCGCCAAACCATGAGCCGGTAAGAGCGCCCATGATGACGGAGCAGACCATTCCGACAGTGAGCATTACAAAAAATTTCTTCGTTGTCGGCGGAAGTTTGTGCCTCACGATGAAATAGCCGAACAATCCACTGAGTACAAGACCATAGCCGGCATCTCCGAAGCACATTCCCATAAACAGGAAGAAGAACGGAGCCATAAGAGCTGTCGGGTCCACACCGCCGTATGTCGGTGTTCCGTACATCAATGTAAGAGGCTCCATGCATGAGGAGCCAGCTCCGTTTTTGAGCAGAGTCGGGACAGTTTCTCCCTCGTCAGGTTCGACAAGCGCATATTCCATCATGGATTCGTATGGACGCAGAGCTTCTCTGACCTTGCCTTCGGAGGCTTTGGGCATCCAGAAAGACCAGATAAAAACATCCTCTGTCGGTATGCCCGATACCATTGATTCCACTCTGTCGCGCAGGATTGTAAGATAGTCGTTGTAGTAGCGTGCCATATTAAGGCCTTCATCGGCGCATGATGTTATTTCGGCGCAAAGGGAGGCTTCTTCTTTTTCGGCGGACGCTATCGCCGCACCGAGTCGTTCACGCTCTTCGGATGCCGTGAGGGTGAAGTCTTTTGGTACATCAAGGCGTCCCGCCTGAAGCTCTGCCGCTATCTCCTGAAGCTTATCGCCCAACTCTTTTGCGCACAGAACGGCAAAAGAAACAGTGGGCTCTTTTTCTCCCGACGGGAGCTGCTGGAACTCGGCAAGGTCGCCCATATCGGACTTCAGCCTTGAGACCATCTCATCGGAGGATGCCTTCGGAACACTGTATATAGCACCTGTTACGGAGCTCGTTCCTGTTGTAAAAAATTCCAGTGTGTATTTTACGGATTCGAGAAGAACCGCCTGAGCCATAAGTCCCTTTAATCTTGAAAGGTCGGCTCTGCACTCCGTCATTCTTCTTTCTTTATCTCTGAGGACTGCCACGAAAGATGTGAATTTGTTTTCGTCAACTTTTGAAGCAAGTTCAGAGAGTGTTATTTGAGGTATATCCCCCAACATTCTGCCTATAGAGCTTTCTTTGTTTACTTCAAGAGGCTCGAGAAGTCGGGTGACAAACCTTGCGTCACTGAGGAGTTCCTCTACATGACGCTGCTTTGAGCGCAGGGCGAGCATTGCGCCCCCGTCGGGAATAGATCCGGTCTGCGAGATAAATTCGCAGCACCCCAACCCCTGCAGCTTTTCAACAAGCTCATCCGCAACCGATTTATGAACAGCTATGCGCGCCTTACACATTTCGGCAAGAGCCATAAGTCGCCGTCACCTCTCTCACCAGCCAATTTGCTACTTCTTCGGCATTAGCTTTTTTACTGCTGTAAAAAGACTTAGCCTCTTCTTCCCCTTTGAGTAGGATCTCCTTCGCTTTCGCTTCGGCTTCCTTCTCCGCATTGGCAACAGATTCGCGCCACTGTCTGTGGCACTGCTGCCTTGTGCTCTTGATAGACTGCTCTGCATCAGACTGTGCAGCTGCAATCATTTTCGCCGCAGCTGACTTTGCTTCAGTGATTATGTTCTTTGCCAGAGCTTCTTGTTCACGTATCTCCTGAGCTAAATTCTCTGCCAATAAGGTCACCTCCCCTCATAGTTTCATAGCGGAATTACTTTCGCAAATACTTCATAATTCTACACTGATAATTTAATTGCGTCAATTTTCACACATTGACGCAAATTATATACAATTGCTATCTTTTCTTATCAAAGTACGTCTCTATTCAGAAAAAATTTATGTTTTTCATTATCAATTAAAACTATTTTTGACATACGGTTTTCCAAGGACAGCAAGAACATTTTTTAAGATTTTTGGGAAAATCTCCGCTTAACGCAATCTCCGCAGCCTTGTGTATTGCCATTCCGCAGGAGCACAGTTCCGCCTCATTATAAATAACGATTTTTTTTGCATTTGAACAAGGACGCAAATAATTGATGCCTACGGAGACGGATTTTATCGGCTGCGATATTTCTTCCCTGTATTTGAATATCGCATAAGCGTAAAATAAGAGCTGCGCATCGTAATATTCAGAAGGAGCAAAGGACTCTGAAGTAGTTTTCCAATCCCTTAGATTTACGACGCCGTTTTCTTCCCAGAAGATATCCGCAGAACCAACCAAAAGGAGGTCGTCATCCTGTACGCGGAACGGTGTTTCTCTGAATATTTTTTTATTCAGATTCGGGTCGCTCATAAATTTTGCCAGAAAAATGCCTTCTTCCGATATGGAGTAGGCCGACAGCAGAGACCTAAGCTCCTCGTACGAACGCTTCATGCGGTACTCTTCTCTGAGCTCTAACGGTATCGTTCGCATGACACGAGTATAATTGTCCGCACCGTAAGGCGGCAGAAATTTATTCAGCGTTTCCTGCTTATAGTCCCATTTGGATAGAATTAAGTGTGCAAGAGAGCCGAATTCCGAGCCGCTGCCCCTCTCCCCGCTCTTTACCGTCCACTCCATCTCCCGCCCCTGTCTGTAAGCTATTCTGTAGGCGTAGGGACACCATGCAATCATAGAATAGGCAGAAGCGGAGAGCCGAGCCAGCTTTGCAGGGGATGCAGTTTTAAGTTCCAGTACTTTTCCCTCTTCGGACTCTTCTGCTCCAAAATTTGCCGCCTCTGATTTTTTTGCGTTTTTATCAATATAATTTACAGCGAAATCTTCCTGAAGTTTTTCTTTTAAGCTTACGACTTTGCCGAGAAAACTTTCCTCATGAAGAGTCGGAATTTTTTCTCCCTTGGCTGTTTTGGCTGTTCCGCAGAGGAGAAGTTTATCCCTTGTTCTGGTTGCGGCAACGTACCATAAGCGCTCTTTTTCCGATTTTTCCGCTTCCGCTTCTCTGTCAGCAAACCATACACCGGAAACGGTTTTTTCTTCCGATGATTCATTCCTGCAAAACGCTTCCGGTATCTTCTGCATTACAACTCCATAGCGTGAAGATATGCCTATGCTCTTTGTTTTTGTCCCGTGAGCCTCCGCGCCAGCCACAAGCGTTACCGGATATTCCAACCCCTTTGAGGTGTGTATTGTAAGCACCTTTACAGAATCCTGATTTTCGTCCGTGATGTCAGGTTCTTCCTTGCGCACGGAAGTGTTTACGGCAAAGCTGAGGTAATCCGCGCAGCCTGCCAGGCTCATTCCCTGAGAACTTTCATATTCCGCGGCAATGCGGCCCAATGCCGCTATATTGGCGGCGACGCGTTTTCTCTGTTCAGGCTCGAAATAGGCAAGAGAGCCTCTGTCCTTTGAGAGAGAACGTATCATTGAGGACGCTCCCTTTAGTTCTCCTATATTTCTAAGCTCTTTTATTTTTTCATATTGTTTCGGAAATTTTTCTTTCAGCAGCGCAGAGAGAGGCAAATCCTTATATTTCTCTTTGCGCTCCGCTGCCTCGGTTAAAAGAGAGGATAGAGAATCCGCGCTCATATTGCTGAACGGTGATGCGAGCCACCCTGCCAGGAAGAATGGATTTTCTGGCTCAGAAGCCAGGGAGACGAGATTGATGATGTCAGTGACCTCGCCGCGCGTATAATATTCCTTTCCTGTGCACAGCACATAGGGCACTGATGCCGCTTCAAATGCTCTCTCTATTATCCGGTATGATGTCCTTGTAGGCACGAGCAGAGCAAAATCTCTCCAGCGAACGGGTCTGAGTGCCTTTGCCTCCTTGTCCCATATATTCATCTTCTCTTCGTGCATTTTTGCCGTACGGACGGCGAGTTCGCAGAACAATCTGTATCTCGCATCGTCAACGAGCTCTTTGCCGCTTTCGGAATCGTTATTTTGAACCGCGATTATCGCTTCAGCGGAGTGGGGCGAGCACTCTTTGTTCCTTTCCTCCATCCAATCGACACCGTCAGGACGGTATAGAGGTTCGTATTTCATAGTAGTGCCCCGTTCCAGCCCATCCTGCCATATTTCGGAAAATATGGTATTGAACTGAACAAGCAGGCTCTCTCTTGTTCTGAAATTTTTATCCAGAGATATGTAGAGGTACTTGCCGTCATCGCAATTTCGCGCCATATCTATATATGACTGAAATATTTTCAGATCGGCATGGCGGAATCTGTATATCGATTGTTTTAAGTCTCCGACGAGAAAGAGCGTGTTTGTACCCTCGTGCCACAGAGATTTTAGCAGCATGTCCTGAAGCCCGTCAGTGTCTTGAAATTCGTCCACCAGTATGTGTTTGAACTTCTTGCCGTACTCCGCATCTTTCTCAAGCACTTCTTTTGCGCAGCGGATTAAATCATTCATAGAGAGAATGCTCTCTTTTTCCCTTATCCTCTCCCAGCAGTACCAGCCCAGGGCACAAACTCTCCCTGCCATCTGCGTAAGAGTTTTTTCCTCATCCGAAGGGTATGATGCTTTCCTTATGAGCTTGAGATATTCGTCTCTCCAATCTTTGAGCTTTACACCGATTCTGTCAGATATTGCATCTTTGACTTTGGCCGATATTTTGTTCAAATTTGACAAGGACGAGCAAAGAAGTTCCCGGGCAAATGCTCTCTTAGCTTCCTCGTCTGCCGCGGATGAACCGTATGAATCAAATAGGGAGAAGAGTTTCTGTGATGTCTCCTTTTTCTCTGCATCTTTTCTTATCTCGTCAATCAGCAGGGGGAATAAGTCTTTCATCCAAATATCCCATATATCGTCAAATATCCAAGAGAGAGACGCTATATCTTCCTCTAAGTTATCACAGGGCCAGTTCCAGAGAGCATCTGCGGAGATATCTTTGCTTCCGAGCTGCTCAGATGCCGATTTTGCGGCAGAAGAGAGAGTATCGGCACCATAGCAGTTTACAAAATCGACTATTTTTTCGTCGTTGAAAAGTTCCTCGGCACGGCAGAGCCACTCCTCCGAGAGAAACGGGCGGATAGATTTCAGAGAGAGAGAGTTCAAAGCGCCGCCATAGTCCTTCCACCATATATCCTCCCTCGGAGCCGGCGCTATTGCGGATGATGGATCAAGGTCGAGCAGAAGTCCAGACTCTCTTATCACCTTCATGCCGAAGGCGTGTATTGTGGATATGGAGGCATCGTCGATGGATTTTATGCTCTTTTCCAAATGGGCAAGCTCTTTCGGGTATTTGTCATGCCACTTTGATATAGTCTGCATTATTCTGTCGCGCATCTCGCGGGATGCTTTTTCCGTAAAGGTCAGGACAAGGATATCGGTGACGGAGCAGTCGGGGTCATCGGCCAGAAGCCATGCCACACGCTGTGCCAAGGTTTCTGTCTTGCCTGTCCCCGCACCTGCGCTTATGACGGTTAAGGATGCGCGGCTGGTTACTGCCTCAATTTGTTCAGGCAGGCCGTATAAGCAGTCATTCCAACTGTTTTCTGATGAAGAGGCCTTATTCATTGTCGTTTCCTCCGTCAGCATATTCTTCATTTTCTATATCCGAGAATCTAACCTCACGGCGGCGGCACAGAGTATAGTGTGAGCAGAGGGAGCACCTGCTTTTGGCGCCGGATGTGTATTTTGCCTCAAATATTCCCCGTTTTACGGAGAGAGCCATTTCCGCCATTGCGTCACGAGCTTTATCTATAATTTCGTCGAGAGGCTTCTGCTTGGTCTTTGTCCTGACAAAATATATCGGAGCCATGCTGTCATCAAAGAAGCCGCAAAGTTTGTTGTCGGAGTGTCCGAACCAGCCGAAGCCGAGAGGCTCTATTCCCTCTGTCTCTCTCAGCACATAGGCGTATGCGGCAAGCTGAAGCTCTTCCTTGTGATTCACCGACTTGCCAAGCTTATAGTCCAGCACAACCGCTCCGTTGCCGTAATAGTCTATCCTGTCGCACCTGCCGCGGAAAATTGCTCCGTTAAATTCAAAATCTTTAATCTTGTACTCTGTCTTCAGTCCCGTTCTGCCCTTTGCCCTCTCCTCTATAAGATCCTGATGCTCCGCCAAATCCGCGGCTCTGCGCATCAGCAGAGTTTTGTACCGTTCGAGCCTTGCGTCGGCCGCCAGAGCGGGATAACAGTTTTTCATAATCTCTTCAATAGATGAACGTGCGTTGGCATATATGCTTTTGCCGTTTTCTATGCGGGCATTCAAAGATACTTCCCAGAGCTTGTGGAGAAAAGTCCCGGCAAGCCTCGCGTCATAGAGAGACGGAATCCTGTAGTCAAGTTTCAGTTTGTTCCTTGCCCAGTAAAGATAGGGACACTCTATCCATGTGTCCAGATCGCTGAGGTTTATAACGGGCATCTCTTCGGAGTGTGTCATAGTTCCGAATCTCGGCACGGGCCCGCGCTCTTCCATCTCGGCACAGAGAGACACTTCCGCTTCGGGGAAGATATCATCCTCCCTTGCAGGCAGAACTTTTGAAAGCGGATATTCTATGACGCAGAGTGATTTGTACTCCCTCGGACTTTTTGACGCAAAAAGAGATTCCGTAAATTGCGAAGCTCCCACCGGTCTGCCGCTCATATCAGTGAGAGAACGGGCGATGATGACTCCTTCCTCGCCTGTCGCTATAATCCTTCTGAATATAGCCTCCTTCTGCTCCCGCTCTTCATGTATATCGGGGACATGGGGCAGAGGTTCTTTATCCTCCGACTCGAAGCTGTTTATCTGCTTTTTGCTCTCATTTCGGAAAAGCGGCGACTCCCTGAGCTTTCCGGGCCATGTATTGTAGTCGATATCGGTCATCACCCAATACTTATGAGATGTGAGTATCGGCGGGATAGAGCAGTAAAGAGTTAATGATTTGCTCTGAGGAAGAGGTATAGGAAGAGTGGCTGTCCTTCCCCAATCCGATATGTACGAGACTGCGTCAGAGCCGGCAAAAGACAGAGATGCCGCCTCCCCTATATCTTTTCTTATATCGTCAAGAGATTCTATTTTCTTTTTAAGCTCTGACATCACGGAAGATAAATCTTTTATAACTCCGTCAAGTGATATCCTGTCTTCTATGCGCTCCGCTATAACGGAGGCAATGTTTAGCTTCAAGAGAAAATCATGCCATATCGTCAATATTTCAGACGGAGTTCCGCCTTTTGCCAATGAAGAGCAGAGAATCAGCACTTCTTTAAACACGCTTTTCTCTCTTCCTTTGAGATAGGCAAGCCAGCTCTCCGCTCCTTCAGGAGCAACCGCAAGAGCGTCTGAGACACGAAAGCCATTGCCTCCGAAGAGAGGGTTTGTCATAAGAAATGCTGTGCTTTTTGTATCCCAGCCGGATGCAAACGAATTCCATATCATCCTGGGCAGTTCGCCTGCTATTCCCTCTCCCACCGTCTGACGAACCTGGACGTTGTAAGGTATTTTGTACCGTTCAAGGCTGTTGGCGAGTGAATCCAGAGCATCGGGGCGCAGCAGCACTCCTATATCTCCGTAATTATCCATCTCACCGAGAGAGGAAAGGGCGCTTCGTCCGTGCGTCCACAGAGCAATCTCCCGCGCCAGAGCCGCCAATTCCAGCTCTTTATTGTTGGCCTCGAGCAGTGCTGTTTTAACACTCCACTTGGGGCGCTCCGTGTACTCCGCTCCGAGCTGTGTTATCGCGTCATGAAAATCGTCAATGCCGCTCTCGGGAAGTATAAAAGTCATATTCGAGATATCGGAAAGAGCTTTCATAAGTTTAAGCTGGCTTCCTGTAAATGAAAGGAATCCTATGACTATGATTTTTTTCGGCCCGAGAAAACCTTCCGCTTCGCCGTGAGCAAGCAGCGAGCAGAGCAAAGATGCAACCTGCGCGGCATCGGCTATGTCGTTCTCTTCAAGATATGAGAGATAGTCTCCGTAAAGCCTTAGCAATACGGCCTCCGGTACAGAGACGTCCGGGGCTTCTTCGTTAAAAAGAGTTTTTTGCAAATGTTCGGGAGATACATCTTCTATTATAAGTTCCTTAATGCTATCTCCGACAACGGAGACAAAACCTTTGTGCTTCATTCCGGGAGGCAGGTCTCTTCCATTTTCGGAACACTCTTTAAGGAATAAATCCAGTAGGTATTTTATGATGAGATTATGGTCGGGCGGATCTATGACAGGACGCTCGGAACCGCACAGCTTTGATGTCTCTCTGTAAAGCTCTCCTACTGTCATTACGGATGGACGAGCTCCGAAAAATGAGCCGTTTTTTGATATTAACTTGTACATAGGCTCCTTATCCATGGAAGAAGGGACGAGGAAAAGCGCATCGCGCCCAAAATCCGCGTAGAGCTTAGAAAGCCTCTCTTCCTTCTCCTTTATGCGATAATAACTTTCGACGGTAAAAGGCATAACGCTCCCCCTCCTGATTATTTGAAAACTATATTTATCCGAAAATTACAGTACATTCCTCTCAGCAGCTCCCATGTAGCCCTTTATGCTCTGCCCTATAAAAAACAGTTCTCTTGAACGAACATCATCGGGCATGGATTCCAGCTTCTTCATCATGGGATCTCCTCTGAATATCGCTTCACGCGCATCGTCGAAATTAAAACCGCATTGCAGTGATTTTACAATGTCGCGCCATAAAATCATCTGATCTTTTGCGAGTGTCAAAAGTTCATGTGCGTTGGGATAAGAACCCGAATGTGGATAGCAAATCATATAGATATCATTTAATGAAAGCAGTTTATCCAGTGACGAAAGAGCCGTGCCGCAGTAGAACTTATGAGGCGTTGCCGGCCTCATGAATATGTCTCCGTCCGCAAGCTCCGTACAGCATCCTCCCGCCTCTCCCGCAAAGAGGATTCTCTTTCCGTTCAAATTGTATATATATGAACTGTGGTGAGGCGCATGGCCGGGAGTCTCTATAATCTCCAGAGCTTCCTTATCACACATTGATGAAACAAACATATCTTCAGGCACGTTTTTCGGCGTTCCGTAAGCGTCGCAAAGAGCGCCCAACGTCTTTCTTGACGCGGCAAAGAGTATCGAAGGGTCTATAAGGTGGCTGACTCCTGAGTGAGGCGCTATGATTTTAACATTCGGAAATGCATCGCAGAACTGCCCCGCTCCTCCGGAATGGTCCAGATGGACATGGGTATAGAGAAGGTAATCTATATCCTTTACGCCCAGCGCGGCAATATCCGACAAAAGCCCCGAAACTGCGGAAGCGGGGCCCGTTTCTATCAATATTGTTTTGTGCCTCTCACTGTCTTTGATAAGCCAGCCGTTTATAAAAGATTCAAAACCTCCCCGCGCAATGGGAAGGACAATTTTTATAAGGCCGGGCAGAATTTCTTCGGTATTCACAGCGTCATCCCCTACTCGGAATCCTCTATCGCACCAAGAACTTTATCGACAAGAGCCTGAAACTCGGGAGAATTTCTGACTCTTGGGTACCCCATAGGCACATTAACAGAGACATCTATTTTGCCGTTCTTGAGAACAAGGACTCTGGTACCGAGGCGCAGAGCTTCTCCGACATCATGTGTAACCATGATAAAGGTCTTGCCTCCGCCTCTGTAAATTCTCACCAGCTCCGACTGGAGAGTTCTCCTTGTAAAGTAGTCAAGAGCTCCGAGAGGCTCATCGAGCAGAATAATTTCCGGGTCTCGAATGAGAGCTCGCCCCAGAGCTACACGCTGAGCCATTCCGCCGGAGAGCTGAAACGGCATTGCGTTTTCATAGCCCGAAAGCCCGAGCATTTCAAGCAGGCTGAGAGCTTTTTTGTGCAGAGCTTCATCCCTGCCTTTAGGCAGAAACGGAAAGAGCACATTGCTTTCAACAGATAGCCACGGCATGAGCCTGGCTTCCTGGAATACCATACCTGTAGGCAAAGGCGCGTCCACAGTACACTCCCTGCCCTGAAAATATATCTTTCCGGAAGTCTGCTCCTCAAGTCCGGCAAGTATCCTAAGCAGTGTGGTCTTGCCTGAGCCGCTTCTGCCCACTATGGCTATGAACTCGCCCGGCTCTATTTCAAGATTTATGCCCGAGAGAGCGTCTACAGCCATGTCCTCAAGCTGGTATTTTTTTGTTAAGTTTTCTATCTTCAATCGGTTCATCATTCTATACCCCTTTTGAGATATCTCCTCATAACAAGCAGAAAGCCGTAGTCAAGAAAAGCGCCCAAAGCTCCTATGACTAATATGCCCATAAGAACCACATCGGAGCGGGATAACTGTTCCGCGTCCAATATCATGTAGCCAAGCCCGGACGATGCCGCGACAAGCTCAGCGGCCACAAGGGAGCGCCAACTGTAGCCCAGTCCTAGGCGCAGGCCTG
Organism: uncultured Synergistaceae bacterium; assembly: GCA_964577295.1. GTDB lineage: Bacteria > Synergistota > Synergistia > Synergistales > Synergistaceae > CAZNYN01. Next base: position 82,733 of record CAZNYN010000004.1, on the reverse strand, counting down.
TCAGCACGGATGGCACGGCAGATGGCAGTGTGACATACTTAAAACTCTGCCATCTTGTATAGTCAAAGACTTTTGCGACTTCAAGAAGTTTAGGGTCGCACTCCTTTATTCCCTGAAGAGTGTTCATAAAAACCGGGAAAAATGTCGCAAGAATAATAAGAATAATCTTGGGAGCTTCCCCAATCCCGAACCACAAAATAAGCATAGGAATTACAGACATGGGGGGAATATGGCGCATAAATTCCAGAGTAGGCTCTATCTGAGCCAGAAGACGCGGAAACCACGCGCACAAAAGAGCCGTAGCGAGAGCAAGAAAAGCCGATAGGCCAAAGCCTCTTATAATGCGGCTCAGACTTGCCCAGACGTGAGTCTTAAGCTCACCGCTTTCAAAAGACAATATAAAAGCATCGGCGACATTGCCCGGAGAGGGCAGAAGAAAAGAGTTCCACCAGCCGTGCGACGAACCGTACCACCACAAAAAAACAATAGCAATAGGAACAAGAAACCCTTTGCTCAGAAAGCTTTCTTTTTTCATAGCTCACACTCCCGCTTATATTCTACACTTTTTAGATGAAAGACGCACTGTAATTTGAGCCTATTTCGTGTTAATCTATCTTCTGCATATAAATATTTTAAACGAAGGAAGGATGCGCGCAAATGAGCAAAGTAACATGGAAAGCGGGAACAATGCTCTACCCTGTTCCGCCCGTTATGGTATCCTGCGGCACGATGGAAAAACCTAATGTAATAACAATCGCATGGACTGGAATAACAAATTCCGACCCTGCCATGACATACATATCGGTACGCCCCGAACGGTATTCATACAACATAATAAAGGCATCGGGCGAATTTGTAATAAACCTCACCACAGATGCTCTTATATGGGCGGCCGACTACTGCGGAGTAAAGTCCGGAAGAGATACGAACAAATTTTCCCTGCGCTCGATTACGGCGGAACCATCCCCCAACATCTCCGCTCCTATGATAAAGGAAAGCCCTCTCTCAATGGAGTGCAGAGTACAGCAGATAATTCCGCTCGGAACTCATGACATGTTCCTCTCAAAAATAATATCCGTGAACGTGGACGAAAAACTGATAGACTCTAAGGGTGTAATGCACTTGGAAAAAGCCGGGCTTGTCGCTTCAAGCCACGGAAAATACTACTCCCTCGGAAGACAAGTCGGATCTTTCGGCTACTCCGTGAAGAAGAAATAGTAATATTTTGTAAGGAAGTGATGATATGCTGAGATGTGTTCTATGCGGAAAAGCGCTCAGAGAGTGCTGCGACCTTTTTCATGAAGCAGTGACAGAAGACGGTGAGAGCGTCATAGTCTGCAACGACTGTGCAATTGCCAATAACCTAGAATTTGAACCCGAAGACGAATCCGAAGAAAGATAAGATAACACGCACTTAACTTCTGCCATGATATGCCATTTTTAGATACAATCAGTTGACAAAGTTACCATTAAATGGTATTCATATAGAATACTTACAGCAGAAGGTCGAGATGAAATGATTACAGACATAATGCATGACAGAAGAATAGCACTTGCGGACTGCAATAATTTTTTTGTATCATGTGAAAGACGGGTATCGCCTTCACTTGACGGCAAGCCTGTCGTAGTCCTCTCGTGCAATGACGGCTGTGTGATATCCCGCTCCAATGAGGTAAAGAAGCTCGGAGTGGCAATGGGCGCGCCATATTTTAAAATCAAAGATCTGCTTTCATACAACAATGTCGTCATAAGATCGACAAACATGCCTCTTTATCAGGAAATTTCGGCCGCTGTAATGAAGCGTATCTCGCTCTATACAGACACTGTCGAAGTCTACTCAATAGATGAGTCTTTCTTCAACATAGCCATATCTTCCGTAAAAGCGCCTTATGAATACTGTGCCGAGATAAGAAAAGATATATGGAAGAATTGCCGCATACCCGTGTCTATCGGCATAGCTCCTACAAAAACTTTAGCTAAACTCGGAACGGAATATGCTAAAACTCATCCTGAGACAGGGGGCGTATGCTGGATTGACGCCAAAAGATACGGCGACAGCTCCTTCATGTCGCAATTTTCCTGCCGCGATATATGGGGAATAGGCAGAAAGACTGCAGAGAAGCTGCACCTTTACAGAGTAAATGACGCATCCCAATTTATGCGCCTAGATGACATGTGGATCAAAAAAAATTTCGGCATCACTTCCATGTACTGCGCATGGGAGCTCAGGGGACGTATGGCACACGCTCTGAACTCGGAGAGAAAACCTCCAAAATCAATTATGGTCTCCCGTTCTTTTGGAGAGGCAATTACGACATTGGAAGAGATGTCTGATCCCCTGCTATGCTTTGCCGTATCGGCAGCAAGACAGCTGCGCAAATCGGGACAGGCCGCTCACAAAATATCCGTCTACATCTCAACTGGCAAATTCACATCGGGAGAATACTACTCAAACATCAAGGACATCACCTTCTCCGAGCCAAAGACTCTCGACAGTGATTTTATAGCCGCGGCGCGCAAAGCCTTGGTCGAGATATTTCGGCCGGGCTATCGATATAAAAAATGTGGAGTAATATTGAGCGGCTTTTCCGATACAAGCGAGGGGGTACAAAAAAGCCTCTTCGAAGAGGAAGAGGACGAAAAAAAACTTGCGGCAATGAAAGCCGTTGACAGAGTTAACAAGGAGTGTACAGCCTCTCTGCTCAAACCCGCCGCACTCTTCTCGCCTCCCGACACGGAAAGGAAGTGGGCGCCGAAGTCGGAATTCAGATCCGAAAAAGGCAGAAAAGACTCTCCTCTGCCTGACGGCCTGCGCTTTCAGAGCCATGCAGAGGACTGTCTGGACGGGTAAGTGCCGCTACTCCCCGGAATTTATCGGCTTATCTCCGCATTCGCGCACATTTCCCGCATAATCCTTGCACAGCCTGCGCCTGTAGCGCACCGCGGGCAAATTAATCTTATAAAAATAACATACCATGCGAACAACAATAATTATCGTCATTGATAAACTCATCGAAACCAGGTGAGGCGTGATGGGGTATATTATCCAGAGCACAATCGCGCCCAAAATCCCCGCCAGAGTGTATATATCGCGCTGGAAAATATCGGGCTTTTTGTTGCAGACGATATCCCGTAAAATACCGCCTCCTACGCCAGTTATGGTAGAGACAAATATGTAGAGCATAAAACTGTAACCCGACTCTATGCCCTTTACTCCGGCAGAGATGACAAAGACAGAGAGCCCCAATGCGTCAAGCATGACAAAAAGGGTGCCTAATATCAGCCTCTCTCTGAAAATGAGAGCAACCACTGCTGCGGCAAAGACTATAATCACAGGGGGATAGCTCGAAAAGAACGCAGGCACGCCCAAATCGGCAACCACGTCTCGAAGCACGCCTCCTCCAAGGGCGCTTATACATGCGACACAGTAAACACCGAAAATGTCCATGCGCTCCCGCATAGCCACGACCGCGCCCGATATGGCGAAGGCAAATATACCCACAAACTCAAATATTTTTATTAGTGTCTCCATAATGTCCCGAAGTATAGCAAATGTTTTATATTAACGTCAATATCAAAAAACATAAAATTTTCTCTATATAGTCTTTAAATAGTAAAACACTTAATATCAGTGCTTTTACATTTAGGACGCATTCTACTCGGCAAAGCAAAAAACTTTCTCTGGACGTCCTTTAGTCGTACTGCGATTCTCCTCCACCGACTTAATTACCCCTGCTTCATACAGAGCTTTAAGAAACCTGTTGGCGCTGCGCTTCGTAATTGAAAGCACTGCAGAGAGTTCCTGAGCAGTAATGCGCTCATCGTGCTGTTTTGCAACTGCGGCTCGTATCTTCTGCACTGTTAAAGGCGAGAGTCCTGCCCTCTTGGCAGCTTCAAAATCATGAGGAGAGGCCGCTTTTGTAACTATAAGAGCATCTTTAGCGCCCAGAGGCCCTATTAACTCGCTCTGTTCGTTGATGAGATAGCTCGACCCAGAGGCGGAATGTTCCGACTCGCGCTTGGCATTCCCCGCGTTTATCCTGGCTTGACTGAGAGAATGCCCTATACCGTAGCCGATATTTATACTGAAATCAAGCATTTTGGACGCCATGTGCCCTAATGAACAGAGAGAGAAATTGTCAGTAGCCTCTATCAAAGTTTTTTTGTTTGTAAAAGCCTCAAAACCCCACACAGTCCGCTGAAGAACACACTCCATCGAAGATGAGACATTAAAATCTATAAGAAGTTCGTGCAGTGCCGCAAACTTGCGCTCCATGCCGAAGGCTGAGGAAATATCGTCCCCTACCGGAGGTATGGCGGCATTAATAACAGCGGGCAGATTGTTTTCCATCTCCATAATACGAGTCTCTCTTGCCGCCTCTTTTATCACATTAGCCATGTACTCATGAGTCGGATAGGCAAAATATACAGGCACTCCCGCTCTCTGAAGGCGCGGCACAATGCTGCTGAATCTTGTCACCGAAAAATCTGTTTTGCCCTCTTTGTAAAGAGTGATGTGTTTCTGATAGACTTCCTCCTCTATAGAGTAAAGCTCTTCCTCATTCATAGCATCAACCTCTTCAGCCAAAATATCGGAAAAAGTCACCTTTCTCTCGTTAAAGAGATAATCATAGAGACCGATGCCGAGTAAGTCGATAAAATCTGCGTGAATGCGCGAAAAATCAAGAGAACGATTGTGATTCAGAAGCTGAAGGATCAAATGATAAAACCCGGCATCGTCCGTATTAAAAGGCTTGATAACCTTGCCGCTCTCGGGATGAGCCAGCTTAATAGCCCGTGCAGGGTACATTCCGCTTGTCAGCACGCCGTTTACATCTGCGGGAATGGAAGAATAAATCTTGCCTATCTCGCTGAAATGCTCATATAAATATACAGAGACATTGTATTCGCTGCCAAGCTCCTTTATTGTGGATTCTACAAACGGTCTCAAATAAGATGTCATGACTATAGCAAGTTTTGTTGTCATCGCAATTCCACCATACTTTCAAAATATTTAAGGAAACGTCTTTATATCACAAATATGCAGCTCGCAGAGCGAAAAAATTTTATATATCAAGCTGCAATATCCTTAATTCTTTTAAAAATTGATACTGAAAATGTTATTTTTTCCATCAGGCTTAATGAATATTTTACAATCAAAGTTGTTGACGCGCAACCATTTTTCAAATATAATAAGCCTAGTCTTTATATAGTCTTTATATTTCTGAGAGACGGAGGTATAGAACATGGAAGATTTCCTTAACCGCGCACGAGAAATCAATCAAGAGACAGTCGACAACAGGCGCTGGATGCATCAGAACGCCGAAGCAGGGCTTGTACTGCCGAAGACGACAGAGTTCGTAAAAAATTACCTTGAGAAAATAGGACTTGAACCCGAGCTGATAATAGAATCGGGCGTAACAGCAAACATTGTCGGAGGCAAAAAGGGAAAGACCATCCTTCTGAGAGCCGATATGGATGCTCTGCCAATGGAGGAAAACAATGACCTTCCATTTAAGAGCACAACAAATGACGCCCACACCTGCGGACATGACATGCACACAGCTATGCTGCTTGCTGCGGCCCGCCTGCTGAAAGAGCGCCAGAGTGAGCTGTGCGGAACTGTAAAGCTTATGTTTCAGCCTGCCGAGGAGAGCTTTAAGGGTTCGATGAGCATGATTGAAGCCGGAATACTTGAAAATCCGAAGGTCGACGCGGCCATGGCGATACATGTCATGCTCGACGGGCCGGCTGGCGGAATATGCTTCTGCTCCGGAGGAATGACGTCATCATGCGACGGTTTTAAAATAACGATTCAGGGAAAAGCCTCGCACGGAGCAATGCCGCACTTGGGCATAGACCCGATAAATGTCGGGCTGCATATTTATCAGGCATTTCAGGGACTGATGTCAAGAGAAGTTCCGCCCCTCATTCCGGCCGTTCTGACAATAGGACAGTTCTCCGCCGGAGTCAATAACAACATAATCCCGGACAAGGCTGTTTTGCAGGGCACACTGCGCACATATGACAAAGAGCTCAGAGAAAAGCTGAACAGAAGAATAAGGGAGATAACAGCGGGAACGGCTCAGGCAATGGGAGCTTCCGCCGAAATTGAAGTTCTTTCGGCAATACCTGCGGCTGTTATCGATGCTGAGATGCTGTCGGAAATGCTGGGCTACACGGAGCAGATGGGCTACGATTTTTACAGGCTTCCGAACTACAAAATAACACCTTCGGATGATTTTGGATTTATTACTGAAAGAGTCCCTTCTGTTTACTTTATGCTCTGTGCAAAGACGCCGGGAAATTCATATCCGCACCACAATCCAGGAGTTGTCTTCAGCGAAGATGTACTGCCCCTCGGAGCCGCGATTCACGCACAGTGCGCATTTAACTGGCTGAAAAATCATTCTTAATTTTGTCGGAGGTTATGCAATGAAGACTATTGCAATGCGCGCATATGAACTCAAAGATGATATCATTGCCGACAGACGGCATCTGCATCGCCGCCCCGAAGTCGGCATGGAGCTTCATGAAACAGTTTCATATGTAATGGGCAGACTTACCGAGATGGGCTATGAGCCTAAAAAGTGCGGAAAGTCGGGAGTAACCGCTGTTGTCGGAAACCCGGGAAAAGTTTTCCTGCTAAGAGCTGACATGGACGCACTCCCTATGGACGAGGCCAGCGGACTTCCCTTCTCGTCTGAAATTCCCGGCAAAGCTCACACCTGCGGACACGACGCACACACAGCCATACTTCTCGGTGCAGCAAAGATATTAAAAGAGAATGAAAAAGATTTAAAAGGCACGGTTAAGCTCATGTTCCAGCCCGGAGAAGAGATATTTGCAGGCTCGCTTTCAATGATAGAAGACGGTGTGCTTGAAAATCCGAAGGTGGACGCAGCTATGGCAATGCACGTATTTCCAATGTTTCCGTTAGGCACTGTCGGCTACAGAGCGGGAGAGATGATGGCATCGGTTGACGGCTTTGAGATAGCGGTAACGGGCAAAGGCTGCCACGGAGCTCAGTCTTACAAAGGCGTAGACCCGATAAACATAGCGGTTCACATACACACAGCTCTGCAGGAGCTTATTTCGCGCGAGACAGACTCAAACGAGCAGGCACTTTTAACAATAGGAAGCATACATGCGGGCGAAGCAGCGAATATCATTCCTCAAAGCGCCGTAATGAAAGGAACAATAAGAACATTTTCGGCTTCCGTAAGAGAATTTCTTGTAAAGAGGCTCTGCGAAATATCCGAAAGTGTCGCGAAAACCTTCAGAGGAAGTGCGGAAGTTTCATTTATGTACCAAGTGCCTCCCTGCATCTGCGACGAAAGCACGACGAAAGAACTCGTATCATACGTAAAAGAGGGGTTGGCAGAACATGTCTCCCCCACCGAGATACAAAAGCTTCAAGGCTCCGAAGATTTTGCTCTGATCGCTCAAAGAGTGCCAAGCACCTACTTCACACTGGGAGCGGATTTTCCCGGCAAAGAGACAATAACGGCTCCGCACCATCCCGGGATACTTTTTAATGAGGATATATTCCCTGTGGGTAGCGCAATATACGCCGAGTGCGCAGTCAATTGGCTGAAAAGCCATTCTTAAAATTTTATCGGAGGTGCAGAAAATGAAAGAAGAAAAAATGTTCTACGGATGGAAAATAGTTGTTATCGCCATTATATCGCTTGCCTTAATGTGGACTCTTCCGGTCACATGCTTCAGCCTCTTCCTTAAGCCGGTGTCTTCCGACCTTGGATTTGAACGTTCCGCCTTTGCCCTTTGCGGAAGCATAGTATCCATTACTGCAATGTTTATGTCACCCTTTGTCGGACGCTGGATGGAGCACAAGAATGTTAAAGTCGTAGTCGGTCTCTCAGTCGTCGGCATAGCGGTAGGATTTTTGGGTTATTCAATATCGACATCCCTCCCCATGTTCTACGCCTTTGCTCTGCTTATAGGCATATCCATCAACGGAGCGTCCTTAATGGCCTTCAGCATAATAATAAAGAACTGGTTTATCGAAAAACAGGGTCTGGCTATGAGCATAGCTCTTGCAGGCACAGGGCTCGGCGGAATGATCATGAGCCCTATCATAAACAAAATGATACTTGAGCACGGGTGGCGCTTTGCATACCAGGTTCTTGCAGCTCTTGTCATAGCAGTCGTGCTCCCCTTGGTTATAGTATTTATACGCAAGAGACCGCAGGATATGGGACTTGAGCCATACGGGTTCGGAAAAGAACTGAAAGCGGGCAAAGCTCCCGTGGGAGACCTCGGAATGGGAGTCTCCGAATTGAAGTCACAGCCTATGTTCTGGATTTACATGGCAAGCATTGCAATGGTAGGCTTCTCCGGCGGAGCAGTCCTTCTTCAGGCCCCTGCCTACATAAGCGACCAGCTTAGCCCCACAAAGGCGGCGGCGGCCGTCTCTGCCTACCTCGGCATTGCAATAGCGGGCAAGATAATTTTGGGCTCCGTTTATGACGCAAAGGGCTCTAAAGCGGGAATAATGCTCGGCTGCGCGACAATGGTTCTGGCAACTCTCGCTCTTCTCAATGTAAAAGCCGCACCGTTTTATTTGGCATTTATTCTGCTTCACGGATTCGGCACATGCAGCGGCACTGTAACTCCGCCCGTACTCACAAGCAGGCTCTTCGGAGCAAAAAAGTACGGTGAAG
>CAZNYN010000004.1:0-73949 GCA_964577295.1 uncultured Synergistaceae bacterium | reverse complement strand
GTAACTCCGCCCGTACTCACAAGCAGGCTCTTCGGAGCAAAAAAGTACGGTGAAGTCTACGGTATGACAAACTTCTTCCTTCAGGGCGGAATGGCCCTCGGAAGTCCGACAATAGCATTCTTCTATGACAAAACAGGAACCTATACATATGCATGGTACCTTTGCGCTGCGGTAAACATACTGGCAATTATAGGACTGATATATGCAAGCAACACAAGCAGAAAGATGCTTGAATCCCGCTAAACGTGGTACTTTTTAAGCTGCCTGTTGACAATGATGTGTGAAATGGTAAAATAGCTTTCGTGCTGACAGAATGGGGCTGTAGCTCAGCGGGAGAGCACTTCCCTCGCACGGAAGGGGTCGGGCGTTCAAATCGCCTCAGCTCCACCATTTAAAAGCACTGTGATAGCAATAGTTTAGAGCCTCTCGGATTCCGTGCGCCGAGAGGCTCTATTTTTGTTGGCGTGTAAATGGCGTGCAAAGTAAACAGTAAGAGTCAAGTACACATTATTCGTGACTCTGTTTCTCCCCTCGAAGCGGAAAATTACGTTCGCTGCGGCAAAAATCTATGAAGCATAAAGAGCTAAATGCCCCAGGGATATATGTCCTGTTTTATTAAGCTGACACACAGATCCATATCTTTGGCTTCCAAGGCCTTTACAATCTTTTTGTGCTGGTTAAGGGCCGGATTTGTGTCGAATTTGAACAGAGAATCGTCAAAGAACAGCAGGTGCGTCACAACTTTTGCAAGCACATGTTCAAGCAGCTCAAAGAGAGTCTTGCTTCCCGCCGCTTCCGCTATTACCAAGTGAAAATTATTGTTTGCCGTGATATAAGCGTCTACGTCGCCCTCTTCTGCCGCCTTTTGTTCAAGAATAATCTGCTCCTGCAGTTTGTATATGTGAACAGGGGTAACAGATTGGACTGCCTTTTTAATGGCAATCTCTTCCAGTACCTGACGCATCATGCTTGTATCAATAACTTCTTCCTTCGTGGGTGATACAAGATGCGCGCCCCAGCCCGGAATGATATTTACGAGCCCATCACTCGCCAAGCGTCTTATAGCTTCGCGTACCGGAGTTCGGCTTACGTTAAACTCCTTGGCGATGGCAGTCTCCGCCAGTCGCTGTCCTTTTTGCAGCTCCTTGGAGATAATTTTCTTTCTTATTCCGGAGTAGATACAGTCTGCCGCCGTACAGCCCATTGTCTGATAATCCTCACTCAAGCGAATTCGCCCCCTACAAAAGATTATGCACTTTGCCTACCGAGGCCTTGGTGTATGAGCCGAGGTATAATCCGCACTCCCTATATTATCTGGTTATTTTTCCGCGTGTCAATGGCTCTTAGATAACCGATTTATATTTAATGCCTGTAATTTAAACAAAGGACAGACGCAAACACCCTCTCAAACCTACTACAAGCGACGCTGCAAAATACCGCACTTTAAATCTAACCGCGCTTACCCATACCGAACCTTTCCATAATAACCGATGCTTACCTTCATAAAGCAAAATTACGAACCCTGTATATTGACAACCGAAAAGAAAGGGTATATAAATAGTGTACTACAGGAAGAACATGTACTACACACATTAAATAAATTTCTTGGGAGGAATAAAGAATGTACGAATTGTTTGAGCAGCGGAGCGTTAAATCCAAACAGCTATTTGACAGAGCGATGAATGTCTTTGTCGAAGGAGCTAATTCACCTTCACGCGGTATTGCATCCTGCAAGCCTTATCCCATTTATATTCAGGAAGGCAAAGGCGGAAGGGTTTTTGATGCAGACGGAAATTCATATATAGACTTAATGCTTGGATTCAGCGCAAATATAATGGGGCACGGACATCCCAAAATAGTAGAGACTGTATCAAGGGCAATACAGGGAGGCTCACACTTCGCATCATGCACCGAAATTGAAGTTAAGTGCGGCGAAAAGTTCCTGAGCATGATAAAGAACGCTGACAAAGTCCGCTTCGGCAATACCGGAACGGAAGCCGTAATGATGGCTGTTCGCCTTGCCCGAGCAGTAACCGGAAAGAAGAAGATTCTTAAGTTCGAAGGTCAATACCACGGCTGGTATGACGGACTTCTTGCCAATTGCCATGCCCGTCCCGTCGATACAATGGGAGCAAAGAGCGACCCTGTAATGATGGTAGAGGGTTCGGGAATTCCTCATGAGCACATTGAAAACCTTGTGATATGCCCTTGGAATGACCTTGAGATACTGGAAAAAACCGTTAAAACCCACAGACACGAACTTGCCGCAATAATCACAGAACCCATTATGGCTAATGTAGGAGTCATACTTCCCAAAAAGGGCTACTTGGAAGGTCTTCAGAGAATCGCCAAAGAAAACGATGTTCTCTTCATATTGGATGAGGTTGTCACAGGCTTCAGATACGGAAACGGCTGCTACCAGGATATGGCCGGGCTCAATCCCGACATATCGACTTTCGGAAAAGCTCTGGGAGCTGGACTGCCTGTCTCGGCCATCACTGGAAGAGAAGAATATATGCAGGAGATGCAGTGGGGAAAGGCGCTCAGCTACGGAACTTTCAACTCGGCACGTCTGCAGATGGAAGTCTGTTATGTCAATATGACCGAGATGACAAAGGACAATTTTGCTGGATACAAACACATCCATGAACTGGGAGAAATGCTCATATCGGGTTCAAGAAAGATTATAAGCGATCTGGATATACCTGTCATAGTACAGGGACACGGCCCCATGCTACAGTATTACTTCACCGATAAAGAAGCTATAAATGACGTCAGAGACTATGCCATGTTCGCAGATAAGGATAAGTACCATATATTTGCAACAAAGCTGCTCTGCAAGGGACTTTACGTCACCTCGTCAAACGGACTGCACCACTGCCCCTGCCTCCAGCATACAAAAGAGAACTTTGCCGAGGCTCTCAACATCATCGAGGATACTTTCAAAGAGATGAAGGCGGAAGGCGTATTCTAAGCAGCATTTGCTCATAGATTTTTCTTTAACTACTTGTCTTCCATAACCCCATAAAAAGATGCCTTCTGTGAATAAATATGATTTTCGCAGAAGGCATCTCCATATCTGATTTTAATGTTAGTGACAGGTATCAGTTATTATTTTTAAGCAGTTCCGAGATGCTGTCGCTGTATGCTTTTGTTCTCAGAAAGCCTTCCTCATAGCACTCCTTTACTGTGGCCTTAAAGGCATTCTGTTCCAAGCTGAAAAGCTGACGGACAGATATTCCTCCCGGAGTGCTTGTCTCGGCAAGAAACTTTCCTATATTGTCTCTGTCGCTTCCCCAAACTTTAAGACAGCCTTCAATGGTTCCGTACGCCATTTTTGCAGCATTTTTGTGGTCAATGCCCAGAAGCAGTGCAGATTCGACTATCCCCTGGAAGAAGGCATATACAGGAGCCGGGCCTGTCAGAGAAGTGATCGCATTGATTTTATCCTCGCCCAAAGCCACACATGTCCCCATTGCCTCAAACATTTTCATAAGGTCAGCCTTCTGAGTCTCGCTTACTCTTGCGTTAAAGGCGACTCCTACAACTCCGCTGCCAATGCGGCTGGGAGGATTCGGCAATATGCGGGCAACAGGAGCGTTCGGCACATTTTTCTCATATAGGGCCATAGGGATGCCAGATGATACAGTTACTATTGTTTTGCCGGCAAAATCATATTCGGAAAGAGTTTTCGCCATATCAATGGCATTGTCCGACCGCACGCACATAAATACATAGTCCGATGATGCTACCATCTCTTTCTGAGAATTACAGACAGAGAGTCCATATTTCTCATGCATAAAAGCTAGACGTTCCTTGCTCACGTCGAACAAAAAAATATCCTCCGCTTTTACTACACCCTGTGTCGTCATATTGCGGCTGAGTATCTCCGCAATCGCGCCTGAACCCATGAAACCTACTTTCATTAAAAAGCACTCCCCTGTTTTTATATTTGCTCTATGCCGCTGTTTAAGGCAATAATCACTCTTAGCAATAGATGCTTGTATAAAACTAAAGAAAAGGAGAGACAAAAGCCTCTCCGTTTTCCGACTTATAATTTTGTTATGCCGGCATTTGCTGCGCCGATTTACTCAATGTTACTTTTTAGCGAGCTTCGCGGCTTTGCGTGCCGCCTGCTCCGGGTCGAGGAAATCTCTTTCAAACTCTTTGACCTTCTTAAATATTACAGGCGAGAGCAGTGTGAGGGCTATGACATTGACATAGACCGGTATTGCCGACTGAATGTCGAGAACCATCCATGCAACAGAGGGGACTGTGCCATGGGAGAAGAAGAACATCGTAGCGCAGAGCCCGAAAAGCGGGCCTGTGCGGGTGATGAATTTGACAATTTTCGTGCGTACTTCGGCAGGTTTGTCGCGGACTAAGTAACCGACGAGAGCTTCAAGGTACGCATACCAGCCTGTCGAGGTCGTGAGAGAGAAGATAAATATAAATATTGCAAGAGCTATGCCGCCGATAGGGCCGAATACCTGGCTTAGAGCTTTTCCCACCGAGCCTGCTCCACCTTCGCCTGTCTGCCATACACCTGTTATGACAACAGTAAGTCCGGTGATTGTGCAGACGATAATAGTGTCGACAAATACTTCAAATGCGCCCCAGAGTCCCTGGCGTGCGGGATGGTCAACTTCGGCTGCGGCATGGATAATCGGTGCGCTTCCCCAGCCTGCCTCGTTGCTGTAGACACTTCTTGCTACTCCGACCTGCAGTGTCATCATGACACTGGCACCGGCAAAGCCTCCGACTGCCGCGGTAGGCTTAAACGCGTAATAGAAGATAGACTTAAATGCTTCCATAGTTGCGGGGAGATCGCTGATGAATATAAAGAGCGCGACAGCAAAATATGCTGCAACCATAAAAGGAACCGCGTTCTCGGCAAATTTGATTATGCGCTTTATGCCGCCCAGAATGATGATAAACTGCAGAATTACATAGACCACGGAAAAAATAATTGCACCTGCGGGAGAGAGGTTAAAGCCCGCCTGTACAGACTCGGCGACGACATAAGGGCCGGGTGTAAAGTAGAAAGCCGACAGCATTGCTATGGTAAAAATAACGGAAAGCCCCTTGCACCACTTCCAGCCTCTCTCTTCGACAAGGCCTTTCTGTATGTAATAGGCGGCGCTTCCGCGCGGAATGCCTGTATTGTCCTTCTGCCTGTATGTCTGAGTAAGGACGATTTCACTCATCTTTGTTGCCATGCCGACAAAAGCGCACATCCACATCCAGAATATGGCTCCCGGTCCGCCTATTGCTATAGCACTTGCGACACCGGCTATATTTCCGTTGCCGACGGTGCTTCCGAGAGCGGTGGCAAAGGCGCCGAAGGATGAAACGCTGCTTCCGTCGTCCTTTTTAGTTTTATCTTTCTTAATAAACAGAGTTCCTATCGTGTTGCGCAGAATATCACCAAAACGGCGGAATTGGAAGAACCGCAAGCCGATTGTTAGATAAAGTCCAAGCACAAGAAACATTATTGCAAAATACTTGTTCCATAATATTGTCCAAGCTACATATTTAAGCAGATATTCAACCTGTTCTCCAACATTCATAAAAATGCACCTCCGATTATTTGTCGAACTTATGTAACAAAAGTCGCTGTAACTGATAATGGGGTTGTGCCTCCGCCTTCGGTACCGATAAACCGCCTGCGGATAAAGTTGTGAGACTATTTACAATAACTACTGTGTTTTAGTAACGATAATATTTGGGAGTATTTCAATACGGGGTATTGCGAGTTTGTGCTGCGGCTGCTGCTGATTTTATTTAGGGCTTCCGAATTTTCAACCGATGGGACTGAGTTTAGAAATGCCCGCCGGTTATATTCGGAAGCCCTGCACAGGTTGCTTTACATAATTGCATAAAGCCTTAAGAAATTTACAATATGGTGCTTATCTCTCGTCCCAAAGCTTCGCGTTCTTTTCAATCTCAACCTTTTCTTTATAGAAAATGCCGAGCTTGCGCTGCTCTTCGAGAACCCAGTTGTAGAACTCGTCATCCTTGGCAAGCTGTTCGCAGTTGAGAATGCCCTTGCCTTTAAGTTTGCCGTCTGCTATAGCACGAGCAAAGATGCTGCATGTTGTAGCAGTTGTCCACGCCATAGAGGTATAGCCTGTTTCGGGGATTTCTCTCTGTGCGATTTCAAAGGTGTATGTGATGCGGTCGTTGCCTTTGAGACCCTTTGTAACTATTCTGAGTATTGACATATCGGCTTCGCCGGGGAGTCTCTCATACTTCTTGCTGAATATATCCATAAGGATATCGCGCGGTACCTGGTTTACCTTGCCGAGCTTGCGCTCCTCCTCGTCGAAAAGGTCAAGGTCGTTAAGGAAACGCATCTGGTCGGCGATTCCGGGCCAGCGAACTGTATATGCCGCCATTTCGGGCACATCCTTGAAGCAGCGGAAGAGCCCGCCGAGACCGTCGCTGGTGAAGCACTGGAGATCCTTGTAGTCTTCTATTTCAAATGGCATTACTTCGCTGAGAGCGGGAATACGCTTTGCTTCGCCGCCGCGCACAACTGTCGCAGGCTGGTTAAACTGGTTGATATTGTCATAAAGTGACCATGTTGTGAAGTAGTTAAAAGGAGGACGCGGCTTTATGGGAAGACCGCCGCCGACATAGAGGTACATTTCTTCGCATTTATCCAAATGGTAGTAGCCGCGGCCTGCAAAGAAACTGCTCATTCCGGGTTCAAAGCCGACCATGGATATTCCGAGACCGCCTGTGCGGAGACCTATCTCATGGTACGCTGCGTCGGATCTGCCGTTCATTGCGGAGACGCTGGCTATTTTTTTGCCGAGCTCTATCGCAAGCTCAGTAACTTTGTAGCCGATGCTGCCGGGCATGGCAGCCGTAATGATGTCGCAGTCCTCTGATACCTTGCCGACAAAATCCTTATCAAGTGCGGAGCCCTTTACAACTTCGACGGAAGGATAAAGTCTCTTGACTTCCTCCAAGTTCTCGTCACTCATATCGAGAACTCGTACGTCAAAATAAGGAAGCAGGTTGTGAACTACGCAACGACCAACCATACCTGCGCCAATGTGAAGTGCCTTTTTCTTTGCTGCCATATTACTACCTCCTCACAAATTTATAAAGCATTTGTTATTCAATTATTACTACACGTACTACCTGTACTTCATGTTCTACACTTTGTATAATACACACAGCACAACCGCTTGTCAAGAGATTTAATTAATCTTTGGAATTTATTTTTGGGGTCAATATGTGAAGTATCGGCAGCAAATTCATCGGGAGAGGGTTGAGGGATATGGCAGACACAAGCAGTATTTGGGGATTTTATGCTCTTTGTAAATAGCCGCAAATTGTGCAGAGCAAAATAAGAGCCCACAGCTTGTTGCCGCTGCGGGCTCTTATTTTATATAGCGGAAAATTTATTAGTTTTTGTGGACGGTTACGAGAAGTTTTGCTTTTCCGTTTGACTGAGTGAGAGTCAGAAGCGAGCGGTATTCCGGCACTGCTTTTGTCTTGGGCTCTTCGGATGAGATGAATATTCCTACGCCTGCGACTTCCGCGTCAAACTGTTTTGCCATAAGGAGCATACCCGCGGCTGTACTGCCGCCCCTCATAAAGTCGTCTACTATCAGGACTCGGCAGCCTCTTTTGAGCTGTCTTGTGCCTATGTACATTGTTTTGACATCTCCGTTGGCTGTGGGATAGTGAACACCCACGGCTGAACCGTCACTCGGTCTGTTGCGGAAGCGGCAGACTGCCAGAGGAACTCCCAGAGCATAAGCGGCAAACATGGCTATGGGGATGCCCTTTACCTCGGATGTCATGACAACATCCGGCTCTGTGTGGGTAAACATAGAAGCCATGGCATAGCCCAGAGAGAGAGCAGTTTCGGGGTTGAATATTAAGTCGCTGTAATAAATCAGCCCGCCGGGGAGGTATCTTTCGGGGTCTGTCAGCTTCTCCGCTATGCTGCTTAATATTTCTGTTCTGTACTCTTCCGTACATAGGGGTATGAATCTCGCCCCGCCGCTGCGGCCTCTGTCCACCTGCATCTGTCCAAAGCCTTCCGCAGACATTGCAGAATTTATGACTTCTACATCATCGCTTATAACTGTCTTGGATACGTTGAATTTTCCGGCAAGATCTGTTAAGGATACGAGCTTTGAAGGGCAAAGCATAAACTTTGCCGCCAGCCTTACCAGTCTTTCCGTTCTCTGACCTCTCATTTATATCACTCCATTTTAGAAGTTTGGTTTACCCATTCTAAGCTGTTAAATTTATGTTCCAATTCCTCGGCCGCTTCACAGTTCCCGCATACGGAGACAAAGGCACTTCCGCTTCCGCAAAGCCCCCATGCGAGAGCTCCGGCACTCTCTGAAATTTTTTCGGCCTGCATGTATTCAGGGTGCTCGGAGAGCAGAACTTGATAAAAATCATTTGGCAAAAGTCCGGTTTTTCTGCCCGATGCAAGGCTGCCATATATTTCTGAAGCTTCTTGTTTAAATGTTTCCGCTCGATAATCCTCCGTGCCGCGCCCACATCTCTCTCTGTAAGAGTCCAGAGCTGCGTATGCTTTAGCCGTGTTTGATTTCCATTTCGGAAATATTACTGTCCATGTATAATTCGGCAGAGGCTCAAGAGCGGTCAGTCTTTCCCCTATTCCTTCGGCAATAGCCACGTCCGAGCTGCCTGCGAGGAAGGCTACGTCTGCTCCGAGCTTTGCTATCGCTTCACGCGGCGGCACAAAGCCGCGTTCCTGTCTCAGCCACTCAATCAAGGCCGCTGCGTTGCCGCTTCCAGCTCCTATTCCGCTTCCATCGGGATATTTTTTTTCCAGCTCCATACTCAAAAACGGGAGTTCGCATCCGTTTTTCCTGGCCCATTCCGCAGTTTTGGTTACAATATTGGGACCTATTAAATCAAGACCTTTTACCTTTAAAAAATCACCTATATTTTCATCGTTAGATGGCACAATTGTCAACCCCTCAGTGGCTTTTTTGCGCCAAAAGAGAGAATAAATTTCATGATATCCATCTGCACGTTGTGAAAAGACACGCAAAGTAAGGTTTATTTTAACGGGACAAGATAATTTTACTGACAATAAATCCGCCTCCCGATAATAAATAAGCCCCGGCAAAAGCCGGGGCAAACGTTTTTCTGTTTGTTAAAAAAGTTCTTCCCCATTATTCTCCAGCAGCAATTCTACTTCTCGTGTGAGTATGTCTGCATAACTGAACGAGACAATGGTATCCTGTGCTTCGATGTAGACCGTAAAGAGGCTGGGGTATATTTCTTTAATGACACCTGATTTTTCTTCCATCTTACGCCTGCCGTTGGAGGCACGGTAAGATATTTTGGCGCCTTTGTGCTGACACAAAATTGTTCTGATAGATTCAACCGTCTGTGCCATACACTCACCCCCATCCTATATTGCATATAATTATACACTTGATACTGTTAAATATCAAGTAAAATACTTACCAATATTATGCAATATTAAAAAATGTAATGGGAGCGTTTTTTTATAGTTTTGTCTATTGTTTTTTTAAAAGAATTCTTTTGTCTCCTACTCTTCTCGTAACTCCCTTTGTGTCAAAGTGCTCAAGCATAGGAAGTGTGTATTTTCTGCTGCTGCCAGTTAAGTCTCTTACTGCGGCGAGAGTTATCTCCCCTTCTATGTTTTTCAGTATCTCTTTAAAATCGGACTCTATTTTTTCAAAGAGCATGAATTCTCCGCTTAATATGGCAAGCTCCCTGCGCTCTTTGAGGTAGAGGAGTATGCGGCTCATCTCTTTGCCGTCAATTTTGAGAGCAGATGTCGCTTCATCTATTGTCGGCAGTGTATATCCGCATTTTAATGCAAATTCACGCAGAGATGTTACATTATTCATAAAGCGTGTTTCATCAAAAGGCTCGAAATCCGTGAGTTTTATTCTGTCGTCGTCTATGGCGATCCAATTCTTTTTCGCAAAGAGTTTCATAAGCTCTTTTACAAATTTTCCGTCAGGCTCGGATATTGCGCGACACACTTCCTCTATGCCCATTCCCTTTCTTTCCGGGTGCGACTTGTGGAAAGAGTCGAGCTCTCTGCATAATTTGTCTTTTATTTCTTCCATCATTTGGAGAGATACAAGCACCGATTCTCCGCTCTTGATAACACCTATTGCATCTTTTGACTCAAGGCTCGATATGTGACCCAGCATTTTGTGAGAATCTATCTCTGTTAAAATTTTTGCCTCGTCCTGCCTTACTGTCCCTTTGTACTGTATAAGAGCAAGTAATCTCTCCCTGTCCGATATTTCTTTTGAGACTGTATTCAGGAATGTGACAAGAGAAGCTCTTGCCGCTTTGCTTTTCGGCCTTTCCGCAAGGGGGAGGAGAACTGTTCCGCCCGCCACCGTTTTCAGCGGGCTGTATGTTCTCAGTATAAAATGGCTGTCCCATGCCACAGTTATGGGCTCTTCGGGAAGAAGCTGAGCTATGCAGCTTTCGCCGGGGAGTATTTTGTCTCTGTCAAGCAGGGATATTCTGACTACGACATCTGATGTTCCTATGTGAAGTCTAAGCCTCTGCCAGTGCTCTATCGGCTCGGTAAATGAAGGCAGAACGTTTACAAAAACGTCAATACACTCTGTCGGCGCAAAACAGCCTTTTGCTGCTATGACATCGCCGCGGCTGACATCGTCAAGCGTGGCACCCGAAAGGTTGACGGCGACTCTCTGCCCGGCATAGGCACTCTTGACAGATTCCCCGTGAACCTGTACCGAGCGCACTTTCGATATGATTTTGGCTGGCAGAACTTCCACTTCGTCTCCCTCGTTGAGCACTCCGTTAAATGCAGTACCGGTAATAACCGTTCCGAAGCCCGAGATGTGAAAGGCTCTGTCTACAGGAAGGAAAAATGCTCCGTCGCGGCTTCTCTGCTTTGAGGATTCGACCATTTTCTGCAGTGCCTCTTTCAGTTCATCAACTCCCTGCCCCGTGATGGCAGAGACTGGCATAACCGGGTGCTTTTCAAGGAATGTCCCTGCTATGAGCGAGCGGACATCATCTTCCGCAATTTCGAGCATCTCCTCGTCCACGAGGTCTACTTTGTTTATGACTGTGATTCCGTTTTTTATCCCGAGCAGAGTCAATATTTCAAGGTGTTCCTTTGTCTGAGGCATAACACCGTCATCGGCCGCAACGACAAGCATGACGGCATCGATTCCCGCCGCTCCGGCAACCATCTGGCGTATAAATTTTTCATGTCCGGGGACATCTACAATGCTTATCGTCTTTCCCGACGGCAGAACCAGAGGGGCGAAGCCGAGCTCTATGGTCATGCCGCGTCTTTTTTCCTCCGAGAGGCGGTCGCACTCAATGCCGGAGAGCGCGCGGACCAGCGCTGTCTTGCCGTGGTCTATGTGTCCTGCAGTGCCCAGAATAAATGGATATTCCTGAAAGCTCATGATAGGCTTCCTTCCGTCGGAGTCAGAATTTCTGTAAATGCGTTCAATATCAATTTTTCATCTTCGGAAGTCAGCGTCCTCATGTGGAAGAGCAGTCTGTCGTCAGATGCTCCCGTAATCACGGGAACTGTCGTCATACGCAGATGTTCCGCAAGCCTGCCTGTGCTGCCGAGTTCGGGAATTTTGAGCGATACGCCATAGCCCTTGAGCTCGGACTGAGGAAAGGTTCCTCCGCCGACTGCATCTGATGTTTCGGATACGAGAATCGACACTGAACGCAGCTTTGTCTTTGAGAAATATGTTTTCATCCTGCGCGCGAAATTCTGCGCTTTCTTTTTCAGCTCTTCCTGATTTGCAAATACCATGGATATTGTCGGTATTTCCTCCTCTTTGCCCTTTAAATATAGTCTGAGCGTGGCTTCAAATGCCGCAAGAGTCATCTTGTCCACTCTCAGAGCACGCAGCAAAGGATATTTTCTGAGTTTGTCTATAATTTCCGCAGAGCCGACTATAGCACCTATCTGCGGCCCTCCAAGCAGCTTGTCCCCCGAGAATGTCACAATATCAACACCTGAATCAATGCACTCTCTGACTGTAGGATCGCTTGTCAGTCCGACTTTGCTTGTGTCAACGAGCATTCCGCTGCCAAGGTCTTCCATAAATATGAGCCCGTGTTCGTGAGCGAGAGATGAGAGTTCCTCCCTCGGAACAGAGGATGTAAAGCCTGCAATGCGATAGTTGGACGGGTGAATTTTTAGCAGCATGCCGGTCTCGCTTGTAATGGCAGAGCTGTAGTCTATTAAATGAGTGCGGTTTGTCGTTCCAACTTCCACCATATTTGTGCCCGAAAGGGACATTATGTCTGGAATGCGGAAAGAGCCGCCTATTTCCACAAGTTCTCCGCGCGAGACTATGGCCTCCTTGTCCTTGGCCAGAGCGCCGAGGGCCAGTATTACAGCACCTGCGTTATTATTTACGACTATTGCGGCCTCCGCTCCCGTAAGGCGGCAGAGCAGCCACTCAACGTGGTCGTTTCTGTGTCCTCTCGCACCTTTTTCGGGAGAGTATTCCAATGTATTGTAGTTAGACGCTATCTCGTTTACCGCCTTCACGGCATCGTCAGCAAGAAGAGAGCGCCCCATATTTGTGTGTATGACAACGCCCGTTGCGTTCACTACTCTTCTGAGAGTTGGCTTCGCTTTTTCGGCTATACGTTTTTTCGCCTCGCGGGCTATGCTTTCGGCATCAAAGGCAGAATCCGGTTTCGCCTGTATTTTTTCTCTCTGTACGCGAAGAAGATCTCCTATTATTGCTTTTATCGCATCGCGGCCTATCTCGGCTTCATAGGCGGCAACCCACGGCAGGTTCAAAAGTTTGTCCATGGACGGTATCCTGCGCATGGCATTTTGAATTTGATCTTTCAAGAAAAATCCCCCTATCGGTGATATATAAAATTTTTTATGTTAAATCTATCTATATAAGTTCTTCCCAAATTATATTGGCTACTCTCATTCCTTTTTTTGAGAGTGCAATTTTTTCGCCGTCATACGACCACAATTCTTTCGGAAATTTATTCAGCACGGACAATACTTCGTACAATGCTTCTTCTCCGTATTTTGAAGCATAATTTTTCGCGTCTATTCCCTCGCATGTTCTGAGCGCCAATACTGAAGCTTCTTTTGCGGAATCGGAGGCTGAGAGCCTCTCCCCAGTGCTGATTGCGCTCTTTCCGCTTGTGAGGCTGATTTCATATTCATGAAGGCTGCTCACGTTTTTGTAGCGCCATCCGCGCAGGTATCCCGACGCGCCAAGCCCTGTGCCCAGGTACTCTCCCTCGTTCCAGTAGTTGAGATTGTGCCTGCTTTCAAATCCCGGTTTTGAAAAGTTGGCGACTTCATATTGACGGAAACCCTTACGCGCAAGATACCAGACAGCCCATCTGTACATGGGATATCCGTCTGCCAGAAGTTCACTGTCCATATTCTCCCACGGAGTTCCGGGCTCAAGCGAGAGCTGGTAAAGCGAGATGTGATTCACTCCCGTCCTGACCGCGTCGCTTAGGGAGCGCGCCCAATTTTGAACTGTCTGCCCCGGAAGTCCGAACATCAAGTCGGCGCTTACGGAAAAACCCGACGCAAGAGATGCCGATATGGCATCGTAGGCTTGACGGGAATTGTGCAGACGTCCAAGTATCTCAAGCTCCGCATCATCAAAGCTCTGGACACCGATACTCACTCTCGTAACACGCCAATCGCGCCATTCGAGAAGGTGCTCCGCGGCAAGAGAGTTTGGGTTAGCCTCCACTGTAACTTCGGCTTCGGAAGAGAATGTGAAATTATTCTCTATACTCTCAATCAATTTTTTCCATTGCGGACCGTTCAGCATTGTGGGCGTTCCGCCGCCTATGTAGCAGGTTTTAAGAGAAGGTACTCCTATACGCTCTTTCCACCACAAAAATTCCGTTTCGAGCAGGTTCAGCCACAGCTCCCGCTCCCCTTCGGACGGTACTTTGCTGTCAAAGGCGCAGTACGGGCATTTGCGTCCGCAGAACGGCACATGTATGTAAAGCGAGAGCCCCCCATAGGGAGGCTCCAACGGATTTACAGCCGGCAACTACTTGTCCTCTGCCTTTGTGACATCCATAAACGCAAGGAAGGCCTCCTGCGGTATTGCGACTCTTCCTACCTGTTTCATACGCTTCTTGCCTTCTTTTTGTTTCTCAAGCAACTTGCGCTTTCTCGTGATGTCTCCTCCGTAGCATTTGGCGAGGACGTCTTTTCTCACAGCCTTTATATTCATTCTGACTATGACTTTCTTTCCCACCGCTGCCTGCACCGGTATTTCAAACAACTGACGCGGAATCAAATCCTTGAGCTTTCCGACAACAGAGTGCCCTCTGTGATATGCCTGGTCAGCGTGGCATATAAAGGAGAACGCGTCAACAGGCTCTTCCTGCATCAGCAAATCAACCTTCACAAGGTTTGACGCTCTGAAGCCTATATGGTCGTAGTCAAGAGAGGCATAGCCCCTTGTGCACGACTTCAGCCTGTCATGGAAATCGAGAATGAATTCTGCGAGAGGCATGTCGTAAGCAAGCCTGACTCGCTCGGGGGTGATGTAGTCCATGCCTACGTATGTACCGCGCTTTTCCTGGCACAGCTGCATCGCCGCTCCGACAAAGGCATCGGGCATAAATATTGAAAGCTTTATATAAGGCTCTCTTATCTCTTCTATCCTTACAGGGTCGGGAAAGTCGGAAGGACGGTGTGCCTCTATGACGGAACCGTCCGTAAGAACTATCTGGTAGACAACGTTCGGAGCCGTAGCAACAAGGTCTACGCCAAACTCACGGTTCAGTCTCTCCTTGGAAATTTCCATATGCAGAAGTCCGAGGAATCCGCAGCGGAAGCCGAAGCCGAGAGCGGCGGAATTTTCCGGTTCAAAACTGATTGAAGAATCGTTTATCTGAAGTTTTTCCAGAGCGTCGCGCAGCTGGTTAATATCTTCTCTTTCAATAGGGTAATATCCGCAGAATACAACAGGCTTGACCTTGCGGTATCCGGGAAGAGGAGATTGAGCAGGCTTGGCTGACTCGGTAATGGTATCTCCGACATGAGCCTCATCTATTGTCTTGACGCTGGCTGCTATATAGCCGACCTCTCCAGGGCCGAGCTCGTCCACTTTAAACATGTCAGGCTTAAATACTCCGACTTCGTCAAGTTCGTAGTCGCGTCCCGTTGCCATAAAACGTATTGTTTTGCCTGCGCGCATAGTTCCGTTGACGACGCGCACATAACAAATTACGCCTTTGTAATTATCGTACAGAGAGTCGAATATGAGAGCCTGAAGAGGCGCGTCCGGGTCTCCCTCGGGAGACGGAACATCGCGGACAACTCTTTCAAGCACATCCGCCACGCCCTGCCCCGTCTTTGCGCTGACAGCTATGGCATCATGGGCATTGACTCCGATAATATCCTCTATTTCTTTGATGACTCGGTCAGGCTGAGCGGAAGGCAAATCTATTTTATTCAGAACGGGAATAATTTCCAAATTAAGATCAGTGGCAAGATAGCTGTTTGCGACAGTCTGAGCTTCAACACCCTGAGCCGCATCCACTACAAGCACAGCTCCTTCGCATGCGGCCAATGAGCGCGAGACTTCGTAAGTAAAGTCAACGTGCCCCGGTGTATCTATAAGGTTGAGAATATAATCGCACCCGTCTTTTGCTTTATAGTTCATCCGTACAGGTACTGACTTTATTGTAATTCCGCGCTCACGCTCAAGCTCAAGCATGTCAAGAAGCTGAGCTTTCATATTGCGTTTATCCACTGTTCCCGTCTCCTCAAGCAGTCTGTCCGCCAAAGTCGACTTGCCGTGGTCAACGTGAGCTATAATACTGAAATTCCTTATTTTATCCAATTTCATATAACACACTCCCTCAGTCAGCTCCTTATTTTATCCGATTGAACGCAACTTGTGAAGAAGCATAATCTGAAATCTTGCCGTAAATAAGTGTCAATGCGTATTTTAATGCAGACTTCAATAAATTTACGGAAAGAAGACAACTTCTCATATTGACTTTTTTTAATTTGAGATATATATTTAACACATCAAGATATTTTGATGTGAGGTGATATTTATTGCTGCTTGACCCGGAAAAGAATTCCAAAGTTTTTAAAGCATTCTGCGATGAGAAACGACTGACTATTTTAGAGCTTTTAAGAAGCGGTGAGAAATGTGCATGTATTCTCATAGATGCGACCGGAATGGGACAATCCGCACTCTCTTACCACATGAAAATTTTGTGTGAATCAGGAATCGTGGACAGCAGGCAGGAAGGAAAATGGACTCACTACAGAATAAGCGAAAACGGCAGCAAATATGCGATTACGCTGCTTCGGGAAATTACATCAGTCCGAGCATCAGAATAGAAAAAACTATGTTTAATTATTAAAAGTCATCTAATTTAAAGAAGATGGCTTTTATTTGGGCTAAAACATATCAATTTTTTTTGATATAAGAATAAAATTAAATAAATCAAGAAGGGTTATGAGGACTATGCAGAGTTCGTGGATTTTTTTTCAAGACCAGATACTTGGTATGAAATGGCTTAACAGCTTTACAGGCACGCTTTTATCTGCCTTAGGGATTGATGTCACAAAGCGCGCGGGAGGCAGCATTCAGTTTTTCATATATGACACGATAAAAATAACTGTCCTATTGTGCGTTCTAATTTTTGTCATTTCCTACATTCAAAGCTATTTTCCTCCGGAGCGCAGCAAGAAGATAATGGGAAAGTTCAGAGGTATCTGGGCGAATATTATGGCGGCTCTGTTGGGTACTGTCACACCCTTCTGCTCATGCTCCTCAATTCCTCTGTTTATAGGCTTCACCAGTGCCGGTCTGCCTTTAGGAGTGACTTTCTCGTTTCTGATATCCTCTCCTATGGTCGACCTTGGCTCCCTTGTCCTGCTTATGAGTATTTTCGGCACAAAGGTGGCTATAGTCTACGTTCTTGTCGGTCTGGCTGTCGCAGTGGCAGGAGGAACTCTAATCGAAAAGCTGCACATGGAAAATTACGTTGAAGAGTTCATCCTTTCCGCAAGCAGTGTTGATATAGAGTCTCCCGATTTGACAAAGAGAGAGAGAGCAATTTTCGCAAAAGATCAGATGCTCTCCACATTCAGAAAAGTCCTGCCTTATATTCTTGTAGGAGTGGGCATAGGAGCATTCATACACAACTGGATACCGGAAAGTATCGTAGTCTCCGTGCTGGGAAGCAATAACCCATTCGGCGTCATATTGGCAACAGCGGTGGGAGTTCCTATGTATGCCGATATTTTCGGAACGATACCTATAGCTGAAGCATTGCTCTACAAAGGCGCACAGCTTGGCACTGTTCTCTCTTTTATGATGGCTGTAACGACACTTTCTCTGCCCTCTGTCATTATGCTGCGCAAAGCAGTTAAGCCGAAACTTCTGGCTCTCTTTGTCGCTATATGCACTGTCGGAATAATCGCTGTCGGATATTTGTTTAATATTTTCCAGTACCAATTGATTTAAAGGAGGCAAGAATATGGCTAAAAACTGGCGGCGGTAATTGATTAGATCTCACGTATAGATTGAGGTACTTCTGTTTTTAGCGGAGGAAAAGCCGTACTGCCGAAGAGATTCAGCCGTTAATCTGAGATTGTACTCTGCCAAGGCTACAAAGGAACAAATTTCGCTGTACATCAAGAAGAACTTACGGAGAGGCAGGCACGGGAAGAACGGCACAGTAATCAAAGCTGTGATGGGCGTTGTCATTTTAGCAATAGGTTTTTACATGTTTTACTTAGGTTTTTAATCAAACTCATATAGGAGGAACTTATTATGGCATTATTCGGAAAAAAGAAAGAAGAAACAAGTCAGTGCTGCTGCGGTGGAAAGTGCGGCGCGGAAACAATGAAACAGGCACAGGCTGCCAAGTCTGAGGGTGCTTCGGTTAAAGTCCTCGGTTCAGGCTGTGTAAAATGCAATCAGCTTGAAGCTGCGGTAAAAGCGGCATTAGAACAGCTTGGCATGGATACAGCTATTGACCATATCACCGATTTTGCGCAGATTGCGGCATACGGAGTTATGACTACACCGGCACTTGTGGTAGACGGTAAAGTGGTATCTTTGGGTAAGGTATTGAAAACAGAGGAAGTTATAACAATACTGCAAAAGGTAAAGAGCAAGACCGATGACGCTGCAAAAAAATGAGGTGCTTTCTATGGGCGACGAAAAAACACAGGGTATCGGGTTCTTTCAAAAATACTTAACTGTGTGGGTTGCGCTCTGCATGGCTGCAGGCGTGCTCATCGGTAAATTTATTCCGGCTGTTCCGAAATTTTTGAATCAGTTTGAATATGCGAATGTCTCTATACCGGTTGCCATTCTTATTTGGATTATGATTTACCCTATGATGATGAAGGTTGATTTCCAGAGCATTAAGGATGCCGGAAGCAACCCGAAAGGGCTCTTTGTCACATGGATTACAAACTGGCTTATAAAGCCATTTACAATGTATGGCATTGCATCGCTATTTTTCTATGTTGTGTTTAAGGATATGATAGCACCAGACTTGGCAAAAGAGTATTTGGCCGGGGCTGTTCTTCTGGGAGCGGCCCCATGCACGGCAATGGTGTTTGTATGGAGCACTCTGACCAAGGGCAGCCCGGCTTACACTGTGGTGCAGGTTGCAACCAATGATTTGATCATTCTCATTGCGTTTGTGCCTATTGTAAAGTTTTTGCTCGGAGTTTCCGATGTGTCTGTACCGTGGGATACATTGATTCTTTCGGTAATTTTGTTCGTGGTAATTCCTCTTGCAGGAGGAATACTCACAAGGGTTTGGGTTACAAAAAGCAAGGGAGCATATTATTTTGAAAACAGCTTTGCCGGCAAATTTGACAATGCCACAGAAATAGGTCTGCTGCTGACATTAATTCTTTTGTTCTCTTTTCAGGGCGATGTTATTTTGAATAATCCCTTGCACATTTTGCTGATTGCCGTGCCTCTGATACTGCAGACTTTCTTTATTTTTTTCATCGCCTATTTTGCCTGCAGGATGCTGAAGCTGCCCCATAATATCGCAGCTCCGGCGGGAATGATCGGAGCGTCGAATTTTTTTGAGCTCTCGGTGGCTGTTGCCATAGCACTCTTCGGCACATCCTCCCCTGCGGCTCTTGCCACTGTTGTGGGAGTTCTGACAGAAGTTCCTGTCATGCTTATTCTTGTAAAGATAGCGAACGAGACGAAAAGTTCTTTTGATTCATAGCAACATAGTCCGTCTGATAAACAACAGGTAAGCGGGAAGATTATCATGTTTTTACACGATACATATTTACAAAAACACATTTAATATCTGTTTATAAGAAACAGAGAGGTGTGATGGACATGAAACTTTTTTCGAAGAAAATAATCATTACCGCATTCTTGCTGCTGTTGGCGGCAAATTCGTCCTACGCTCAGGACTGGCCGATGTTCAGGGCAAACGGCAACAGAACCGGCTCTCTCAGCACAAGTGAGTCAAAGACATCATTTACCGGAGTTAAAGACTGGACTGTGAAGCTGCCTGATGCAATACAGTCGTCGCCTGCCATATACGGCACTCTTGCCATTATAGGCTCTAATGACGGCAGTATATATGCCCTCGACATAAGAAACGGAGATATCGTCTGGACATTCCACACAGGGAACTGGGTTGCATCATCGCCGGCTGTTGTTGACGGCAAACTTTTTGTCGGAAGCTACGACGGCAAGATGTACTGCATAAATGCCGCTACTGGGCAGATGATATGGAAATTTACAACTCACAACAGTGTACACTCATCCCCGGCCGTGGCTGACGGTGTTGTCTATTTCGGTTCAAATGACGGATATGTCTATGCCGTCAATATCAAGACAGGCTGGCAGAAGTGGAAGTTTAAGACAGAGCGCGCAGTTCAGGGCTCTCCTGTTGTCGCAGGCGGAGTTGTCTATGTCGGCAACGACGAGGGCAAAATGTTTGCAATCGATGCGGCCACAGGCGCAATGAAGTGGCGCGCGGTGGTCGGAGGAGTCATTAAGGCTGCTCCTGCAGTGGCCGACGGTCATCTTTACTTTACAAGCCAGGACGGAAAGCTCTACTGCGCGAGGATAAAGCATCAGGCCGTAATATGGAAATTTGATTCCAAGGCTCAGATAGAGACATCTCCCCTTGTCCAGAACGGAAAGGTTATCTTCGGAAATATCAAAGGCTGGGTCAACGCTGTTGATGCAAAGACAGGCAGCCTTGTCTGGAATTACAAGGCTAATGAATCTGTCTACTCCTCCCCCGCGGGCTTTGCAAACAGAGTATTCTTCGGAACTAACAGCGATGTGCTTGTCTGCCTTGACGACGCCACAGGCGCAGTTGTATGGAGAGCTCCCTTTAAAGCTGATGTAGTGACATCGCCCGCAATAGCGGGAGACAGAATTGTCATAGCAGGCGCTGATGGGAAGGTATGCACTTTAAAGTAACTCTATCTATATAAAAAAGAGCCCCTTTTGCAGGGGGCTCTTTTTTATTATTGGGGAAAATTTTGCAGCAGGCTTTCTAAAGAGTCTCTTTCTCTTATCAGTTCAACTCTTCCGTCTTCTCTTATCAGAACTTCGGCGGGACGGAGGCGGCAGTTGTAGTTTGATGCCATAGAGTAGCCGTATGCTCCCGCATTTGA
The DNA here is from genome assembly GCA_964577295.1 of uncultured Synergistaceae bacterium. Lineage (GTDB taxonomy): Bacteria > Synergistota > Synergistia > Synergistales > Synergistaceae > CAZNYN01. The sequence goes on along the minus strand of CAZNYN010000004.1, from coordinate 53,281 downwards.
GACAACGACGATATCTCCCTCTTTGACTTTTCCTATATCTCTTCCTTTTGCCAAGATATCTCCGCTTTCACAAATATTTCCGACAACAGACAGATTTCCTTCGTACTCTTTCCCAGACGACTGCTCAGGCAACACGCTGATTTCATGGTACGAATCGTATATTAGGGGACGAGCAAGTACGTTGAAGCCTATGTCAGTTCCTACATAGACATTGCCGTAATTTTCTTTTATCGAATGAACTCTTCCGAGCACAACACCGCATTCCGCTGCGACATACCTGCCAGGCTCACATTTAAAAATTATTTCTTTGTTGTCATATTGCTCCGTAAATTTATCCAACAGAGGCAGAAGCAGCTCCCGCAGCAGGGTAAAGTCGAGGCGTTTTTCGCCGCTTTTGTAAGGGACTCCGAAGCCTCCGCCAAAATCGACAAATTTCAGTCCGGGGAAGTGAGTCAGCACCATTTGAAGCAAATTGCCTGCCGCTTCGACATAAGGTGACGGGTCGAGAAACAGGGAGCCTATGTGCTGATTTATCCCTACCGCTTCAAGTTCATACTCGGCGAGAATCTCTTTGGCTTCGGCGCAGAATTCCGCCTGTATGCCGAATTTTGTCTCATGCCCCGCAGTCACAACTTTGTCGCAGTGTCCCGCTCCGAGGCCGGGATTAAAGCGCATTGCGACTTTTCCGCCTCTGTTGATTTTTCCGAAGGTTTCAAGCTGGGAGAGAGAGTCTACGCTTACAAGTATGCCTCTCTCTGCCGCATAGAGCATTTCCTCCGCAGAGACGTTGTTGCCTATGTAAAATATTTCTTCGGGTGCAAAACCCGCCTTTTGCAGAGTGAATATTTCGCCAGGTGACATAGCATCTGCACGAAGTCCCTCTTCTCTTATAATTTTCAGAAGAGCAATGTTGGAATTTGCTTTTGCAGAGTAGCTCGGGTGCAGTCTTCCGCCGAAAGAGTTCATAAGATCTCCGCACCTTTGGCGCAGTACTCTCTCGTCATAAACATAAAGAGGAGTGCCGAATTTTTCCGCTGTTTCTTTAGCTAGTTTACTGTCCAAAAATAGCATTGCTCTCTGCGCCTCCCCACTTTTGATCAAGCTATATTCTCGCGACCTTTGTTTTCACGGCGGCATCCGCAACTGCTTTTGCCACTGCGGGAACAACTCTGGGGTCAAGGGCGCTCGGGATGATATATTCATTTGAGAGCTCTCTGTCCGATACCAGTGAGGAAAGAGCCTCTGAAGCAGCAAGCTTCATCTCTTCGTTTATTCTGCGGGCGCGAACATCAAGAGCTCCCTTGAAAATTCCTGGGAAGCCGAGGCAGTTGTTGACCTGATTCGGGAAATCACTGCGGCCTGTGGCTACTACTGCTGCGCCTGCGGCAAGAGCTTCGTACGGGAATATTTCGGGAGTGGGGTTTGCCATTGCAAAGACCACGGCTTTGTCAGCCATTGTCCTGACCATAGCGCCTGTCAAAAGTCCGGGGCGAGATACTCCCAAGAAAGCGTCTGCTCCTTTTATGACATCGGCAAGAGTTCCGCGCATTATATCCGGGTTGGTAATTTTGGAGAGTTCGATCTGGGCGCTGTTCAGCCCTTCTTCAAAGCCTTCGCAGAGAGCGCCGTTGATATCGCACATTACGATATTTTTGACACCTGCCGACAGGAAATATCTGGCTATTGAGCTTCCCGCCGCGCCGGCTCCGTTTATGACAAGGCGAGCCTCGTCTAATTTTTTGCCTACAAGGCGAAGTGCGTTTTTGTAGGCGGCAAGAGCAATGACAGCGGTTCCGTGCTGATCATCGTGGAATACCGGTATATCAAGCCTATCCTGAAGTCTGCGCTCTATTTCAAAGCAGCTGGGGGCCGATATGTCCTCAAGATTTATACCTCCGAAGGAGACTGCTATTCTGGCTACGGTATCGACAAATTCATCGACATCTTTTGTGTCAACCGCAAGCGGGATTGAGTCTATGCCTGCAAATCTCTTGAAGAGGCAGCTCTTGCCCTCCATTACTGGCAGCGAGGCGGCAGGGCCGATATCTCCCAGTCCGAGAACGGCTGTTCCGTCCGTGATAACCGCGACAAGATTGTTCTTCATTGTCACATCCCAGATAGCATCTCTGTCGCGCTCTATTTCACGGCAAGGCTCGGCGACGCCCGGGGTGTATACCAAGGAGAGATCTTCCATGCTTTTTATCTCTCTGCGGCAATCTATGTTGAGTTTTCCTTTGAGCTCCCTGTGCATTTTAAGCGACTGTGCAAATATATCTTCCGACATAAAAATCCCACCCATATCATTTTTGCTGAAGTTTACGTACCGTTTGAAGTTTACCCCCAACAGAGCAAACTTTGCAAGTTCTGATATAAAAAAGGGCAAAAACCTCTTAAATTTTGGAGTACACTGTCTTTGCGCTTACCCCCGGGTACATTCCCAGTTTTCCCGATACAGCGCTTATTACGTCATTCGGTGCATCGAGTATCACACTTATAATAGAAATGTTGCGTTCTTTATACGGCAGCCCCATTCTGCCGACAATATATTTGCTGTACTCGTGAAGCAGGGAGTTTATCTTTTCGACCGCATCGGGGTCTTCCACTATTATTCCTATCTGCGCTATTCTTGTCTCCATTTGAACAACCCTTTCCGTAAGTTCGCATGTTTCTTCCTCCATAGGTAGGATGCATGCATATTCTTTCTTTCCAAGCCTGAATCTGTGTATGTGAACAGGCACATCAAAAGCCGACTGCAAATTTTTTTCATGCAGCACTTCCGCACTTTCTCCGAAAATAACTTTTTTGTCAGGCATCAGCAGAAGTGCTTTCTGCGATATATCAAGAGCGTGTTCCGGATAATGTGTGTTTATCACAGCGGACATATCGCGCTCTTTGCATAGCATCGATATGCTTCTCAGAACAAGCATTTGATTTTTAAAATCAAGGTTCGATTCAGGCTCATCAAGCACGAGAAGTGAGGGCTTTGCCGCCACGGCTCTTGCTATCACCGCGAGCTGGTATTCCCCCCCGCTGATTCTGCTGCAAAGTTTATCCTTCAAATGAAGTATACCTAAAATATCGAGAGCTTCATCAACAATTTTAAAATCCTTCTCGCGCGGCATGGCAAATTCGCCGAGGTGGGGATTTCTTCCGAGCAATGCCAACTCTCCCACAGTATATACAAACGAGGTCTGTTTTGCCTGAGGCACATAACCGACCCTTTTCCAAAAAGCTTTAGCCGCCATATTTCTTATGTCGCATCCGTCTATAAAGGAACTTCCGCCGGCCCAGCGCAAAAGTCCTATCATACACTTCATAAGAGTTGTTTTTCCCGCTCCGTTGGCACCTAGAATTGAGAGAATTTCAGGCTCGCTTACGGAAAAGGATATGTTATTAAATACATCGTTCTTTCCGTCATATGAATAGGAACCGCCCTTGACTTCAAATATCATGCTTTTATACCGCCTGTTCTGCGAAGCAGAGCTATAAAAAAGGGCGCGCCTATGACTGATGTCAATATTGAAGCAGGTATCTCAGACGGCATGGCACATCGTGCCACGGTGTCAATTACCAGCATAAAGATACCTCCGAATCCGACAGACGCGGGGATGACATATCTGTTGTCATTGCCGAATATCATGCGCGCCATGTGGGGAATGAGCAGCCCTACCCACCCTATAAGTCCGCACATGGATACAACGGAGGCTGTTATCATAGCCGCCGAGATTATTACAGCCATTCTTATAACCTTGACCGGTATCCCCAAAGAGAGGGCTTCATCCTCGCTTAATGTCATGGCGTTGAGCTTCCAGCGCAGCAGATATATAGTGAAAGTTCCCGCTATTATTAGGGGAGAGCCTATGACCAAGGTCTTTTTTGTAGCGGAAGAGAGGCTTCCCATAAGCCAAAATGTGACAGCCGGCAGGACATCCTGAGGGTCGGCCGTAAATTTGACCATGGATACAAGCGCTGAAAAGAGAGCGCTTACTACCATACCTGCCAAAATTATCATTATGATTGAGGACGAACCTCTCACCCTGCTTACAAAATAGACTATCGCCACGGCAGCCAGCCCCGAGAGAAGGGCAAAAAGCTGAACCGCGGAGGAAGGCATTCCCAGCAATATGCCAAGCACTGCCCCAAACGACGCCCCTGTTGCGACTCCCAAAGTATCGGGTGTAGCAAGAGGATTTGAAAATATCGCCTGAAAAGCTCCGCCCGATACAGCCAGCCCAGCCCCTGCCAAAACGGCAAGAATAACTCTGGGCATTCTTATGTTGAATATCACATCATAGACCGCAGGGGCAGGATTGACGCTCTTAAAGAAAGACGGGAAGAAAACAGCGCCCAACTCCTCCATGCTGACAGAGTAGCGCCCCATGGTCACAGCGGCAGCAGAGAGCAGAATAAGAACTGCTGCCGTTCCCAACGTCCAAAAGAAATCTTTCCTTTGCTTCGTCATCACCAAAACCGCACGCCGTTTAATTTTTAAATCCTTCGGCAGCCTTAGCACCAGGACTGTACATGCGTTTTATCTGCTCCTCTGTCAGCTCTATTCCGTAAAGCTTGCTGTAATAATCCTTTACCTCTTTTTCTATATTTATATCTTTAAAAAGTTCGGGATATACCTTCTGAGCAAGCCAAAGCAGGGTTACGGGCGTATCAGCACCGGGCGTGTAGCTTCTGTAGGAGCCTAGCGGCATTTTGTAGACATCTCCGGTTTTTGCTGCTTTGACATTATTCCAGCTCCGCCCGCCGATTTTGCCGCTGTAGATGTCATCCGGCATGGCCGGGGTGAAGTTTGTGATGAAGACAACGTCTGGATTCCAGTTGTATATCTGCTCCATCGTTATCTTGGCGTTGGCGTTGTCGACAGTTATCTCCTCAGCCGCATTCTTTGCTCCCACGGCATCGCACCAATACTGCCCAAAGAAGTGTTTGCCTGATGTTACGATTTTCTGGTCGTCATATTGGAAGAGGAAGAGAACTTTTTTTCTCTCGCTCTCTTTGAGATTTTTAACTCTGTTCTGTATCTTGTCATAGGTCTCCTTGCTGTACGCAGATACTTGCTTCGCTTTTGCGCTCTCTGGGAACATCTCGCTTAAAAGCTCTATCCACTTATCATAAGTTTCCAGCACATCATAGTCCCACTTGCGCGGTGAAATAGCCACAGCGGGAATTCCTGCACCGGCAAACATTTTTGTCCACTCTCCGTTGCCCGAAGAGTAGAATACTACATCAGGCTTCAGCTTGATAAGCTCTTCTATGTTGAGATCTTCGCCGGAAGTAAAAGATGTATCGGCCTTTAATATTTCCGGGAAGAGTTCCGCAAGCAGCCCTGCCTTTGCCGCGCTCATCGAGGCAGGAGGCATACCGACAATTTTTTCCGCAGAGCCAAGGAACACGCTCAATATGGACGGGAACGGAAAGATTCCGGCTACAGCTATTCTATCCATTTTCTTAGGCATTGTAACTTTATTGTCAAGATTATCGACTATTGTAATGGTTTCAGACGGAGGAAGCTTTGCCGTGTCCTCTTTTTTCCCGAAAGAATCTTTGAACAGAAACAGCCCTGTCACAACGAATACCAACAAAATTATGAGTGTTGATGTCTTTTTCATAGCTCCAGCTTCCCTTCTATCCATTTATTAAATGAATCTCCCGCTAAAATGGGAATATCACTGCGGAAGATTCTTCCCGAATAACCTTCGTGAGGCAAAGCTATAAACTCTGCGCCGCCTCTTTCCGCCGCAGGTTTGTATAGCGGGTCAGCAATAACAGTGCCTCCTCCTGCAAGAATTTTAAATATGTCATCCTCCTCGGACAGTTCAAAATCTGATTTATCGAGAACGGATGAGCCGTTCTCCAAGGCTGATATCACATGAACATTCTTAATGCCGTAATCATATTGCAGTCCGTTCTTTATTGAAGAGGAAGCAACAGCCTCACCTATTATGTATATCGGTTTTTCACCGTTGCAGGAAGATAGAGGGGCTGACATTTCTTCATAGCATCCGGAAGCTGCTTTCCTTACTTTCTCCGCCAAGGCTGAAGAAAAACCTCTGCCGTAAGGAAGTCCGGCCACATAGGGGGTTCCGTAAATAGACTTTAGAACTTCGGCGAGAGGCAGAGCGCAGGCCGAAAGCACGATATTCACATGAGCAGCTCCGGCATTAGTCATATCCTCCCACGAGCTGTTCATGGCCCATGTGCTTTGCACCGTAAAGCCTTCGTCCTCAAAGAATTTTTTTATAGCCTGAATCCCGCCTGTGACGGAAAAATCCAAAGGAGTCGCCCCGAGAAGGTTTATAACGGGACTTTTTGAAAGAGGCTTCGCTCTGACACTGCGGAGGCAGAATCTTTCCGCCGCAGACTTGAAAGCCGCTCCCGCGCCCAATAAGTATGAATGCATCCCGTTGGTTGCGAAACCCAAAGCAGGTATGCCTGTTCTTTGCTCGATATCTTTGGCCATACCGGTGAAATCTGTTCCCATCATCATAGGAATCGGAGTGCCCGCAATCGCTATAAACCTCGGTTTAAGCTCCAAGGCCGCTTCTGAAATGTCGTCTATAATTTTGCTCTCGTCCCCAAGCATAGCTTCTGTTTCGGAAAGAGCCGAGATGTAGACCATAGAGGGCATGTCATACCAGCGCGGCTCATCGTGCGTGTTATAAGTGGAGTTACAGCCCGACGCGTCATGCATGACAGTCATGCCGCCCATTTCGTAAAGCGCGGAACATACGCCGGAGACATCAGCCGCGTATGTAGAGAGAATACTTGCTGTTTGTCTCAAGAACAGCACCCCCATCCCTTAACCTGAATTATTGCTTTTGTATCCTTTTCATTCAGATAAGCGTCACGAATCATCTCGGATATTTTGCATATTCCGTCAAACCCGTAAAGGCCTCCGCCCTCCAAAATATTTACAAAATGGCTTGTGCCTGTAAAGTACGCCGCTTTCTGTCCTATAGCAAGCATGATGCCGCCTTCCTCAAGAGCCTCTGTGCGCGATATCATGCCCATTTTGGGGTGGAGAGTCGCATAGAGCTTGAGAGTGCCGTGATTTTTCTTCAGCCAATCAAAGTCTTCCTTTTCTTCCTGTATAAATACATCGGCATAGACGGAGCGGACTTTTATTCCATAACTTAATAGAAGCCTTGCAAGGCCTAGAGGCCTTGACGTAGCGGTATAGTCTATTGCCACGGGAGTATCTTTAAGCAGTGACGCTGTTTCAGCCATGCTTTCCTCCGCTTTAGCTTTCATATTTTCTATGTCGGACAGACGAAGAGAGAATGTCTCCGCCATAAGCTTCAAACTGTCAATAATTTCACCGCTGCCATAGCTCAAAGGGATATATATGTAATCCTGTCCGAGGCGTTCTTTAAGAGCTTCGGCAGCAGGACGTGCTGCTGGGGTGTAAACTATGTTTGTCGAGGCTTGAGCCATTTTTTGATATTCCGAGTAGCTTTTGCATCCGCATATATCTCTTATAGTATAATTTCCGCCTCTAAGCATCGTGATGAAATCGGAGCTTTCATAAGTAGGATAGTTGTTTCCTATTATATTTACGATTTTTTTGTCTTTTGCGGCAGGTTTCAAAAGTGAGTACAACTGGCTTCTCATCTTGCTGTCGGGAGATATCCATGTTTTTCTCATTATCGGAGTCATGTAGCAATCTGTGAAGTCCACACCGGGAAATTTTTCTCTGAGCTTTGAATAGACAAAATCAAGGTCACAAGCCATAAATTTATGTATGCAGCTTGTGAATATGAGAACTGCTTTCGGCATTTTGGGAAGTTTATTTAATATGTCCTCCGTGCCGTCAATTATGAGAGCCTCCATGTCGCCCTCCAGAACATTATTCTCACATACAGCTATTGTGGAAAATCTGTCTGACGCATTCATCTCGGCTGCGGTGAGGACAACTCCCCTCAGACACCCCTGAGCGCATACGAATATCTGATGGCTTTCAGGTATCAGCATTCCAGTATGTACTATATTCCACACACCTCTGGCAGGAGTTCCGTATTCCAGCCCGCTTTTGTGCGGAGAGGGAAAAGAGGCATCACTCATAGACACAGAAGCTCCGCTCATGTCGCCTTCCCGCGGATTTATCATAATCTTACTCCGCAGACAGCAAGCACGTTATCTGCCAAAACTCTGTACATCTCCGCAGCTTTGCTCTGAGGAAAGGCTTCCAAAACAGTCTTTCTAAGCTCGTCGGCATCCTGCACATCCGTACTGAAGTCAAGATATCCCGTTATTTTGGATTTTAAATCCTCCGCAAGTTCAAGAACCTTCTCCTCTTCGTTTTTTACATTTCTTCTGTTTAAAATGATGCCGCCGAGAGTGGCATAGCCGCGTGATTCAAAATTTCTGACAGCCTCGGCAATATTTGCCGCCGCGTGAATGGCCATGTTCTCGCCCGAAGTTATTACAAAAACTTTTTCGGCATAGCCTTCGCGTATAGGCATTGCAAAACCTCCGCACACGACATCGCCGAGGACATCGTATATGACCGCATCCGGCTTATATATTTCAAAAGCTCTCTTCTCTTTGAGTTTTTCCATTGCGGCTATAATTCCTCGTCCGGCACAGCCCAGCCCGGGAGTAGGGCCGCCCGCCTCGACACAGAGAACTCCTTTATAGCCTTCGGTAACCATATCCTCAAGCGTCAGGAATGATCCCTTCGTCTTGATAAGGCTCAACACTGTAGGGATATACAAACCTCCGTGAAGGTTTATCGTAGAATCAGCTTTTGGGTCACACCCTATCTGCATCACTTTAAGCCCCTTTTCGGCAAATGCCACAGATAAGTTAGAAACAGTAGTTGATTTGCCGATGCCGCCCTTGCCATACACAGCAATCTTAATCATCACGCAATACCCCCCTCTTTATAGTCTCCTCTGTCCACCACAACTTCATAGCCTATGTCGTTCACACACTTGGTCATTCTTGCCACGCTTTCGGAAGCATCGTCGGATGTTCCGATTTTGTTGTCGTAAAGCAAATAATTTTTGCGCAAATCCGAAGGGGATATGTTTGGCATGACAACATTTGCTCCGGCGAGTATGCCCTGCTCCCGTCCGTCGCACTTTACAGTTCCCAAAGCGGTTGTAGCCGGTATCAGAGCATTGGGATGCATCAGCCTGACTATGCTCAGAAGAAAGAGAGTATCTTCCGAAGTTCCGGCTTTGTAATCTCTGAAAGGAGTGTCCTTATGCGGAATAAATGGGCCCATCCCTATCATCTCGGGCTTGAGTCCCTTCATATAGATAAGGTCGCGAACTATGTCCTCTCTTGTCTGAAAAGGAGAACCTACCATAATGCCGCAGCCTGTCTGAAAACCTATCTCTTTAAGATCGGCAAGACAGCCCAGCCTGTGGGAAAGGCTCAGTTCTGCAGGGTGCAGCTTTGCGTAATGAGCCTCTGTTGCCGTTTCGTGGCGAAGCAGATATCTGTCCGCGCCGGCGCGGAAATATTTCTCATAAGACTCCTTATCCTTTTCGCCCAGAGAAAGTGTCAAAGCGCAATCCGGAAACTTTGCTTTTATATCAGTTATCATTTTAACAAGCATATCATCGGTAAAGTACATATCCTCCCCGCCTTGGAGGACAAAAGTCCTAAATCCTATGGAATAGCCATATTCACAGCACTCCATTACTTCACTTTCCGAAAGGCGGTATCGTGTAACACATTTGTTGCTTTTTCTTATGCCGCAGTAGTAACAATCATTTCTGCAATAATTTGTAAGCTCTATAAGACCTCTGAAATAAATCTTTTTCCCAAAAACAGCTACTGAGACAAAACGCGCCCTCTCTGCCGCATATAGTCTGTCCTCATCCGTATATGCGGATATCAGAGAAAGAAGCTCATCCTCAGGTAAAATTCCGTTTTTTTCAAGCAAATCAATACGCTCTCTGTTGTTCATTTTTCCACATCCCCTAATAAAAATAAAACCCTTCGGCTGAATAAGCAGAAGGGTGTAAGACAACATTAGGAGAGGTTATCCCGTAATATGGACGCCTTCTGACTCCGAACTAATCATCGTCGATTCAGCACGATTATTTATTTTTTTTCTTTCTGTTTATAGAAATTCGCCGTCAGAATTACCTTTCAACTCATCTCTATATTAGAATTTTAACACTTGTACAAAAATACGCAAGGGCAAAAACATATGACAGCACCGATTTTTGAAAATCTCGCCTTTAAAAGACTACATTCCCATATACGCTTTGCGCACCTCGTCCGAATTAAGCAGTTCAAGAGCCGTGCCGGAATGTACTATCGTACCGGTTTGGACAACATATCCCCTGTCCGATATTTCAAGAGCTTCCTGCACCATCTGCTCCACGAGAAGTATAGTTACTCCGCGCCTTTTTATCTCAAGTACAGTTTCGAAAACTTTCTCGACAAGACTGGGCTGAAGTCCCAGCGAAAGTTCATCCAGCATTATTAATTTAGGCTTCGACATCAGACCTCTGGCTATGGCGCACATCTGCTGCTCGCCGCCGCTCATTGTCTCCGCAGTCTGGTTTGTTCTGTCCTTCAGAATAGGGAAGAGCTCGTACATCTCTTCAAGTCTCTCGTCGATTACCCGCCTGTCCTGCACGGCGAAAGCCCCAAGCTCAAGATTCTCGCGGACAGTAAGCTTTGAAAAGAGGTGGCGTCCTTCGGGAACGTAGCACAGCCCCTTTTTGACGGTGTGAGATGCCGAAAGATTTGTGATATCGTCTCCCATAAATTTGACAGATCCGCTCGTAGGGTGCATGAGCCCGGAAATTGTCCTCATGGTTGTGGACTTTCCCGCTCCGTTCGCTCCGAGAATAGCGACAATTTCGCCCTCCGCCACATCTATGGATACTCCGTGAACAACGGGAACTCCGTCATAAGCGCAGTGAATATCTCTGACTTCAAGCATTGCCATTGTTATTCCCCCTTAGCCTCATTCAGGCGTTTTGCAAATTTTTCGCCAAAGTAGGCAGTTATGACGGTTTGATCATGAACTATGGAAGAAGGCACATCCTCCGCTATTTTCCTGCCTCCCGCAAGCACCACTATTTTATCTGCGATCGGCATTATAGCTTCCATTATGTGCTCAACCATTAATATCGTTATTCCTTCGTTTTTAAGGCTCACAATGACATCGACCATCTCCTTTACCTCGGTCGAAGTAAGGCCGGCGACAGCTTCGTCAAGCAGCAGAAGTTTTGGCTCTGTGGCAAGAGCTCTGGCTACTTCGAGGCGTTTTTTGTTTCCTATTGTAAGCCCGCCTGCAAGCCTGTCCTTATGCTCTTCGAGAAAGCAGAGCTTCGCACACCTTTTCGCTATATCGTAAGCTTTAGCGCTGTCGCTGTGACGCATATAAGCTCCGACAAGAATATTTTCAAAGACAGTCATTTCCTTGAGAGGCCGGACAACCTGAAATGTTCTGGCCACTCCCGCTTTAGCCATCTTGTACGAAGGAAGCCCCGTCACGTCAGCACCATCGAAGAGAACCTGTCCTGCCGACGGCTTGTAAAGCCCGGCAACACAGTTAAAGAGGGTTGTCTTGCCAGCTCCGTTCGGCCCTATCAGACCTGCTATGGTACCTTGTTCGACATTGAAGGAGACCTCGCTGTTTGCAAGCAGAGAGCCGAATTTCATCGTGAGATTTTTTACTTCGAGCAGAGCCATGGCTACTCCACCTCCTCCGCTGATTTTTTGTCTTTTTTGAAGCTGCGGATGATTCCCATAATACCGAGCGGCTGTTTAATCATAACTATGATGATTATCAGTCCGAATATTATAAGGTCGACGCCCGCACCGAGGTTTGAGAGGTATGCGCGGGTATATTCCTGAAGAGGTATCAGCACCAGCGCACCGAGGAAGGGCCCCCAGAATGTCCCAACTCCGCCCAGAATTGTAATTAAAACAAATTTCATGGACATATCGAGAGACATAACCATCGGAGGGTCGACGCGATAGTTGTACTGAGCAAAGAAAGAGCCGCAGAGAGCCGCCAAAGCAGCGGAAAGTGCCATAGCGGTAAGTTTTACCACCGCACTGTTTACTCCGAGGGACTCGGCTGTCTCCTGCCCCTCACGCACTGCGCGCAAATAATATCCCAGCCTGTTGTGCTCTATCCATCTTACTATTCCGAATACCAGCAGGAAAATGCCGAGAGCTCCGAGATAGTAGCCGTTCTTTGAATCCGACCATGAAAAGTTCAGCCATCCGTCGGGAAGAATGGGATAGTCAAGCCCCAAAGCTCCGCCTATCGTGTCCCATATCATAAACAATCTGTTGAATATCTCAACAATCGCAAATGTTGCTATGGCAAAGTAGTGCCCTTTCAGCTTAAAGCACGGGTAACTTATCATTACCGATACCGCAGCAGCGGCAAACATTCCCGCGGGAGCGCCGTACCAAGGCAGGCTGCCGTAATTCACAACGGCAAGAGCCGCGCCGTAAGCGCCTATTCCGAAGAATACAGAGTGACCGAAAGAAGTCTGTCCGCAGTATCCGCTTATGATATTCCAGGACTGAGCCATCGAAGCATATAAAAGTATCATTGTGGCTACATGTCCGAAGAAGGATCCTCCTATCACTCCGGGAATAAACGGAAGAGCGAAAGCCGCGGCAATAAACAGGTACCAGAGCTTATCTCCTTTTTTCATAGTCATGGCGATCACCATCCAAACAGACCCTTAGGTCTGATAAGTATTACGATAAGGTATATTGCAAAGACTGCTACGTACTTTACAACTGCGGCTATATAGAAACCGGCGAATGATTCCACAAGACCTATGAGCAGAGCTGCCAGAAGAGCTCCGGGGATACTTCCAAAACCACCCAAAGCCACAACGACAAAGGCTATTAAGCTGAATAAGCCTCCAACCTCGGGGTGCACGGCAAGATAGGAGGTCATAAGCCCGCCGGCAATACCGACGCACGCGCCGCCCAGACCAAAGACCAGAAGATATATTTTCTCTGTGTCTATCCCCATAAGTTCGGCTGCTTCCTTATCCATCGAAGTCGCCTGAATTGCCCAGCCCAGCCTCGTCTTTTTGATAAGCCAATAGACAACTGCGACTACTGCAAGAGCAAAGATAGCCGTTACAAACTGCGGCAGGGATACCACGGCTCCGCCTACGGTAAAGGTCTTGCCTTCCATAATTGTGCCGGAGAGAAGGCGAAAGTTCGGTGTGAAACGGTTCATACAGAAATTTTTCAAGAGCATGGATAGTCCGAATGTTGCAAGCAGCGGCGCCATTGCCGCTTTTCCGAGACTGTTTTTGATTATGACCTTATAGGTAAAGCATCCGAGAAGGAACAAAAATATTCCCGAAGCCGCCCAGGAAAAGAGCGGATCTACGCCCAATATGAATCCCAGCCAGTAACAAATGTACATTGCAACCATGAGGAATTCACCGTGAGCAAAATTAATAACATCCATTACGCCCCATATCATGCTCAGCCCCACAGCGACGAGAGCATAGAGAAGCCCGCTTAATATTCCGTCGATTAAGACCTGCAGAAAATTACTCAAGCAAAAACCTCCTTTAAAAACTGCGGGGCCCAAGTGCAGCCCCGCATTCTTTACTTACGTTAAAGGAAACTGTTGTAAGAATATTGTTACTTGCGTTTGTCCCACGGTGTCATGGGAAGAACGGGTTTCGTGTCGTTAAACTTGAGGGGGAATACTGTTCCGTACTTCTGGTCTTTAATCTGAGTAATAACGCTGAGAGCCTTAACATTCTGTCCGTCAGGGCCGAACTTTACGCTTCCGCTCAGTGACATGGCTGACGGGAAGGTTTCTGTACGAAGAATCTTTGCGACTTTTTCTGTGTCAAGAGCGCCGGCTTTTTCTATAGCCTGTGCCAGAACTGTGAGCATGACTGCTTCCTGTATCGAGTCGCTGTCAAACGGCTGCTTGCTTCTCGGTGTGTAGAATTTCTTTTCAATCTTTATCGCTTCGGGCATAAACTTAGCTGCAAGTTCCGGTGAGTAGCCCATACCGCCCATAAAGTGGTCTCCGTCTCCGGCAAGTTCTTTCTGTACTGCGGGGTTCTGGTAGCCTGTGCAGTAGTTGAGAGCTATCTTCGGAAGCCAGTTTACCTGCTTCATTGTGCGAACCCACAGTGAGTAGTCTCCGCCGAGAGCCGCGCCGAAAACGGCGTCGGGATTGGCAGCCTTGAGTGTCTGAACTTCGCTGTTGAGGTTTGTTGCTCCGTTGTTGAAGGGAACATCGGCTACGAGTTTGAGCCCTGCTGCCTTCGCGGCCTTATGAGCTTCTTCCGCTGCATGCTTTCCAAACTCTGTATTCTCATATATTACGCCAAGGGTCTTTATTCCGGCTTTATGCTCTTTATTGAGATATTCAATATATTCGACAAATTCCTTTGACTCAATAGCGTCCGTCGGAGCATGGCGGAAGAAGTATTTATATCCGCGCTCTGTGAGAGCAGCCGAGCTCGAGCAGCCGCACATGAAAATCTTCTTCGCACGTTCGGCAACTGCGCTTGCGGGCTTTGTGGCGGAGCTGTTGTAGCATCCGATTACGGCAAAAACTTTTTCCTGGTTGTAGAGACGTTCGGCTTCGGATTTTGCAACATCGGGCTTGCCCTGGTGGTCGGCTTTGACTATTTCAATCTTATAACCGCCGAGAATGCCTTCCTGAGCTGCGAGCGGCGCATTAATATCGGTGTTTTTCTTATTAATCACATCAGCGGCGGCAAGTACGGAATTGACGCAGTTCTGCCCCGATACTGCGGCGGGACCTGTGAGAGGGAATAGGACTCCGATTTTGATAACTTTGTCAGCGGCAAGAGCAGTACTTGATACTGTCATTGCACATAGTGCCAGCATAGCAAAAATCCCTAATCTTCTTGTTAATCGCATTATACATCTACCCCCTGCTAAATTTTTGCACTGATATTTTAAACTCAGTGACAGCCATATTATGAGATATATCAGAATTTATGTCAATTGATATTATTGAGTTAAAATTGACCTAAATTCATCATATGTTTAGTTGTTTTCAAACATTCACTACAATAAGCACAATTAGGCAATAATTTCACCTCTTATAAGTAAACTTATATTGTTTTTTTGTCTATATAGTAAAATTTTATTCACAATTTAACTTCATTCGAAATACATTCTGAATTGGGTAACATCCACGCTCTGCAACCAAAAAACACCTTTTTTTCATTGACATTTATTATATAGAGAGATATATTATAAACATCACGGTGGACAATTACACCGCACCCAACAAACACAAATCTTGAGGAGGCAGTCTATATGATTTTTAAGGCTGAAGTTGTTATAACACCGCGCGAAGGAGTTCTCGACACACAGGGAAAGGCCGTTGAGAAAACACTTACACACCTTGGCTACACAGGACTTAACGAAGTCCGTGTCGGAAGAATAGTAAGGATAAACATGGAATCCACAAGCGCGGAGGAAGCTAAAAAATCGGTAGAGTCCATGTGCCAGGATCTTCTCGCAAACGAACTCATAGAGACTTATGCCGTTTCAATAGAGGCATCAGGCAAATGAAGACAAGCGTAGTAGTTTTTCCCGGAAGCAACTGCGACAGAGACGTCCAGAGAGCTGTTGCAGAAACTCTTAACACAAAAGTTGATATGGTCTGGCATGAGGAGACAGATTTTCCCGGAACGCCGGACCTTGTGATTTTGCCCGGAGGCTTCTCATACGGAGACTATCTCCGTTCTGGGGCAATGGCAGCGCGCTCTCCTATAATGAAGGCCGTCAGAAAGCATGCCGAATCGGGACGCATGCTGCTCGGTATATGCAACGGATTCCAGGTGCTCACGGAAGCTCACCTGCTGCCCGGCGCACTTCTTCCCAATACTTCTTTGACTTTTATCTGCCGCAAATGTTATGTGAGAGTTGAAGAGACTGACAATATGTTTACATCCGCTTATGACAAGGGAGATATTTTGCAGTTCCCCATCGCTCACCATGAGGGGCTCTATTTTCTTCCCCAGGACGAACTTAAAGCTCTTGAGGACGACGGACTTGTCGTTCTGCGCTACGCAGACCCAATCACGGGAGAAGCGGGCGCCGAGTATGCGCCTAACGGAGCTCTCAACGGCATAGCCGGAATACGCAATAAGCAGGGCAATATACTGGGACTTATGCCCCACCCCGAACGCGCTACTGTCAGCCATCTTTGCGGCGGATCAGACGGCGCTTCATTTTGGAAGTCAATAGCAAAAGCATTTGCCGAAAGAGGTGGATTCTAATGGGTTTTCGCGAAGTAGGACTCACCGAGTCAGAGTACAGCCGCATTATAGAACTTCTCGGACGCGAGCCTAATGACCTTGAGCTTGAGCTTATAGGAGTTATGTGGTCCGAACACTGCAGTTATAAATCAACTCGTCCCCTGCTTAAAACATATCCCTCCAAGGGCAAGTATGTCCTTCAGGGACAGGGGGAAAACGCGGGTGTCGTCGATATGGGCGAAGGCT
Organism: uncultured Synergistaceae bacterium; assembly: GCA_964577295.1. Lineage (GTDB taxonomy): Bacteria > Synergistota > Synergistia > Synergistales > Synergistaceae > CAZNYN01. The sequence goes on along the minus strand of CAZNYN010000004.1, from coordinate 36,800 downwards.
GGGGCTTTGCTTTCAAAGTTGAAAGCCACAACCACCCGTCAGCAGTCGCCCCGTTCCAAGGTGCGGCAACGGGTGTAGGCGGAATTATAAGAGACATTATCGCAATGGGAGCGCGTCCTTCTGTTTCCATGGACGGACTTTTCTTCGGAGATCCCGAACTTAGAAAGACACAGAACCTTGCAAAAGGTATCGTCGAAGGAATAGGCGCCTACGGAAACGCTGTCGGAGTTCCCATCGTAGGAGGCAAAACTTTTTACGCTCCTTGCTACACGGATAACCCTCTCGTCAATGCTTTCAGTGCTGGATTTGTCCGCCTTGACAAGATGGCTAGTTCCCAGACGGCAAAAGCAGGAGATTTTGCGGTTCTTCTCGGCTCAAAAACGGGACGTGACGGAATAGCCGGTGCGTCTTTCGCTTCGCGCGAACTTGACGAAGATTCAAAAGCGAGCAAGCCCCAGATTCAGATAGGCGACCCTTTTGAGGAAAAACTTTTGATTGAATGCTGTCTTGACCTTCTCCAGAAGGATCTCATCGCATCAATGCAGGACATGGGAGCGGCGGGAATCCTCTCATCATCAAGCGAGATAGCTCACAAGAGCGGCTGCGGAATAGACATTCAGGTACAGCAGATTCCTCTTCGCGAGAAGGGAATGGCGCCTTGGGAAATTTTCCTCTCCGAGTCTCAGGAGCGCATGCTTCTCATCGTTGAGCAGGAACGCCTTGACGATGTATTCGCTCTCGCAAAGCATTATGACCTCGACTGCGCCATAGTTGGCACAATAACAGACAGCCACCGCTATAAGGTCTACAACGGAGAGGAACTTATAGCAGACCTTCCCATAGGCATTCTCGGAGACACTCCCGAGGTATTCTGGCCTTCAAAGGTTCCGTCCGACATGGCAGAACGCTCTGCAGTAGACTATTCATCTTTAAAGACAGAAAACCCGGCGGAAGATCTTCTTGCCCTTATAGGCTGTGCAAACGGACATAGCAAGCATGAAATCTGGGAGCAGTATGATTCCATGGTACAGCTCCATACTATAGTTGGCCCCGGCAGCCCGGTATCGGCGGTCGAAGTGCCCGATACAAAGCGCGTCTGCGTACTTACGATGGAAGCAGAACCGCTGAAATGCCACACAGATCCCTACATGGGAGCAAGCGAAGCCATGGCTCTCTCCCTGCGCGGACTTTGGCTTACCGGAGCGGAGGCTCTCGGCATGACAAACTGTCTGAACTTCGCCTCACCGGAAGATCCCGAGAAGTTCTTCGAACTTGAACAGAGCATAAAAGGTCTTGCCGACACATGCCGCGAGCTGGACTGCCCCGTTGTATCGGGAAATGTCAGTCTCTACAACGAAACTGCGGCAGGACGCATATATCCGACACCTCTTGTCGTAACGGCAGGTCTCATTGTCGACAGAGACAATATGCAGAATTCGGGCACAACAAAGTCCGGTGACACGATATACCTTGTGGGAAAGGCAGAAGGTTCCCTCGGAGCTTCCAGATATCAGTACATTAAAGACGGTAAACCCCTCGGCAAAACGGTTGAGCCCAACCGCGAAGACGAGCTTCTTTTCCGTGAAAGAGCAATAAAGACAGCTTACTCTCACTGTGCCGACTCAGGAAGAGTTGTTGCGGGAGGCGGTCTTGCCGTCGCTCTTGCCAACGAGGCCGCGGCATCGCAGATCGGCATGAAGATTTCCGTAAAAACGGAAAGCTCTGTCGAGACGCTTCTCTTCTCGGAAGGCGGAGCTCGCGCAATATACTCCGTACCTGCCGATAAAACAGCCGAATTTGAAAAAATTTGGGAAGGCTTCCCATGCACAAAGATTGGAAACGCCGAAGGAGATACATTCTCTTGGGAGAATATCTTTGAAGTCGGCATTGCAGATATCAGTATGACATTTCTGGGAGATAAATAATTAATGTGCGGAGTATTTGGAGCATACAGTCAAAGCGGGAAACCCGTTCTTGAGGATGTTTATCTCGGGCTCTATGCGCTTCAGCACAGAGGTCAGCTCTCTGCGGGAGTGGCATGGATAAGCGACGGCTCCGTACATATAAAGAAGGGGCTGGGCCTTGTCCATGAAGCTCTAGACCAAAAGGAGCTCTCGTCCATTGACGCAAGAACCGCTGTCGGACATGTGCGCTATGCGACATCGGGAGGAGAGAGGATTGAGAACTCACAGCCTCTCGGAGCAAACTACGCGCAGGGACCTGTCGCAATAGCCCACAACGGAAACTTGACAAATGCGCACGGACTATCGGGATATCTCGAAAACAGGGGCGCTATATTTCACTCATCTTGCGACACAGAGACGATTTTGCAGCTTATGGCTCACCAACCCGGAGTTGTCCAGCTTGAAGCCTTGGAAAACGCTCTTTCAAAAATCCAGGGGGCTTACAGTTTGGCCGTCCTCTTTGACAACTGTCTTGTCGCAGCACGAGACCCGTGGGGATACAGGCCTCTTGTAATAGGACAGAAAGACGACAATATCTATGTCGCATCCGAATCTTGCGCCCTTGACATATTGGGTGCAGAACTGGTCAGAGATGTCGAGCCAGGCGAGATTCTGGTAATAGACAACAGAGGCATAATCTCGCGCAAGATGCCGATCCAAACTCAAAGACACTGCCACTGCGCTTTCGAATACGTGTACTTTGCACGCCCCGACAGCGTTATAGACGGACGATCCGTGTACCGCGCCAGAAAAGAGCTTGGTGCCAAGCTGGACAAGGGAACACCCCCCGAAAATGCAGTAGTTACAGGCATGCCCGACAGCGGAACAATTGCCGCTCTCGGTCTTGCGGAAAAATCGCACATGCCTTTTGAGTCCGGAGTCGTAAGAAACAGATATGTGGGGCGCACCTTTATACAGCCCACACAAAGAGTCAGAGATGCCGGAGTTAAAATAAAACTTAACCCTCAGCCCGAAATATTCAAAGGCAAAGAGGCGGTAGTTGTAGATGATTCTCTCGTGAGAGGCACGACAGCGGGACGCATCGTCTCTATGATAAGGGAGAGCGGAGCGGAAAAAGTGCACATGAGAATAGCAAGCCCTCCCGTCGTGTTCCCATGCTACTATGGAATAGATACTCCAAGTTCGGACGAACTTGTGGCGGCTCACATGGATATAGAGTCTCTGTCGAAAAAAATAGGCGCGGACTCACTGACATACATCACCTGCGCGGAACTCGCAGAAGCGATAGGGCTTCCTCAGGAAGAGCTGTGCACCGCATGTTTTGACGGCAAGTACCTTGAAAACGAAGATTTTGACAATTTACTGGAAGTATAAAATTTTTATCTTACGATAATATTTCAAACTTTGGAGGATACGACAAATGGAACTTACAAAAAAAGATTTTATCTATGAAGGAAAAGCAAAAAGGCTCTATACAACAGAAGACCCCGAACTCGTTATCGTTGAATACAAGGACAGCTTCACCGCTTTCAACGGAGAGAAAAAAGCCACGATGAGCGGCAAAGGTCAGCTCAACAACAAAATAAGCTCAAAACTTTTCGAGTTTCTTGCCTCAAAGGGCGTTGAGTCTCACTTTGTAAAGCAGGTTGACGATGTTCACCAGATTGTAAAGCGCGTATCAATAGTCCCTCTTGAGGTTATAGTGCGCAACATCACAACAGGCTCGCTCTGCAAGCGTCTCGGAGTCAAAGAGGGAATGGTTCTTGCACGTCCCATGATTGAGTTCAGTTACAAAGACGACGCTCTCGGAGATCCCCTCATCAATGACGACCACGCCATTCTCCTCGGATGGGCAACAGAAGAAGAAGTAGCAAAAATTAAGAGCATAGCAATACGTGTCGACGAGCTTCTGAAAGAGTTTTTTGCCGTACGCGGCGTAACACTTGTAGACTTCAAGCTGGAGTTCGGCAAGGATTCAAAAGGCAATCTTATGCTTGCGGACGAAGTCTCCCCCGACACATGCCGCTTCTGGGACAGTTCGACAGGCGACCGTCTTGACAAGGACCGTTTCCGCAAGGATCTCGGCAACGTTCTTGCAGCATACGAAGAGATCTGGAAGAGAATATCAGCGTAATATAATATGAGCGGTATCTTCGGAGCTTACAGTACATCGGGAGAGAAGGTGCTCGAGGAAGTATATCTCGGGCTCTACGCTCTCCAGCACAGAGGACAGGAATCGGCGGGAATAGCCTGGGCCGACAAAGGGCGCGTAGCTGCGGCTAAGGGAATGGGACTGCTTCACAACGCGATAGACCAGCAGAAGCTTGCGGGAGAGGACGCTCAGTGCGCAATAGGGCATGTCCGTTACAGTCCTATCGACCACTCCCAGCCTCAGAATATTCTGCCCATAGGGGCCAACTACGCAAGAGGGCCTGTCGCAATAGCCCATGACGGATGCATAACAAATCTAAAGGAACTTACAAAGCAGCTTGAGCAGCGCGGTTCTATTTTCCATTCAACTACGGATTCGGAAGCTGTCCTCCACCTCATGGCACAGAAATCGCACATGCAGCCCTTGGACGCATTCGTAGACGCAATGAGGAAGATAGACGGATCGAGCGCGATAATGGTTCTATTTGAAAATTCCCTCGTAGCGGCACGCGACCCGTGGGGCTTTAAACCTCTCGTTCTCGGAAGGAGAGCGGGAACGTATTATGTGGCATCGGAGTCCTGCGCTCTTGACATAGTCGGAGCAGAGCTCGTACGCGACATAGAGCCCGGTGAAATTATGATAATAGATGAAAAGGGGCCGAGAAGCCTCAGAATACATGAGAAAAACGAATGCGGGCGCTGTATGAGATGCTCCTTCGAGTACGTCTACACGGCGCGCCCCGACAGTATTATAGACGGACGCTCCGTCTACGAGGCACGCAAAGAGATGGGTAAAAGGCTTGCAAAAAAATCTCCGTGCACAGATGCGGACCTTGTCGCAGGCATGCCGGACAGCGGCACAATAGCAGCTATAGGCTACTCTCAGGAATCCAAGACACCGTTTGAAATGGCCGTCGTCAGAAATCGCTACGTGGGGCGCACATTTATTCAGCCTACACAAAAAGTTCGCGAACTTGGAGTAAAGATAAAGCTCAATCCTATTTCCGAAGTTTTTAAGAACAAAAAAGCCGTAATAGTGGACGACTCCATTGTAAGAGGAACAACTGCGGAACGTATTATATCCATGATAAGAAACTCGGGCGCGGCAGAGGTTCATCTCAGAATCGCCTCTCCCCCCGTTGTACATCCCTGTATATACGGGATAGATACAAGAAGCGAGGAAAGTCTTGCGGCAGTGCGTATGACACTAGATGAGCTGTGCAAAAAAGTCCATGCTGATTCGCTCTACTATCTTTCGGAAGAAGACCTCACCGCTGCTATAGGACTTCCCGAGGATCAGCTCTGCACGGCATGTTTTACGGGCAAATATCTGCCTGAAAAAAACTCTTAGCGGGGGCATGATTATGAGCGAAAAACTCAGTTATGAAAAAGCAGGCGTCAGTATATCGGGCGGAGATGCATGGGTAGAGACTATAAAAGGACTTCTTAAAGCCCGTCCTAAAGACCCGAATTCCGTAGGAGGAGTGGGCGGTTTTGCGGGCCTTTACCGCATCGGCGGAGGGCAGTGCATTGCAGCCTGCTGTGACGGAGTGGGAACAAAGCTCGAACTTGCGAAGGAGACCGGAATCTACCGCGGACTGGGACAGGATCTTGTTGCTATGAACGTCAACGACCTTGTCACAGGCGGAGCAAAGCCGCTATTCTTCCTCGATTACGCGGCATGCGGAAAACTTGACGAAAAAGTTTTAAAAGAAATAGTCGAAGGCATTCTCGATGCGTGCGACGAGAGCCTCTGCGCCCTTCTGGGCGGAGAGACGGCCGAAATGCCGGGTGTCTACCCATCGGACGGATTTGACCTCGCAGGCTTTGCTGTCGGTATTGTCGATGAGGATAAAATAGTCGACGGTAGCGCAATAAAAGAGGGTGACATCATAATAGGGCTCAGCAGTTCCGGAGTCCACAGCAACGGATTCAGCCTTGTAAGAAGCGCACTCGGCAAAGACGGACTTAACGCAGACCTAAACTCCGTTCCCGAAGGATGGGACGAGAGCATAGCGTCATCCGCAATGAGAGCAACGAGACTCTATGTAAAGCCCGCTCTCGCTGCGGTAAAGACGGGCAAAATACATGGCATGGCTCACATCACCGGCGGCGGAATGTACGGTAATGTTATAAGAGTTATACCGAAGGGGCTCGACATAGATATAGACTTCTCCTCATGGAAAAGACCCAAAATATTTGACCTTATTCAAAGTGCCGGTATAGAAGAGGAAGAGATGCGCAAGGTTTTCAACCTCGGAATCGGCTATGTCTTTATCATATCAAAGGATGACTTGGAAGAAGTATCCGAGGCTCTTGCCTTTACAGGGGAGAGACCTTCTGTAATAGGAAGGGTCACTTCATGTACATCCCGCGCATAGCAATACTTATATCGGGCACAGGCAGCAACATGGAAGTTCTTGTCAAAGCATCTCTGACAGGCGAACTTCCCGCTCAGGTTTCTTTTGTCGGAAGCGACAGGATCTCAGCCAAGGGACTTGACACGGCAAATGCGCTCGGAGCTCCGACAAGAGTCTTTTTCTATAAAAGAGACGGACGCATGGCCGCCGAAGCCGCAATTGCCAAAGCCATAAAGGAAACTCACACGGACTGGATTGTGCTTGCCGGCTTTATGAGAGTTCTCTCTCCCGAATTTGTAAAGGAGTTTGCGGGACGTATTATAAATATACACCCCGCGCTTCTGCCCTCTTTCCCTGGAGCGCACGGCATAGAAGACGCATGGAATGCAAAAGTGAATGTAACCGGAGTTACTGTTCACCTTGTTGACGAAGAAGTTGACCACGGACCCATACTTGCTCAGGAAGAAGTTCCCGTTCTTTCCGATGACACAATAGAAACACTCGAAGCACGTATACACAAAACAGAACACAAAATATACAAAGAGGCTCTTAAAAAATTTTTTGAAGAACATCCGATAAATATTTCCGAATGGGAGGAAGATTAATTATGGAGACAAGAAAAGCGCTGATATCCGTATGGGATAAAACCGGCGTGCTTGATCTTGCCAAAGGTTTGGCGGCTCACGGCTACGAAATAGTCTCAAGCTCGGGCACAGCCAAGTATCTCGAAGAGGGCGGAGTCAAAGTCACAGAAGTAGTTGACCTCACAGGACTTCCCGCAATACTCGGAGGCAGAGTAAAAACGCTCCATCCTACAATAATGGGCGGCATACTCGCCCGCCGCGGAATGGCATCCGACGATGAAGACCGCAAAAATTTCAATATACCTCTTATAGACGTCGTTGTCTGCACGCTCTATCCCTTTGAAGAGACCGCAAAAAGCGGAGCGGACTTGGACCACTTGATCGAAAAGATAGACATAGGCGGAGTATCCCTCATTCGCGCCGGCGCAAAGAACTATTACCATGTTGCGGTGGTAACGGATATTGCCGACTATCCGCGCGTGCTTGAAGAACTTGAGAAAAAAGAGGAGCTCACGCTTGAGTTTAAGCAGGAGCTGGCACTTAAGGCTTTCAAAGTAACATCTTCATACGACGCAACTATATACAAGGGACTCTGCTCCGAACTGGGTATCGAGGACAGACCTGACGAGGACAAAGTTCTTCCCCTGCGCAAAGTTCAGGATCTGCGCTACGGTGAGAACCCGCACCAGCATGCGGCTCTCTTCCTTCCTCCCCTTGAGGAGGCGCCTTTTGAACAGCATTCGGGCAAGGAACTTTCATACAACAACCTTCTCGACCTTGACACGCTGCTCCGCGGGTGCTCCGTTTTCCAAGATCTCTGCGCCTGCACGATAGTAAAACATACGACACCTTGCGGAACCGCATACGGTGATAACGCACATGATGCCTTTGTAAAGGCCCTCGAATGCGACCCCGTATCCGCGTTCGGCGGCATCATCGGAATGACAAGATGCGTCGATATGGACACTGCAAAAGCGATAACGGAGACATTCTTTGAAATAGTTGCCGCACCGTCATACGGCGATGGTGTCATTGAGTACTTTAAGGAAAAGAAACCAAACCTGCGCGTTCTCACAATAAAGCCGGGCTATGCGCCCAAGCTGCAGATAACGGGCAATCGCTGCGGCTTCCTCGTACAGGAAGATATGCTGCCGCCTCTGCCCGTAGAAGCTCAGGGCAAGTGGGTCGGAGAAGAGAAATCGGAACTTTGGGACGACCTTATATTCGCATGGAAGACTGCGGCAATAACAAAGAGCAACTCCATCGTACTTGTCAAACACGGAGCCGCTGTCGGAATAGGCGGCGGATTCACAAACAGAGTGGATGCGGCTGATTACGCTCTGAAAATGGCAGGAGAGAAGGCAAAGGGCTCTGTTCTGGCATCAGACGCGTTCTTCCCCTTCCCCGACACAATCAGACTGGCGCACTCAAGAGGTATTGTGGCTGTAATACAGCCCGGAGGCTCCATCCGTGACGACGAAGTGGCAAAGACGGCGGAAGAGCTCGGAATCAGCATGTTTGTCGGCGGAAGCCGCACATTCAGGCACTAGGAGAGACGCCATGAAGGTCATGGTACTCGGCGGCGGCGGACGCGAACATGCGGTGGTTCACGCTTTTTCAAAATCAAAAGCAGTGACGGAGATTCACTGCTGCCCGGGAAATCCAGGTATAGAAAAACTTGCGTCATGCCATAAAGGCGATCCCTGCAAACCTGCCGAAATGTTTGCTCTGTGCAAAAGACTCGGCATAGACCTCGTATTCGTAGGCCCTGAAGCTCCGCTCGTAGCTGGCACTGCGGACATACTTAGAGAAGAAAACATATTGGTTATGGGGCCCGGACAGTCGGGTGCCAGACTGGAAGGCAGCAAAGCCTTCTCAAAAATGTTTATGGCAAGACACAACATCCCCACTTCCGCTTTTGACTGCTGCACGACGATGGAGAGCTGCAAAGAGGCTCTTGCCAAGCGTTCGGCTCCTTATGTTGTCAAAGCCGACGGACTTGCCGCAGGCAAAGGTGCATTTCTCCTCGACACATACGAGGAAGCAGTGACAATATGCTCTATGATGCTTGACGATATGGCTCTAGGCAAGGCCGGCAAGACAATCGTAATAGAAGATTTCGTTAAGGGTCAGGAAATGACCGTTCTTGCTCTCACAGACGGCAAAACCATAAGAGTGCTGCCCTCAAGCCAGGACCACAAACGCGCTCTCGACGGAGACAAGGGCAACAACACCGGCGGAATGGGAGCATATTCACCCGTACCATGGGTTGACGAAGCCTTTATGAAAGAAGTTACCGAAAAAGTTCTGAATCCCACAGTTGATGGACTTGCAGAGGAAGGCATACCCTTCTGCGGCGTCATTTATGCGGGGATAATGGTCAAAGAGGACGGTTCTCTCTCGGTGCTTGAATATAATGTCAGACTCGGAGACCCTGAGACTCAGGTTGTCCTTCCCGTGTTCACGGGAGATTTCGGAGAACTGATACTGGCATGCACAAAAGGAGAACTGGAAAAGTTCCCTTGGCCGGAACCGCACAACACTGCTCTCGGTGTCGTCATGGCATCCGGCGGCTACCCGGACAGCTACGAGACAGGCGAAATTATAAAAGGCTTGGAAAATGAAATTCCCGGCACTTTTGTATACCATGCAGGGACAAAAAAAGATTCCGACTGCAATATTGTCACAGCCGGAGGAAGGGTTCTCACTGTTGTTGGAATGGCAGACGACCTGCAAAGCGCGCGCGACCTTGCGTACAGACGAGTTGAAACAATAAAATTCAACAAAATGCACCATAGAAACGATATAGGCGACAAATCGCTGAAGGGCGGTAATTAAGTGATGAGTACAGCTAAAATAGGCATCATTATGGGTTCTGCCTCCGACATTCCCGTTGTCGAAAAAGGGACTCCCGTTCTCGAAGAGCTTATGATTCCGTTTGAAGTTGCGATAGCCTCGGCACACCGTACACCGGAAGATGTCGCAAATTATGCAAAAAACGCGAAAGCCAGAGGCATTGAAGTTATTATAGCGGTTGCGGGACTCTCCGCCGCACTTCCCGGAGTTGTGGCTGCCGCCACCTCTCTGCCGGTCATCGGAGTTCCCGTAAAAGGCGGCGCTTTGGACGGGCTCGATGCTCTTCTCTCCGTGGCGCAGATGCCCCCGGGAGTTCCCGTAGCATCTATGGGACTCAACGGCGCAAAGAACGGATGCCTTATGGCGGCAAGAATAGTCGCTGTGCATGACGAAGCTCTCTCGAAGAGGATTTGCGCTTGGATGGAGAAAGAAGCGGCAAAAGTCATATCAAGCCGCGAAAAGCTCGGGAATCTCCCCGCCGCACCTGCGGAGGCCTTTAAGTAAAAATTTCTATAAAATTATTATAGAATGAGTGCGGAGCTTTCTGAGGCTCCGCACTCATCTTATATCAGCAAAAAACGCTCAGATACTTATCTCCCCTGTCGGGCTGAACCGTTACTACAGCACTGCCGCGCGGCAGGTTCTTCGCTGTTTCTATTGCGGCCCATACATTTGCACCGGTTGAAATTCCGCTGAAAAGTCCCTCTTCCAAAGCAAGGTTTTTCGCCGTATCTATGGCATCGCTGTCCCCGACAGTCACATATTCGGAAATAATACTCCTGTCCAGCACGGACGGGATGAAGTTGGCTCCTATGCCCTGGATCTTATGCGGCCCCGCAAAGCCTTTTGTAATAAGCGGACTTGATGCAGGCTCTGCCGCTATAATTCTAACATCGGGATAAGCTTTCTTAAGCGCTCTCCCTATGCCGGTGATTGTACCGCCTGTGCCGAAGCTTGCGACAAATGCCGCGAGTTTGGTGTCGGCCGGAAGCTGCCTTATTATCTCAGGCCCTGTCGTAAGCTCATGCGCGGCCGGGTTGCCGGGGTTTGAGAACTGATCGAGCATAATCGCGTTCCCTTCCCGCGCAAGAATGGAATTAGCGGCAGCTACAGCACCTTTCATGCCTTCGGAAGCCGGGGTCAGGACAAGCTCCGCACCGTAGGATTTGAGTATTGTTCTGCGTTCGACAGACATGGATTCGGGCATTGTCAGTATCACTTTAAGCCCCAGTGCATGTCCCAAAAGAGCCAGCCCTATGCCAGTGTTGCCGCTTGTGGGTTCCACTATGACTGTGCCGTCATTTATAAGTCCGTCTTTCTGGGCTCTGCTTATCATGCCCCACGCAGCTCTGTCCTTAATCGAGCCCCCCGGGTTATTACCCTCAAGCTTTATAAATACATCGGCTCCTCCCGTATCTCTCTTTAATTTATAGAGAGGCGTATTCCCGACCAGAGTCATTATCTCAAGAGAATTAACGTCACGCATTGTTATAGCCTCCTTTTATGCCAAAGCGGTCTTAAGCACGTTTTCGACTGCTTCTTCAGTAGGAACACCCTCATGGAGCTTTACGCCGCCGACAAAGAAGGTGGGAACATAGTAGTAATCGTACTTATCAGCCTCGGCAGGGTTAAGTTTTTCGTCAATTACATCTATAGGTACGGAGGCGTAATCCATATTGGTCTCTTTCAATTTTTTGACCATCTCTCCAGCCTTGGCGCAATGCGGACATCCCGCAAACATAAACATTTTTACTTCTTTCACTCTAACCACTGCCTTTCTATACAAAAATACTAAATGCTTTCCGCATGGGGTTTATGTTATATCCAATTAAAAAAACAAAAAAGATAATTTTACCTAAATAGTACAAAATACCGTTATCATTATCAAAGATGAAAGCTAGGATTCTATTGCATTTAAGCATACACGGAGGGTTATTATGAAATATTCTCTTAACAAAGCACAGCGCGATCTGTTTTACAGCAGAAATGACCCAAAAGACCGCAGGCTCGGAGAACTTGTATCAAGGGTTTCAATAGATGAAATAAAGGCCGACGATGTAGTAATAATAGGAATCCCAGAGGACAGGGGGATCACAGCGAATAAGGGCAGGGCGGGAGCTTCAAAAGCACCGGATGATATCAGGTGGCGCTTTTACAAGCTGACCCCGGGCTTTACGATGGATTTTGATCGTATAAGCGTCGTAGATGCAGGAAATCTCTGCACAGACGGCTTGACTCTTGACGAGGTTCACGAGGCGTCACAGGAAGCGGTTGCGGACATAGTCTCCAAAGGAGCCGTTCCCATTGTTTTGGGAGGCGGACACGACCTTACATACCCAGGTGTAGCAGGCTTTGTAAAAGGAGCGGGACTGAAGCATGACGAGCTGGGGCTTGTAAATGTCGATGCCCACCTTGATGTCAGAACCGACGAAAACGGCATCAACAGCGGGACCTCTTTCTACCGCGCTCTGACTCAGCTCCCCGACAGCGCGCTTATGGGCGACTCTTTTGTGGAGTTCGGAATACAGGAGCAGTACAACTCACCTTACTACTACAATTGGCTTCGGGAGCAGGGAAGCACCGTACTCACATTAAAAGAAGTCACAGAAAGAGTTATGGAATCATTCCTCCAATCTCTTACTATAGTCGGCAAACGTGGGCACAAGATAGCTCTCTCTCTCGATATCGATGCTGTGAGGAGCACGGAAGCGCCAGGAGCTTCCGCAAGCAACCCTAGCGGGCTCAAAGCTCCCGAGATAACAAAGATAGCCTACATAGCGGGGCGCACTTCGCAGATACGCTACATAGACATTATGGAAGTATCGCCTTCCCTTGATGAGGATCATAGGACGGCCTCTCTTGCGGCATCGGTTATGTTCTCTTTTTTAAGGGGCTACTCAGAAAGATAACTTTGAAAATAAAGAGCGCGGGATGCCTGCCTAGAAGACAGAGCATCCCGCGCTTTTCAATTTTTGCTTATGATATTTAAGCCTGCTTTTCCACCAAAGGCATTACCGTTTCTCTAAAAAACTTTATGGCTGTTTCAGGCGCCACATTGTAAATTTGACCGTTAATTTCCACAGATACGTTGTTCTCGCATTTGCCGAGACAGAAAGAGCCTATAATTTCAACTTTTTCGTGAAGAGAGCGATTTTCTATCTCGTGCTGAAAAAGCTGTATTACATTGTATGCACCTTTAAGATAGCAGGACGTTCCGCTGCATATTTTGATATTAAGCATTCTATCTCTCACCGGCCTTTGCGGATTTTACATAGTCAACGTGCAGAAGCTCATGCACTTTTCCTTTGAGGAGACTGCTGTAGAGTGACATCATCAGTGGGTTTTCCTCCGAACGCTTTATGCTGGACATTCTGTCCGCGGAGTAAAGCCCCTTGCCTCTCTGCTCCTTCGCATCTCTGAGGACGAAAGGCTGTCCCGCTCCGCATACGCATCCTCCCGGGCATGCCATTACTTCTACGAAGTCGTAGTGCTCGCCGTTTCTGATTCTCTCTATAATATCGGCTGCGTTTTTCAGGCCGCTGACCATGGCTATCTTCAGCTCTCTGTCGCCGTACTGCAGTGTGGCCTCTTTGACTCCTGTCATTCCGCGTACGCCTTTGAAGGATATAGCCTGAATCGCTCCGAATGATTTGTCGGATACAACTCTTCTGAGCACCGCTTCCGTAACTCCGCCCGTGACTCCGAAGATCACACCCGCTCCGCTCATTGTGCTGAACGGCATATCAACGGCTTCGGGCTCAAGCTCGGCGAATACGAGTCCGGACTCTTTTATCATCTGGATGAGCTCCTGTGTCGTGAGAACAAAGTCTACATTGGAGCTTCCGTCTTTCTTAAACTCATCCCTTGCTGCTTCGTACTTCTTTGCGGTACAGGGCATAACGGCGACATGAACATGTTTTCTCTTGGACATCTTGTGATGCTCTTTTATAACGGAGGCAAACATCTGCATCGGCGAACGGCATGTTGAGATGTAGGGAAGAAGATCTGGGTCGTTCTTCTCGCAATAGCTGATCCAAGCGGGGCAGCATGATGTAAAAAGGGGCATCTTTGCGTCTTCGTGCTCCAAGTGCTCAAGGAATTCCGTGGACTCTTCAAGAACTGTCAGGTCTGCTCCCGTCGATGTGTCGAATATTTCGTTAAAACCCATTCTGCGCATGGCGGCTACAATCTTGCCCATTGCATTTTCGCCGTCGGCAATACCGAGTTCCTTGCCTATCGCAACTCTTACCGCAGGGGCAATCTGAGCGCTGACTCTTACTTCTTTGTCATCAAGGGCTTTCCATACGCCTGCAGTATTGTTTCTGAGAACAATGGCACCTGTAGGACATACTGCCGCGCACTGTCCGCAGCCGACGCAGTTGCTTTCCGCGATGGGGATATCGAACACTGTGCTGATTGTCATTTTTGAGCCTCTGTGCGCAAAATCTATAGCTCCGACATTCTGTATCTCATTGCACATCCTGACACAGTCGCCGCAGAGTATACACTTGTTCTGGTCTCTTACTATACAGAGAGAGGACTCATCCATACAGGGTTTGTCAGCTCCGTTGGGAAAGCGAACACCCTCAATGTTAAATCTCATTGCGAGTTCCTGCAGCTTGCACTTTCCGTTGTTGCCGCATGTCGTGCAGTCGCGGCAGTGGTCGGCGAGAAGAAGCTCCAAAATCATTTTGCGGTACTTTCTGAGGCGCTCCGTGTTTGTAAATATCTCCATGCCGTCCTTGGGAGGTGTGGAACATGCCGCGTCAAGCCCCCCCCACTTGTTCTCAACCATGCACATACGGCAGGCACCGTATATCGAAAGTTCAGAGTAGTAGCAGAACGTGGGAAGGTTTATTCCCGCTTTGCGAATAAGCTCTAGGAGATTTTTTTCTTCGTTTATCTCTACATGGATGCCGTCTATTATCATACTGCCCTTATTCATATCGCTACGCCTCCTTGATGGCATGGAAGGAACATGCTGTGACACATGCGCCGCACTTAATGCACTTCTTCGGATCTATTTCAAAAGGTTCCTTTATCTTTCCGCTGATTGCTCCTACGGGGCACACTCTTGAACATTTCGAGCAGCCCTTGCAGAGCTCTGGAACTATCGTTATCCTCTTGAGCTTCTGACATGCTCCGACAGGACAGTATTTTTGATAAATATGTGCTTCGTATTCCTCACGGAAGTTCTTTATCGTGCTTATTACTGGGAAAGCGGCTGTCTTTCCCAGTCCGCACAGAGCCGTTGATGAGATCATGTCCGCAAGTTCTAGCAGAAGCTCTATATCGCCGTCGCGGCCCTCTCCGGCAACAATCCTTTCAAGGATGGCAAGCATCTGTTTAGTGCCTCCGCGGCAGGGAACACACTTTCCGCATGATTCGTTCTGAGTAAAGTTCATGAAGAAGCGCGCCACTTCGACCATGCAGGTGTTGCTGTCCATAACAACGAGCCCGCCAGAGCCTATCATGGCTCCCATTGCGCTCAGTGAGTCAAAGTCAAGAGGTGTGTCGAGGTGTTCTTTTGTAAGGCATCCGCCCGAAGGGCCGCCTATCTGAACGGCCTTAAAGTCCGCTCCGTCTCTCATGCCTCCGCCTATGTCGAATACAACTTCGCGCAGCGTCGTACCCATCGGAACTTCTATCAGTCCGGTGTTTACGATATTGCCGGTAAGTGCAAAGGCCTTTGTTCCGGGGCTCTTATCGGGACCAAGCTCTTTATACCACTCTACGCCTTTGTTGATGATAAGAGGAACATTGGCGAATGTCTCTACATTGTTCAAAACGGTGGGTTTTTCAAAAAGTCCCTGCTCTACGGTGCGGGGCGGCTTTACTCTCGGCATTCCGCGCTTGCCCTCGATGGAAGCGGTAAGAGCACTGCCCTCCCCGCAGACAAAAGCTCCCGCGCCTCTGTTGATGTGCATGTGGAACGAGAAGCCTGTCCCCAGTATATTATCTCCGATGAGACCAAGCTCCTCCGCCTGAGCTATGGCGTTTTTCAGCCTGCTGACGGCCATGGGATATTCCGCGCGTACATAGATGTAGCCGTTCTGCGCTCCGCATGCCGCTCCGGCAATCATCATGCCCTCGAGCATCCTGTGGGGGTCACCCTCCATGATGCTTCTGTCCATGAATGCGCCGGGGTCGCCCTCGTCTCCGTTGCAGACTATGTATCGCTCTGTCTCTCTCTGCCTTTTTACCTGAGCCCATTTGCGGCCTGTCGGGAATCCGCCGCCGCCGCGTCCGCGGAGAGCAGAATCTGTAACCATGTTTATAACTTCATTGGCGTCCATATCAAAAAGCACCTTTTCAAGGGCTTTGTAGCCGCCTATGCCCAGGTACTCCTTTATCGACGTGGCGTCGATGTGTCCGCAGTGTTCCAGAACGTGTCTCGTCTGTTTCTTATAAAAGGGAATTTCATCCTGTTTTTTATAAACGACTTCGTCTTTTGAATAAGCGAGGCGTTCTATATGTTCGCCGCCTATTATTGTCTTTTTTACTATATCCTCACAGTCGGAGAGCTTAACCTTTGTGTAAAGATAACCGTAAGGTTCTATACGGACAAGCGGTCCACACTCGCAGAAACCATGGCAGCCTGACTTTTTAAGTCCCACGGAATTTTCATGCGGCTCTTCCTGAAGCTCTACGGAACAGTTTATACCTTCTCTGTCAAGGATTGTTTTCAGTTCATCAAAAATCTGCAAAGAACCGCTGGATATACAGCCCGTACCTGCACAGACAAGAATCTTTTTCTTCTCTTCCGTTAAACTTGAAGCATACTTATTTCTGAGTTCGATCAGTTCTTCTCTTGTCTTTATCATATTAAAGCTCCTCCTTCAGGGACGCCAGAAGTTCAGACGCTTTATCCGGAGTCATGGCGGCGTGGACAGTGTCATTAACCGTTATTACGGGAGCAAGTCCGCAGGCTCCGAGGCATGAGACCGTTTCTACCGTAAAGGAAAGATCGTCCGTAGTAACTTTCTCCTCCGACAGAGAGAGTTCCTTGCGGAGACGATCTAAAATGGGGATGGATTTTCTGACATGGCATGCCGTACCGTCACATACTCTAATGACAAATTTACCTTTGGGGTTGAGCGAGAAGTTTTCGTAAAACGTGGCAACACTGTATATGCGTGCCTGACTTATTCCGAGTTTTCGCGAGAGATAGGGAAAAATCTCCTTCGGCAGGTACCTGTAATGTTCCTGGATACTTTGGAGTATGGCGATCACTGATGCCGTCTTCTTTCCATGTTCCAGCAATATGGCATCGATTACTGCAAAATCAAATTCTTCACTCATCTTGCAACAACTCTTTTCTTTGTCAGGTATTATTTATATTTTTGAATTAAATTTTTTGAGTTCCTTTTTCATACGCAGACGGGTTGAAAGTCCGGCAAAAGACGCGCTTAAATTCTCATTGTTAATAAGAATCGAATCGGGCACATGCAAATGTGTAGGGGCAAAATTCCAAACTGCCTCTATCCCCCCTTCGACAAGACGATCGCAAACCCACTGGGCATTTGGAGCAGGTACCGTTATTATTCCTATATGAACCTTTATCCTGTTGCACAGCTCGGAAAGCTTTGAAACATCGAGTATGTCTTTCCCATGAACGGTTGTGCCGATTACTGCGGGATTGGTGTCAAAACCGGCTATGATGCGAAGTCCGCAGTCCTCAAATGTCCTGTATGACATAAGTGCGCGTCCAAGATTGCCGACTCCGACCAAAACAGCTTCATTGACATTGTTGAAGCCGAGAAAATCTTCAATATCCGATATCAGTCCGTCGAGAGAAAAACCTATTCTTGGATTTCCCTCAACTGTGCTGACGGCAGCCAAATCCTTTCTGACCTGCACAGGGTGGAGAGATAGAGTTACTGCGATAAGAGAAGATGATACATTTGTATCACCTGCGGCCCTAAGCTTTTTCAAAAGCTCGAGATAAAGGGGCAGACGCTGAAGTGACTGTCTTGAAATGCTTAGTGTTTCATCCTTTTCGTTCTGCACGTGCATTCCTCCTATCGATATCTTGATATCGATAATATTATATCGAATGGCTATTTTTTGCAATAGCTATTTTTAGTCTGTCTATTCTGAATATATGAATGAAGGGGGGGGTAACGCAGCTAAAGCTATAGAACAATTACCATATTTCCCACGAGGGATCGGGTGATACGGATATATCGCTGCGGCATCCCCGCATATAGCCGCAGAAGCCGGCGGCGGCTATCATTACGGCATTGTCAGTGCACATAGCAACAGGCGGTAGGAAGATTTCGCATTCGCCGCTATGAGACATTTCAAGCAGCTTTGCTCTAAGGCCGGAATTCGCAGCAACTCCGCCTGACAGAGTGAGGCGTTTTATTCCGCTGTACTTCATCGCAAGTCTTATCTTGCATACGAGGGAGGATATTACCGCGTTTTGAAAAGAGGCGCAGAAATTTTCAACCATTAATTCCTTGCCCTCTCTTTCGGTTTTTTGTATGAGAGTAACAGCAGCGGTCTTAAGCCCGCTGAAACTGAATTCTATTTCTTTCGTATTTGAGAGCGGCACTGGCAGAGTGTAGAAATCAGGAATTCCCTGTGACGCGAGCTTATCTACGACAGGCCCGCCTGGATACCCAAGTCCCAGAATTTTGGCTACTTTGTCATATGCCTCGCCCGCTGCGTCATCCCTTGTTGAGCCAAGCAATTCGTAATCGCCGAAATCTTTTACAAGAACCAGCTCCGTATGCCCGCCCGATACAATGATTGATATAAACGGAGGCTCTAAATCCCTGTTTGCCGCAACATTCGCAAATATGTGCCCCTCTAAATGATTAACGCCCAATATGGGAATATTCCAGCCCTGAGAGAGTGCTTTTGCGCTCATAACCCCCACGAGCAGAGAACCCATAAGTCCGGGGCCGGAAGTGACGGCAATCAGGTCTATCTCCTTTGAAGGATCTTCTATTCCGCTCTCGTTCAACACTTCCCGTAAAAGCGGCAGTATGGCCTCCTGGTGCATACGCGAAGCCAATTCCGGGACGACCCCTCCGTATTGAGAGTGTTTGGATATCTGACTTGATATCATGGAAGACAGGACCTCATGCTGCCCGTTAAGCACTGCTATCGCTGTGTCGTCGCAGCTTGACTCTATTCCCAAAGTTATAAATCTGTCACTCATTAACACTTACCTCCGATAATGCCGTGTACCTTTGCTTAATGGCACGAGCATGAGCCGCCGCAGGAAGCGCAGTCGCCGCCGCAGCCTTTTCCTTTGCGCATTTCACCCTCTTGATGTATCAGCACCTTACAGCGGCAATAAGGACACCTTACGGCAAAATCCTTCGTTGTAAAGACAGCCTTGCAGGCCGCGCACTTGTATGTATGAGAAGCTACCTCGGCACTTTCCATTTTACAGTGTCATCTCCATATCCTATTGTTATCTCCGCACCCTTTTTGACCTCGGAAATCGGGACTGTGACAGCCATCTGTCCCTTTATGCCTGATTCCAGAGAGCCTACGGGGTTTGTCCAGCTTGGTGAAAGGATGTCATTCTTTTCGGGATTGTAATTTCCTATTTTAAACTTAGATATTTCGACATTCCACGGTTTGTTTGTCTCAATCTGAATCAGAAACACCGCTTTTTTCTCCGTCCCCGGCGAGCCATAGTATTGATTCAAATCGTCTACCCACGGAGCAAGGCCGTGGTCATCTCGGATAGCGTTGGAGAGTTTTTCATCCAGATATACGAAAGTAATATTTCCCCTCGACCCTAAAATAAGATCTCCGAATAAGGTGCCTTCAACCCAGCACGTTATCTGTCTGGCATCGAGCAGTTTTTGGACTTCCTCCGTAGTTTTTGCGGCAAAAGCGGGAGACAGCAGTGAAAAGGTAAGAATCAGCAGTGCGGCAGCTATTTTCTTCATGTTAACCCTCCTAATTTTTAACTTTCTTCTTGCGTTTAAGTGCGTCGGTTATCCACTGCCATTCCGGACAGTGCATAACAAGAGTGACAACGGTATAGGACGCTGCGGCAAATATTATAGCCCCCGTCAGCCAGCCTGCCCTCGGGAGCAGTTTTGATGCAATCGGATAGGGAAGGAAAAATTTAAATATCAAAAGAGATATCATCATAGCCGCTGCGGAAGAACCTATTTTGACAATCCACTTTTTGTCAAATATTTCAAGAGGTACAGTAAGGTCACGCGAGAGAGCCCATGCTCCGTAGACGCTTGCCGCGGTAAAAGCTGTGGCAGTCGCGGCAGCTAGCCCGGCATAAGCAAACTTAGGCATAAGAAGCAAACTGGCGCAGAGGTTGACTCCTACAGTTACGGCAGTCACCGTTACGGCGGCACGAGGCATCCGCCTTGCATACATAGCCCTCAAGATAACTGTACTGCTGGCCATCCCCGGCAGTCCCAGTCCGTAAAGGGCCAAGGCCGTTGCCGTGGCGTGCCATGCCCACTCCGAAAATGCCCCTCTGAAGAACAGCAAGTGTATTATTTCGTCAGAGACAATAAAAAGTCCTATTGCTACGGGAAGTACGACAAAAAGGTTAAAACGCAGAGCGTCTCTTATAAAATCTCTGAACCCGGCATTGTCGTTTGGATCCTGACGTGAAAGCATGGGAAGAACAGCCTGCGAGATAGCTATTACAAAGAGCCCCAAGGGAAGCTGAAGCACTCTGTCGGCATAGTTCAGAACAGATATTGAGCCTCCCTCAAGAAACGAGCCCATCATTCTGCTTATCACCGGATTGACCTGGTTAAGCGAGAGCCCCGCAGCATAGGGCAGGAAGAGAGCCATCATGCTTTTTAGTTCCGCATTGTTTCTGTTAGGGCGCGACGGAGTAAGCACGATGCCCATTCTGCCCGACCAGTACCACTGAACCAGCATGTGGCAGCATCCCCCGAGAAGTACGGCTATTACAAGATTCCATACCGAAAGGTATTTCATTGTCGCAAGGAGGAAGAGTATGTATGCCACGTTGCTGAGAGCAGGGGCGACTGCCGGGATAAAGAAGCTTCCCATGCTGTTTAAAACACCCATGGCCAAAGCGCCGACGGATACAAAGAGCAAAAATGGAAAGAGCGCCCTTGTCAGGGATATTGCAAGGCTCCTCTCCTCAGGAGCAAACCCGGGAGCCATTATCCCCACAAATACGGGAGCCATTAATATACCTATAGCTACAACTGTGACACCTCCGAGGAGAAGTACGGAGAGCGCCTGCTTTGCAAGCTCCCTTGCTGAATCTTTGCCGTCTTCCGTCAGAGTTCTCGAAAAGACAGGGACAAAGGAAGCGGACAGAGCTCCTTCGGCAAGAAGCTGACGCGATAGATTCGCCAAAGTATATGCGACATAGAAGGCGTCCAACTGCCTTGTCGCGCCGAAAAGAGCGGCGGTCAGCATCTCTCTCACCAGTCCCAGTACACGGCTGGCAAGAGTGCCTACCATCATTCTCATGGCATGGCGAACCATGCCCGAAAGCTTATCGTTGCTGTTCATGCGTAAACTTTCGCTCTACCATGAAAAGTCTTTGCCTAGATAGAATTTTTTGGCAAGTTCATTTTCCGCGATATCCTCAGGAAGCCCCTCCATAAACACCTTGCCCTCGTGAATGAGGTATGTTCTGTCCGTTATGGAGAGAGTCTCCCTTACGTTGTGGTCTGTAAGGAGAACGCCGTAGCCCCGTTCCTTCAAGTTTTTGATAATGGACTGAAGATCCGCCACGGCAATGGGGTCTATGCCGCTGAAAGGTTCGTCAAGAAGTATGAACGATGGTTCGAGAGCGAGACATCTGGCGATTTCCACCCTTCTGCGCTCTCCGCCGGAAAGAGATACTCCAAGTATATTCTCGATGTGCTTGAGACCATAATCGGCAAGCAAAGATTCTACCTTGGCATCCCTGTCGGCACGATTAAATCCAGACTCCTCCAAAACGAGGTCGAGATTCTGAGATACTGTCAGGTTTCTGAACACAGACGCCTCCTGAGGCAAATATCCGAGCCCCGCTCTTGCTCTTTCGAACATGGGAAGAGCTGATATATCCTGCTCCCCTATGGAAACTGTGCCTGAGTCCGGCAGAATTCTGCCCACTATCATATAGAACGTCGTGCTCTTGCCTGCACCGTTAGGGCCAAGCAGTCCCACTATCTCACCTTTTTTTATCTGCACGGAAACATTGTCTACTACTTTGCGTTTGCTGAAAGTCTTTACAAGCGATTCCGCTTTTAGAATTTTTACGTTGTCTGTCATTTTATTCGCTCAGTTCTTCTTCTTTTCGGGTAAATCAAATGTGATTCTGGAATTTCCTATCGCTTCTATGTTCTTTGTCTCTTCATAAAGCACCAAATTGTCTGATGTGACAAGTTTACCGTCACTCCTGAGAGCTTTCGCATTTCCGGAGATAACGACAGTTCCTCTGGCCTTGGAATATACGGCCTTATCACCTGTTACGACTGTCTTGAGACCTTCTTTGTCTATATAATCTATTGTCACATTCTTGTCTGCGACAAGCTCGCTTACTTCCTGAGCTTTCATTACACCGTCAATCCTTTTCGCTGATATTCCGACCTTTTGTTTCTTGTCCTCATATCTCACTACATTTACGCCCCAAAATTTATCGCCGAGCCGTCCTACCTCTGACGCCTTTATCGTTCTGTTGTCCATAATTCCGTTTACAGAACCGCGAGCTGTATAATTTTCGGTATCCACCGTCCATTTCACAAAATCCGCACTGAGACGATCCGAGGCACCCCTGGTTATAACCACTTTGCCTTTTGCCTCGACAACGGCTTCATCGCCTTTCGGCGCCTTCTTCCAGCTTACCCTTTCCGAAATCATCTCGGCTTTTTGTTTGGGGAAAAGCCCCTTTACCCTGCCCGTGACATTAAATTCCGATTGCTCGGTATTGCCGCTTGCGCTGTCTCCCCACATTGTCGCGCCGTCTCTTTTTATAATCACATTTCCCGATGCCGTCACCTGTTTTGTGTTGATGTTATATTTCAGATTATCGGCAGAAAGAGTGCCCTGCTCGGCAAATACGGAAGCCGCAAACAGAAGCGGCAGGAGCAGAGAGAGAGGCAGTATTTTAAAGCATAAATTATTTTTCATCGAACGACCCCGTTCCTAAGAATAAATCAACAGCATGCAAGACGTGTTCTGCCTTACATGCATATATTCTACAACATAAAACCTGTGACAGAATAGGAAAAGTATGAAAAGTTATTTTGGCGCGGCAACTTTTGTCTTATTCCACACACTTAGAAATATTTCATGGAGATAGACAAAGTATTCCATGTCGGAAACAGGAGGAGCAAGTGTCATCCTATTGTCGTAAGCGGCAGCTGCAGACCTTATCTGCTCCGGTGTCCACGGATCCAAGAGGATAAGCCATTTGCGTTTCTGAGCCTCGTCAAACGCGGCTTTCATTGCGGCACTGTCGCCCGACAGCCACGCATTCCACACTTGCTGGGGAGGCCTGACAGCTCCCCTTACGGCTGAACGTATCCATGTCCCCTGAGCTCCCGTTACGTCGAGTATTTTGGCACTGCCTAAGAGATGACGGCCTATGTCTATCGTGCTTTCCACTCTGGACTGAAATTCCGCAAGCCGCCGCTGGTAGAAGGCATAGCGTTTTTTGTCATCATCAGCCATTATCTTCATTATATTCTGAGCGATAAAAGGCAGGATTGCAGGGTCAAAGAAGGCGGAGCGAAGCTGCACATCGGTCATAGGCAGAGTTTCGTAGAGGAGACGGAGGTTTTTGGCTTTGCGGCTGATTCTGAACTTTGCCGCATCGTCCGCATCAAGAGCTATAACTATCTCGGATGAGCGAGGTCTGCCTATCGGGACAACTTTGCCGCTTTCATTCCAGACAGAGAGGTATCTGACATGAACCTTGTCTCCCCCGATAAAAGCCGCTATAGCGCCAATCCAAGGAGATGTTACGGCAAAATCCGCGGCGTATGCGGCCGCGGACATTATGCACAAATTTATAAGCAGCAGAAGAATAAATACCGCTTTTTTCACAGCAAGGCGGCAAAGCCGCAGAGAAAACATTATTTCTTATCCGGACGGCTTCCCGGTTTTACGAGAGGAATACCCTCTTTGCATATCGGACACTCTTCCGGTGTGTAGACCGGGAACGACGTCTTCCAAAGGGAGTGAAGCTCCCAGCCGTCTTCGGCAGACTCAGGGCGTCTGTCGATTATAGATCCAGACGCAACCCACTCCGCGCCCAGACTGACAAGTATTTCCGCTGTCTCCCTTGAAGATTTTCCCGTTGTCACGACATCTTCCACAAGAGCAAACTTTTTGCCTTCGGGGCACGGGAAGCGGCGCAGGCGCATCTCCCCCTCCTGACGCTCACAGAAGATAAAGGGGATATCGAGAGCTCGTGCCACTTCGTGCCCTATTATCAAACCGCCGAGAGCGGGGGAAAGTATAAAATCGGGCTTAAAGGGCGCAAGGCGCTCCGCAAGCTTTTCTCCGGCATAAGCGGCAAATTTCGGATAGCGCAGCATCAGAGCACACTGCACATAGTGACCGCTGTGCAGTCCCGATGTCAGCTTAAAGTGGCCTTCCAGATGAGCACCGCTCTCTTTCATCATTTCCTGTATTTTTTTTGATACTTCTTCTTTGCCTTCGCAGCAGCTCATCATCAATTCACCTCGGAAAGTATATTTAATATGTCTTTTGCGGCCATAATCGGAGACTGAGCTTCGAGTATGGGACGACCGACAACTATGTAGCTCGCGCCGCTTTTGGCCGCATCCGCCGCCGTAGCGACTCTGGTCTGATCTTCCGTGCTTACTTTGGATGCTCTTATGCCCGGAACGACCCTCAAAAGGCTCGGAGCTTTGCCTTGGAGAAGTTCCAAGTCAAGAGGAGAGCATACTATTCCGTCAAGCCCTGCTCTTTCCGCAGCCACGGCTCTTGATATCAAAGACTGAGTCAGTTCCGAACCGGGATGAACATCGCTCCACAGCTCTCCGCCGAGACTGGTTAATACCGTTATTCCGAAAAGCTTCATCTTACTTCCGGTTTTATCTCTCATGGCAACGGAACGCGACATCATCTCGTAACCGCCCGATGTGTGTATCGTGAGAGCCCAGAGTCCCAGTTCCGATAGAGGCTCTACTGCGGAGGCTACTGTATTCGGTATGTCGTGAAGCTTTAAATCCAAAAATAAATTATATCCCATATCTATTATTTCTTTGCAGAAGGAGATACCGCCCATCGCGTAAAGTCTGGGCCCTATTTTTACATAAGATGTGGCGTTATCGAGCTTTTTTAAAAAAGCACGCGCATCGTCGGGAGTCGGGACATCCAAAGCCAATATAAGCCCGCATTTCTCTTTGTTCATTAAGGCACCTCCGGTTAGTCGCAGCTGTTGCTGCAAATGTAAACAAATTTATCGTACCATTGTAGCATGGAAAAGATAGTGCTGCCTCAGAAAAAACTCCGACCCGAGACAAAATATCTGTCACCTGACAGAACTTTTATCGCGCAGATCGGAGTTTGTAATCCGAAGTTACTTTCTATGGAGACACTGGTTAAATCAATTAATGCAGAACATTACCGGCGTCTCGTCCGCTCTCTATATTTCTTCGTTATCTTCCCAGACTTTGCGTCCTTCGACAAAAGTCATTACGGGCCATCCCGTCAGTGCTATCCCTTCCCAGGGACAGCAGCGTGCTTTGCTCTTCCAGAAGGCGCAGTCAACTATGCGTGTGCGGTCCTCGTCAATCACCGTCACATCCGCGATAGCTCCTTCTTTGATTACTCCGAGTCCCTGCCACTTTTCGGGCAGAAGCGCCGCAGGGGATGCCGTCATTTTGTTGAGAAGAAGTTCCGGCGATACTTCCGGATAATTTCTTGTCTTAAAGTCTATAAGCACTGCGACTGCACACTCAAGGGAGGCTATTCCGAAAGGAGCTTCCTGGAACGGCTCGTCCTTTTCGTCCATGTGCCAAGGAGCATGGTCTGTGACTATGGCGTCTATCGTGCCGTCGGCAAGTCCTTCCCAGAGAGCAGCCTGGTCGTCGATGCTGCGGAGAGGGGGATTAACCTTATAGCGTGAATTATATCCGCTGTTGATTACAGCATTCTCGTTCAGCGTAAGATGGTGGAAGGTTGTGTCGCATGTGATATCCAGTCCTTCTTTTTTGGCGTTGCGTATAAGTCCCAAAGCTCCCCTGCTGCTTATGTGAGTAAAGTGTATTCTGCCGCCGGTTTCGCGTGTCAAGGCTATTCCGCGCGCAACGTCTATCTCTTCGGATGCCGCAGGGATACCTTTGAGTCCGCTCAATGCGCTTACTCTTCCCTCGTGAACCTGTCCTCCCTTGAAGAGGCTGATCTCCTCGGGATGTTCCATAATGCGGGGCTGATCTTTTCCTGTGTAGAGAAGGGCCAAGCGCAGCAGACTGCTTGTCGCTACAGGCGCTCCGTCGTCCGTGAAGAACACCGCGCCCGCTTCCGCCATCTTGAGGAGCTCCGACATTTCCTTGCCTTCTCTGTTCTTGCTGACACAGCCTGCGGGAAGGATTCTGGACGCTCCCGCGGCTTTACCGTGGCTTAGGACATACTCTACAAGTGAGGGTTCGGATATAGCGGGCTTTGTGTTCGGCATAGCGACAAGAGTCGTAAAACCGCCGGCCGCTCCCGCATTTGCTCCCGAAGCTATATCCTCGTTCCATTCACCGCCGGGATCTCTGAAGTGGGCGTGCAGGTCTATGAATCCGGGTGTTAAAATTTTGCCGTATCCCTCTATTACAGAAGCGCCTTCGGCCTCTATATCTGTCCCTATCTTTGACACATATCCGTCCTCGATAAGGACAGAGTCAGCTTCTATGAATTTATATCCGTCAAATACCTTAAAACCTTTAAAAAGTGTCTTTTCCATTATCTTGCGCCTCCTCCGCAGAGATAGAGCAGCGCCATGCGTATGGCCACTCCGGAGCGTACCTGCTCCAATATCACACTCTGATGTCCGTCAGCCACTTCGGACGCTATTTCGACGCCTCTGTTGATCGGGCCCGGGTGCATCGCAAGAGCGCCCGGCTTTGCGTATGACATGAGCTCGTTGTCCGCTCCCCACCATGTATGGTATTCGTCCACCGAGGGGAAGAGTCCGTCCTGCTGACGCTCTCTCTGTATTCTGAGCAGATAAACCATATCCGCGTTTTCTACAGCTTTTTTCGGGTCTTTCTCGTATTTGCATCCGAGTGCTTCTACGTCGCGCGGCATCATCGTCGGGGGGCCCGAAAGAACAACATCACATCCTATGGTACTAAATCCTATGACGTCGCTGCGTGCTACGCGGCTGTGGAGAACATCTCCCACCAGGGCTATTTTCTTGCCTTCCAATGTGCCCAGGTGCTTCCATGCCGTATAGAGGTCAAGGAGAGCCTGTGTCGGGTGAGCATGAGTGCCGTCCCCCGCATTCAGAACAATCGCTCTCTTGAGTTTTGACGCTAGATACTGAGCCGCACCCACCGCTCCGTGGCGCATTACTACGATATCCGCTCCCATGGCTTCAAGCGTCCATGCAGTGTCTCTCATTGTCTCGCCCTTTGAATGGCTCGACCCCGATACAGACCAGTTGACGACATCGGCAGAGAGCATCTTCTCCGCAAGTTCAAAGGAAACTCTCGTGCGTGTCGAATTTTCAAAGAAAAGATTTACGCACATCTTTCCGCGGAGGACGGGAACCTTCTTAATCGGCCTGTCCATAACATTTTCCATGTGGCGCGCCTGGTCAAGAAGGAAGTAAAGATCCTCCCTGCTCCAGCAGTCAAGATCTATAACATTCTTATGGCGCCAGACGTGCTGTCCCATTTCGCTAGGCATCGCGTTCACAGATTACCACCTCGTCCTTTCCGTCAAGCTCGGTCACTTTAACTTCTATAACTTCATTCTTTGATGTCGGTACATTCTTACCGCAAATATCCGCATGAATCGGCAGCTCTCTGTGTCCTCTGTCTACGATTACCGCAAGTTTCACATGAGAGGGACGTCCCAAATCCACAAGAGCTTCCAGTGCCGCTCTCACCGTGCGTCCCGTGAAAAGCACGTCGTCCACAAGGTAGATTTTCTTTCCCGCTATGTCCTGCGGCATTCTTGTGCTGTGAACCATAGGCTGCTCGAAAAGTGTTGTAAGATCGTCTCTGTAAAGGGTGATGTCAAGCTCTCCGCAGGGAACTTTAACATTTTCGACTTCCTCGATAATCTTCTGAATGCGGCGTGCAAGATATACGCCTCTTCTGTGTATTCCTACGAGGATCATATTTTCTGTGCCCTTGTTCTGCTCAACTATTTCATTCGCTATTCTGCGAATTACTCGATTGAGGTCCTGTGAGCTCATAAGCTGTGCCTTTTCCTTTAACTCTGCCAATTTGACCCCTCCCTGATTTTGTAAAAAAATGAGACCGCCCTAAAAGGCAGTCTCAATATAATAACCTATGCCGCTTGCACAAACGGAAGAATGGCGGAACAATCTGCTGCGTCTTATCTTATTTATCATCTTCCGTCACCCCGTCTCTATGTTCTGGGGTGATTATACAGTACTTTACATAATTATGCAATCGGTTGCAAAAACTTTTTTGTAAGCAAAACCACTTATTTACAGCATGTGCTCCAAGTTTGCAAGAGCAGCTTCCGCCGCCTTAAACTCGGCTTCTTTTATGCTGTTTCCCCACGCGGAAGTCAGAATTTTATCCCCTAAAGTGACCTGCACTTTAAAGGTCAGCGCGTGATCAGGGCCTTTGCGGTCAATCGTTTTATAATAAGGAACTCCCATTCCTCTGGACTGCAAAATTTCCTGAAGCTCCGTCTTTGCGTCAACAACGGAGGAAGAAGCCTCCGCCTTCTGTATTGAGAGAAAAGCCATAATCACTTTCTTCGCCTCAGCATAGCCACCGTCGAGAAAAACAGCACCAAAGACAGCCTCCGCCGCATCGGCTTCCATAGACTGAGTAGCTCCGCTTCTTATTATGCTCTTTCCCAGTTTTATGATGGAACCCAGCTTTACGCTCACAGCCCAACTGCTTAGGCTGTTTTTGCAGACAAAGCGAGAACGAAGGCGCGTCAGCTCTCCCTCGTCAAGTTTGGGATATTCGCCGTAAAGTTTTTCCGACGTTATAAGCTCCAGAACGGCATCGCCCAAAAATTCCAGCCTCTCATTAAAACGGGAAAGCCCGGACTCATTCGCATAAGATGAATGAGTCAGAGCTTCTTCCAGCAGTTCTATATTTTTAAATTTATAGCCTATTTTTTCTTGAAAAGCCAAGACAGATGCTTCGCGTTCCAAATTCCTTTTCATAATCTTAGTCTTTGAATCGCTCTATGGCCAAAACTCCGTTATGTCCGCCAAAACCGAAGTTGTTTATTATCGCTCTGTCAACCTTGGCATGGACGGCCTTATTCGGTACAGTATTCACTGCGCAGTCGGGGTCCGGCTCAATCTGGTTTATTGTAGGATGCACGACACCGGTCTCAATGGCCATTATTGTGGCTATTGTTTCGATTGCTCCGGCCGCACCCAGCGTGTGTCCGACCATTGACTTTGTTGAGTGCACCAGCACCTTTTCGGCGGAAGGACCGAGAAGTCTCTTAATCGCCGCCACTTCCATCTTGTCATTGAGAGGCGTTGATGTGCCGTGAGCGTTGATAAGGTCAATCATATCGGGAGTCCAGCCCGCTTTTCTGACAGCCATGGCCATCGCTCTGTATGCACCGTCTCCGTCGGGGTCGGGAGCGGTAATGTGGTGTGCGTCACAGGTGAGTCCGTATCCCGTGACTTCAGCATAGATATGAGCTCCGCGCTTTTTGGCATGCTCCAGCTCTTCAAAGACAAGGATGCCGGAACCTTCGCCTATTACAAATCCGTCGCGTCCAGCATCAAAGGGTCTTGACGCGTGTTCGGGATCGTCGTTTCTGTTTGCAAGAGCTTTGAGAGATGCAAAGCCTGCTGTCGCAAGAGGCGTTACCGCCGCCTCGGATCCGCCTGTCAGCATAATGTCGGCGTCTCCGCGGACAATGCAGTTGTAGGCTTCACCCATGCTGTTTATAGACGAAGCACAGGCCGTTACCACAGCCATGTTGGGTCCCTTTGCTCCGAATGTTATAGCTACATAAGCAGCCGGCATATTTGTTATCATCATCGGGACCATGAAAGGACTGACTCTGCCCGGCCCTTTTTCATAAAGGGTGTGGAAGTTGGCTTCTATCGTGCTTATGCCGCCTTCGCCAGTACCAATATAGACTCCGAACATATTCTTATCTAATGACTCGACATCAAGTTCGGCATCCTTGACAGCCATAGCCGCGGCAGCCGTAACGAGATGGAGTACTCTGTCAGAGCGGCGGGCTTCTTTCTTATCCAGCCACTCCTCCGGATTAAAATTTTTAACTTCCGCAGCGATTTTGGTTGTATGAGCTGAGGTATCAAAAAGTGTAATAAATCCCGCCCCGTTTTTGCCCTCTTCCAGGGCCTTCCAAAATTCTTCTTTTCCAAGGCCTATCGGTGTGACAGCACCGATACCTGTGATTACTACTCTTCTCATAGGCTTGTTCCTCCAAGTGTGAGGGGGCTGGATATAAGCCCCCTCAAAGGGGTATTTTAATTAATCTTCCGCACCAAGCTTACTCTTGACATAGTTCATTGCCTCTTCGACTGTGGTGAGTTTTTCAGCATCTTCATCGGGGATCTCGATGTCGAATTCTTCTTCGATTCCCATGATAAGCTCAACGATATCAAGGGAGTCCGCGCCGAGGTCTTCAACAAATGATGCCTCCGGCTTAATCTGATCCTCTTCTGCGTTAAGGCGATCCATTACGATCTCCTTAAGTTTTGCCTGTACTTCTTCCATTTTCATACAGTTCACCTCCTTCCAAATTATTGTCCGTTAATACGCTTTTTATGTTCCGGCCTTATATAAGGCAGAGAAACCTTTATTGCCAGAGCTACATCGTCATTCCGCCGTCAACGGCGATAACCTGTCCGTGTATGTAGGAAGCATCGTCCGAAGCAAGAAAAGCCACGGCCTTTGCGACATCTTCGGGCTTACCTTTGCGGCCGGCAGGTATCGTGCTTATCATTGCATCCTGCGCCTCGGCTGAAAGAGCGGATGTCATATCCGTCTCTATATAGCCAGGTGCTATAGCATTCACCGTTATCCCCCTGCTGCCCACCTCTCGTGCGAGGCTCTTTACAAAACCCGTCATTCCCGCTTTCGCAGCGGAATAGTTGCACTGTCCGGGGTTGCCGACAAGTCCGACTACGGAACTAATGGCTATTATGCGTCCTGTTCTCGCTTTAAGCATGGGTCTTAATGCTTCTTTTGCACAATAAAAGAGAGAAGACAAATCTGCGGATATTACGCTGTTCCATTCATCTTCCTTCATGCGCATAAGCAGATTATCCTTCGTAACGCCTGCGTTGCACACTAAAACCTCAACGGCTCCGAGTTTTTCAGTAACAGTTTTAAACATATCTTTCACTTCATCCGCGGACGAAACATCCGCCTTTACCGCCACAGCGTCTCCGTTACGAGCCAGTATCTCTCTTACGGTTTCGTCTGCGGCAGCCGATGATTTATTGTAATTGACCGCGACGGCAAAACCCTTTTCCGCCAGTTCAAGCGCGATGGCCTTTCCTATTCCTCTGCCGGCGCCTGTTACAAGTGCGATTTTTTTACTCATTTGCCTCACCTCTTAAAAAAGCTGCTCCCTTTAAAAGCTCATCACTGTTTGAAACAGGGTAAGGCCTTTTTCCCTTACATATTTTTCTTACAAGGCCGGAAAGCACACTGCCCGGGCCGAACTCCAAATAGCCCTCCGTGCCACACTCCTCCATTGCAAGAACACTCTGAGACCAAAGCACTGGAGAGAAAGTTTGATTATAAAGAGCCTGCTTTATAGATTCGATATCGTTCACGGGCTTTGCGGAGGCATTTGAAATTACAGGGCATGACGGAGCATTCCACTGTATCTTTTCAAAAGCTTCCTTTAATTTTTCCGCAACGGGACGCATAAGCTCGCAGTGGAATGGCGCGCTCACCCTCAGAGGAACTACCTTTACCGTTCCTTTTGCCTCCAAAATGGCAACGGCTCTGTTCACTGCCGTATTATGTCCCGATATAACAACCTGAGTAGGAGCATTCACATTGGCAGCCTGGCAGACTTCGCCCTCGGCGGCCTCCGCGCACACTTCCTCCACCTCGGAAACTGTCATTCCTATTATTGCAGCCATTCCGCCCATGCCGATAGGGACGGCATCCTGCATAAGATCTCCGCGAAGATGCACAAGGCGCACTCCGTCGGCAAGGGATATAACACCGGTTGCGACAAGGGATGTATACTCTCCCAGACTGTGTCCGGCAGTGCAGGAGGGAGTCAGAGAATATCCAAGCTCCTGCTCCATGGCTCTGTGAGCAGCCATGCTCATTGTCAGTATGGCAGGCTGTGTTATCGAAGTCTTCATCAGATCCTCAGGCGTGCCGTTGAATATAATATCACTCAGCGAAAACCCCAAAGCATCATCCGATTCTTCAAAAACTCTGCGGGCGGACTCATATTTATCATAGAGGTCTTTTCCCATGCCGGGCCGTTGAGCACCCTGTCCCGTGTATATCAGAGCATATTTCATTCAGCAAACCCCGCCGTCTTTTTTGCCTGCAAACAGGCTCCGTTTATAATATCCTCAATTATTGCGGATACGGGCTCTATAGCCTTTACCATGCCGGCCGACTGCCCCGCCATTAGAGAACCCCAATCGATATCACCGTCGATAACTGCAAGTCTCAGTTTTCCTGCTCCGAGAGCTTCAAGCTCCGCTGACGGAACGCCCTTTTTCTCAAGCTCTTCAAACTGCTTTGAAAGCTTGTTCTTGAGAGCGCGTACGGGGTGTCCCAGAGGGCGTCCTGTAACCACTGTCGAGCGATCGTTCGCTTTGATAATCTTTTCCTTATAATTTAAATGAACATTGCACTCGACGGAACAGACAAAGCGTGTTCCTACCTGAACGCCCTCCGCTCCGAGAGAAAACGCGGCAATCATTCCTCGGCCGTCAGCAATACCGCCTGCGGCTATAACGGGAATAGAGACAGAATCGGCTATTTGGGGAACCAAAACCATCGTGTTAACCTCGCCGATGTGACCGCCTGCCTCGTTGCCTTCAGCAACAACCGCGTCCGCTCCCTGCTTCGCTACCCTCTCCGCATGAGCAGATGAGGCCACCACAGGCATTACTATTGTCCCCAGCGGCTTTAAGAGCTCGATAACTTTGCCGGGAAGCCCTGCGCCCGTAGTCACGACAGGAACTCTGTGCTTCGCAGCTATCTCCATCGCGTCATCCGCCGTGGGAGACATCAGCATTATATTCATTCCGAACGGCTTGTCCGTTAATGTTCTGACCTTAATTATCTGCTGTTCCAGAAGCTCGGGTGGCATACTTGCAGCGGCTACGATTCCAAGCCCACCCGCGTTGCTGACGGCCGCAGCTAAATCCGCATCGGCAACCCATGCCATTCCGCCTTGAATAATAGGATATTTTGTTTTAAGCAGTTTTGTAACTCTGTTATTCTCAAACATAAAAATTTCTCCGTTCTTAACAATCTGGAATATATCTAAACGGCAGTTTTAAAAACTATGCTTCGTAAAGCAAAGCTCCCAATGTCATCCCCGCTCCGAATGCGACAAAAGCAACTTTGTCCCCGCTCTTTATGCATCCCGCTCTTACGGCCTCATCAAGGGCTATCATCATTGAGGCAGAGGACGTATTGCCGTAATTTTCAAGATTGAGCAATGTTCTGTCTGACGGTATATCCAATCTTTTGAAAATCCCGTCTATTATCCTTGTATTGGCCTGGTGTAAAACCCAGAAATCAACCTCTGAGGGAAGTATCTCCGTTTCGTCGCAAAAACTTTTTATAAACTTAGGCAGATTTTGATTGACGAATTTAAAGACTTCATTCCCCTTCATCCTGAATATGTGAGGATACTCGCTGCCTTCGCTCTCAAGAGTGATCATATCCGACTTCGCACCTTCTGCTAAGAGCTTACCCGATATAAATCTTCCCTCACCATCTGACGAGGCTGTAAGCACACATGCGCCAGCTCCGTCGCCGAAAAGAATACACGTGCCTCTGTCGTTCCAGTCAAGCCACTTGGTAAAAGACTCGGCCCCTACAACAAGGACATTATTCCACACACCCGATGCTATGCCCGCAATAGCCGTATGCATCGCAGTAAGACTCCCCGTGCATCCCGCCTGAACATCATAAGCCCCTGCATTGTCAGCACCGAGCTTCGCCTGCACCTTGCACGACATGGCCGGAAAAACAGAATCGGGCGAATTTGTGGAAACTATTATCATATCAAGATCCGACGGTGACAAACCACTATCGGCAAGAGCAACAGCCGCAGCTTTGTACGCCAAATCACTGCACTTTTCATCCTCGGCGGCAAAATGCCTCTTTCTTATACCGGTTCTGTCAAGAATCCACGAATCTGTTGTATCTATTATCTTTTCAAAATCCGAATTGGTCATTATCCTCTCGGGAATATAAACGCCTGTTCCCGATATTTTAACCGTACGACCGGCAAACCTAGACAATTAATTTCCTCCTCTTGCTATCTCTTCTCTTATGCGTTCGACACCATTGCGCTCAACAAAATTCGCAGCACCCAAAAGCGCATAAGAAATCGCATTTCTCTTGGAACGTCCATGTACCTTTATGACCGTTCCGTTCACTCCCAGCAAAGGAGAGCCGCCGGCTTTCTCCCAGTCAAAGCGCCCGAGAACCCTTTTCATCGCAGGCCACATAAACATAAGCCCTATCTTCGGCAGCAAATGATTTGTATACTCCTCTTTAAACTGATTCTTGAGAAGCTCTCCGAGCCCCTCTCCGAATTTTATAAGTATATTTCCACTGAAGCCGTCGCAGACAACCACGTCAGATATACCCGTGGGAATATCCCTGCCTTCGGCATAGCCCTGATAATTCAGCGAACTTGCCTCTATAAGCTCCCTTGCGGCGCTGATAACCTCATCGCCCTTTGTAACCTCTTCTCCGTTGCAGAGAAGCCGAACGGAAGGATTCTCAACCCCCTGAAACAGCTTCATATATATAGAGCCCATCTGGGCAAACTGAAACAGATTTATAGGTTTGCACCTCACAGTGCCTCCGACATCCATAAGCAGTGTAGGACGGTTCAGCACGGGAAGCATTGCGCCGAGCCCCGGTCTGTCTATCCCCGGTATTCTGCCCAGAAGAAGAACACCCCCCGCCGCAATGGCTCCCGTGCTTCCGGCCGAGACAATCCCCGCAGCTTCGCCGCTTTTAACCATATCAAAACCAACGACAAGGCTTGAAGTCTTCCTTCTCCTGATGGATATTGACGGAGAGTCATTCGCGGTAATGACATCATCTGCATGAACAATCCTCAGTCTGGAGCGCACATTTTCTTCCGCTTTATCGATAAACGGAGCAATCCTACCTTCGTCGCCGACCAAAGCAATTGACAGGTTCAGATTTTCACGGCAAGCAAGTATCGCAGCCTGACATGGCTCTTCAGGCGCATGATCTCCGCCCATCGCATCTAGTGCTATCAGCATTTTTTCGCCTCCGAATAAGCATTATCAGAATAATCTTTTGCAACAACAACAAAACGCCCTACAAAAATTTCCCTGTCACCGACGCGCGAATGGACACTTACCACATACTTGTTGCCTTTATGAATTCCTACCTTCGAGCGGGCAAGAATCTTCTCTCCGACAAAAGCGGGCTGGCGGTATCTAAGCCTGGCAGTACCGACCACAACCATATCCTCTCCGATTGTGGCAATAGCCAAAGAAGCCGCCTGAGCATATATATAATAATCTCCGACCAAATCGGTATGTCTGAACGCTATATCCCTTGAAGCGGTAAGTACAGATACAGCCCACTCATTAGGCTCAAGTTCGAGAAGCTCTCCGACAACCTCATCGGCGCGCAGTGATTTAAGCCTGCTCGTTGCATGCTCCGCCATAGAGCGCATACGCTCACGAAGTTCGGGTATAGAAAGGAGTCCTCTGTCAAGGCGCACTGTGCTGAGGCTCACGCCCAAGGAGGACGCTATCTCCTCATCGGTCATGAGAGGATTGCTGTTCAGTAAATTCACCAGCTCTCTGTGACGCTGTTTTTTTATCTCTGAACGCATCCTTAAAGCACCTCCATCCGGACTTGGTATCTGGTCATAACACCAGACAAGATATTATATTTAAAAAATTTTGTCAATCGTGATTTCATATATTTACGTGATTTAGCATAAAAAATCAGTAATTCGCAGCCGGACAACGGCATTTTGCCGCCGCAAACACTCGGTATCTGATTTACATATATGTCGAGCAAAACAACTTCATTTTATTTTGCCTCTTCCTGTGTTATGCTATTCATATAACATGTTGGGGGTGGCGCAATGAAACTACAGCCATGCGGCTGTCTGCCGTTTAAAATTTACCCGAAAGAAGGGGACAAACTTGTCCTCTGCCCGTCATACATATTTCCCATAGAAGTCTTTGAACGCGGCATCCTCACTCGTTTGAGATACCTCTATCAGACAGTGCTAGTAAACGCCTACGACGGTCGTTCCGAACTCATCGAAATCAAATCCATAGAACCGGACATAACCTTTGACATAGAATCCTTCCCTGCCGAACGGCTGGAAATAAAAATATCCAAATACATAGCATCGGAAAACGCAAGGTTCGACGCCGTCCCCAAAAAATCCAAAGGCTGGCGTTCCGTCATATTAAACAGAAATGTAGCGGTATGCGAAGAAAGCGCAAAACTCGTCTGGAGAGTATACATTGCAAGAGGCACGGAAATAATAGACACATTCACAGGAGAAAGCATAAACTCCGCAGGACTGCTGGGCATGCTATTCTCATA
>CAZNYN010000003.1:0-105079 GCA_964577295.1 uncultured Synergistaceae bacterium | reverse complement strand
CAGCCGCATATCCGAAGCCGCAAAAAGGAGCGGACGAAGGGCGGAAGATGTAAAGTTGATGGGGGTTTCAAAATTTCATCCCATAGAGATGATGACAGAGGCCTCTTCGAAAGTGGATATATTGGGCGAGAATAGAATTCAGGAAGCCTCGGACAAAAGAAATCTTTGGCCGAAGAATCTGACAACGCCGTGGCATCTCATAGGTCATCTCCAAAGGAACAAGGCGCGCAAGGCGTTGGAAATATTCTCCGTGATAGAGACTGTCGATTCTTTGGATTTGGCGCGAATGCTTGACCGTATTTTAGCCGAGACCGATGTACCTTCATACTCTGTCTTTTTGGAGGTTAATATGTCAAAAGAGGCTTCCAAAGACGGTGTCGATCCTCTGGATGCGCCATACCTTGCGGAACGCATAGTCGAGTATTGCCCGCGTATAGCCATAGACGGGCTTATGACAATAGGGCCGCATGTGGATGACGAAGCAAGCGTCCGCTGCGCTTTTGCAGGTCTGAGGGAGCTGCGGGAGAAGATACAGTCTTCTATCGGCAGGAATATTCCGGAGCTTTCCATGGGCATGAGCGGCGACTATGAAATCGCCATAGAAGAGGGAAGTACAATTGTACGTGTAGGAACTGGTATTTTTGGCATCAGGGCTTAATATATTATTGAGGGAAGGTGTTTTTTTTGGCGGAACTGCTAACATCGCTTGACGTGGTTAATCAATCATTTAAAAAGAGCATCAGAGGCTATGACGCGGCGGAAGTTGACGAATTTTTGGATAATGTCGCAGAGGCGCTTCAGAGCTATGTCCAGAAGAACAAAGAACTTGAACGCGACCTGGCTGCTAAGGAAGAACGGCTTGCCGAGTACGACAAGATGAAGAATGTCTTAAACGAGGCTCTCATCCTTGCCCAGAAGAGCGCGGACGACAGAGTGAAGAGTGCGCGTGAAGCGGCGGCGAAGATAATATCAGATGCCGAGGAGCGTGCTGAGGATATCTGTTCCGATGCGGCAAAAGAGGCGGAGAGACTTCGCAGCGGAGTGTCGCAGATAAGGGACATCCGAGAGATGTATGAGCAGGAATTCCGCGGAATGCTGGCAAAGTTTGATAATATGCTGAACCAGTGTGTCGGCTCGTCAAAGCTGGAGAAAGCTGTAGACAGCGTGCTTGAGACGGAGGAAGAGGACGAACCCGACGATGAACCGCATGCCGAAGAGCCGACACCCGAGAGAAAAGACCTCGAAGCCGCGTACAATATGCTTGGCGTAAATCCGAAAGAGATACTTAATTAAAACAGAGAGTTGAAAAACAAAGAAGAAAAATGCAGCGATTTTCTGAAGACGAAGCTCAGCGCTTTTGACGGAGTGGGGCCGAAGCGTACTAAGTTGCTGTCTCTCATGGGGCTTGAAACGGCGAAAGACATTTTAAACTTTTTTCCGAGGAGATATGAGGATAGGCGTAATGTCTCCAAAATTTCATCTCTTGTTGCAGGACGTCCTTCCGTAATTTTTGCAAAGGTT
Source organism: uncultured Synergistaceae bacterium (assembly GCA_964577295.1). Lineage (GTDB taxonomy): Bacteria > Synergistota > Synergistia > Synergistales > Synergistaceae > CAZNYN01. The sequence continues at coordinate 103,558 of CAZNYN010000003.1, read as the reverse complement.
ACGGAAATTGAGCGGCGCAAACTTTCCAAACCCGGACTTGAGCTTGTCTCCGCATTGATCGAAGACGGCACAGCGGCGGCTCGGGCCTCATGGTTCAACAGAAAAGGACTTGAATACATATTGAAGGAGGGGACGACTGCGGCTTTTTTCGGAACGCCGCGCCTCTCTTCTTCTGTCTTTGAGTTTATGAATCCCGAATTTGAAGTTTTTAAGGATACTAACCTCATGGATTCATTTACCGGCATAATACCGATATATCCATCAACGGCGGGACTTCCGCAAAGGTGGTTTTCCCATTTTACAAGAGATATTGTGACAGAGTCTCTCCCCTTTGTGAAAGAGACTCTGCCTGATTTTATAATGGAAAAAAGAGCTCTCCTGCCTCTTTGCGATGCCCTCAGAACTATGCACATGCCGCCATCGCCCGAAGAGTGGAAGGAGGCGCGCAGGCGCATTGCATACGAAGAGCTTCTGCTGGTTCAGAGCGCAATGGCTCTTAGAAGAATAGCTTTCAAGGCACAAAAGTCACCTTCGGCGATAAAGCCGGGTGCTATATACAGAGAATTTATACTCTCCCTCCCATTTGATATGACAGAATCGCAGAAAAAAATATTGGAAGAAATTTTTGCGGACACTGGAAGCCAAATTCCAATGTCGAGGCTTTTGCAGGGCGATGTCGGATCTGGCAAGACAATTATAGCCTTGGGGCTTGCCGCCGCCGCTGCTGATTCGGGCGTGCAGTGTTCTCTTATGGCTCCGACTGAAATTTTGGCAGACCAACTTTTCTCGCAGGCGGAAAAATATCTCGCACCGAGAGGCGCTATGTGTGTCCTCGTCAAAGGCGGGCAGAAAAATGCGCAAAGGATTTCCGCGCTTGAGGCCGTAAAAAGCGGAGATGCGTCAGTTGTCGTAGGCACGCAGGCTCTTCTTGAGAGCGGAGTGGAATTTAAAAATCTAGGCGCGGTAATAATAGACGAACAGCACAGGTTCGGCGTAGCGCAAAGAGGCGCTCTTACGAAAAAAGGCTCTGTTCCGCACACACTTTTGATGAGTGCCACGCCCATCCCCAGAACTCTCACTATGTGTGCTTTCGGCGACTTGGAGATATCTTTTCTGAGGGAAAAGCCAAAAGGGCGTACTCGTGTGGAGACAAGAGTAGTCGGCATGGAAAAAATGAAGGTGCTGCTAAAGTTCATATATGACGAGATAAAAACAGGCGGCAGAGTATATTGGGTCTGCCCGAGGGTTGACGACGAAGAATCTTCCGTAATAAACAGAAACGCATTTCTCCGCAAATATTTCGACGGGCTAGGAGTAGCGATGGTGCACGGGCGCATGGCATCGGATGAAAAAAGTCGGGCTATAGCCGATTTTCACAGCGGCAAGTGCAGAATACTGGCAGGAACCACAGTCATAGAAGTCGGCATAGACGTCCCAGAGGCATCACTCATAGTGATAGAATCCGCTGAAATGTTCGGCTTGTCGCAGCTCCACCAGCTCAGGGGCAGAGTAGGCAGAGGCGCCAAGCGCGGTGTCTGCATACTTTTGGTCTCCGACGAAAAGACGGAGAACGGCAGATTGGCGGTAATGGCGGAGACAGACGACGGTTTTGAAATAGCGGAAGCCGATCTGCGGACAAGGGGATATGGCGAGGTAAGCGGCTCTATGCAGCACGGAAGTGCGGAATTTAAAACTGCCGACCTTGCCAAAGACGCAAAGCTGCTTATGCAGGCGGCTGAAGATGCAAAAGAATGGGTTTCAAAGAAAGAATACGAAGAAGCGATTTTAAAATTTACCGAAAATTTCTCGGAAATAAAATCGCCGTGGCTCGGAGTGGGCTAAAACCGGTAATCTGCATGTTAATAATGACCACTTGTGAAACCGACGTTTTTTATGTACAATGTGCATATCGGCGTAAACCGAAGAGCATTTGGTTATCGTTTCTAAGTGCAAATAAATTGAATAGCTTACAGAACATGACAACCGAACCATGACAATTGAAAATTGAGGTGACAGGATAATGATATTAACAGCACTGTTATGTGTGATAACAGGGCTGGCCGTAGGTGCATTGGCCGGTTTCAGCTATCACAAAAGTATTGAAGCAAAGAAATTCAAAGGGGCCCTGTCCGAATCGGAACGTATAATTTCCGAGGCGACAAAAAAGGCCGAACAGGCAAAACGCGACCTTGTCTCAGAAGGTAAAGAAGAAACACACAGAATGAGGCAGGATCTTGAAAGAGAAACAAAGGAACGCCGCAACGAACTTCAGCGTTCTGAGCGCCGTTTGGAACAGAAAGAAGAAAATCTCGATAAGAAAATCGAGAACATCAGCCGTAAAGAAGAAGAACTTCGTGCACGCCACGACCAGGCTCAGGAAAAGCTGAACGAGCTTGCGGAACGTGAACAGGAACTTATTTCAAAGCTGGAACAAATTGCTCAGCTAACGCGCGAAGAGGCCAGAGATATTCTTCTCGCGGAAGTTGAATCAGACGCTAACCATCTTATCGGGCTCAGGCTCAAAGAACTTGAGGAGCGCGCTAAGAGAGAAGCCGACAAAAAAGCACAGGAAATAATTGCAACAGCCGTACAGCGCTGCAGTGTGGAATTTACATCCGATGTTGTAGTCAGTGTCGTAAACCTCCCCTCGGACGAAATGAAGGGGCGCATAATAGGACGCGAAGGACGCAATATCAGAACATTTGAGACGCTCACGGGAGTCGACCTTATTGTAGACGATACCCCCGAAGCGGTTACACTCAGCAGTTTTGACCCCGTAAGAAGAGAAGTCGCCCGCCTATCGCTTGAAAGACTTGTAGTAGACGGCCGTATCCACCCTGCGCGCATAGAGGAAATAATAGAACGCGCAGAGAAAGACGTTCAGATACAGATACTCGAAACAGCTGAACAGGCTCTTCTCGAGACGGGAATCAAAAATATGCATGGTGAACTTACGAAGATAATCGGACAGCTTCGCTACCGCACCAGTTACGGGCAGAACGCGCTGGCACACAGCCTCGAAGTCGCGCATCTGGCCGGAATAATGGCCGCGGAACTGGGTCTTGATGAAATCAAAGCCCGCAGAGCCGGTCTGCTTCACGATATAGGCAAAGCCGTTGACCACCAGATAGAAGGGCCTCACGCCAAAATAGGCGCAGACCTCGCCAAGAGGTACGGAGAAGCGCCTGATATCGTTAACGCCATTGCGGCACATCATGAGGATGAAGAACCCCAGACAATCTATGCGATCCTTGTAGCGGCCGCAGACGCAGTCAGCGCGTCGCGTCCGGGAGCTCGCCGTGAGAGTTTGGATGCCTATGTCAAGCGGCTTGAGAAACTTGAAGAAGTCGCAAAATCTTTCAACGGTGTCAGCAAAGCATTTGCAATCCAGGCCGGACGCGAAGTCCGCGTCGCAGTAGCACCGACAGTTCCCGACGAAGGAACAATGCAGAAGCTCGCCTATGACATCGCGCGCAAGATAGAAGAAGAAATGAGATACCCAGGTCAGATAAAGGTCACTCTGATTCGGGAGACCAGAGCGGTTGAGTATGCCAAGTAGGGCATCCTTATGCGCATACTTTTTATCGGAGATATAATGGGCAGGCCCGGACGTGATGCAGTTGTCCGGGCTATGCCTGTTCTTAAAGAACAATTCGGCGAATTTGACTTTGTGATAGCCAACGGAGAAAACAGCGCCGCAGGCTTCGGACTCACGGAAAAAGTCATGAACGAGCTCTTTGCCTCCGGCATAGACATCATAACAAACGGAAACCACGTGTGGGACAAGAAGGAATTTATACCTTTTCTTGACAGCGAAACGCGTGTTCTCCGCCCCGCAAACCACCCTGCGGGAACGCCGGGCAGAGGGTTTGCAGTATATGAGAAAAACGGAGAAAAACTTGCCGTCCTCTCTCTCCAGGGCAGAACCTTCATGCCCCCTCTGGACTGTCCGTTCCAAGAAGCTTTAAAACAGATTGAAAGCAGTGATGTACCGGCCGTATTTGTTGATTTTCATGCGGAAGCCTCGTCGGAGAAGAGAGCTTTGGCTTTCTGGCTTGACGGAAAAGTTTCTGCTGTAGTCGGCACACATACTCATGTTCAGACTGCGGACGAGGAAGTTCTTCCCGGAGGCACGGCCTTCATATCGGACGCGGGCATGACGGGAGGACACGGAGGCATTATAGGAATGACATTCGAGTCTGTCATTCCGAAGTTCCTCTACGGCACACCATGCAGATTTGAAGTATGTGACAAAGATGTCCGCTTTCAGGCCGTAGTTGTTGACATAGACGGAGAGACAGGCAGAGCCATGGATATACAAAGGGTAAATCTTTCACTGCAAAACTCATGACACCATGACATATTAAAAAGACATAAAATATAAAAAAACCGCGGTAAACAATCTTCATTGTTTACCGCGGTTTTTTATATTTTAAATCGGTCGATTTAAAAAAATTTAGTTTGTTCCGGAAGTGTACGGACATAACATAAGGCGGAGGCTGTGATTAAAGCTAAAAAATAAACTTAATATTTGCCTTGTCTGATAGATATTAAATTTGTCTGACATTTGTTTTTTAATTATTTATATGATATACATTAAAAATACCTCAAAGTTGAGGTTTTATGCGCTTTATTTCATTATTTTAAGAGGAGTGGTTTTGGTGTCGGAAAAGAGAGATCAGTGGAGCAGCCGATTTGGTTTTATAATGGCGGCGGCAGGCTCTGCGGTAGGTTTGGGTAATATATGGCGTTTTCCGTATATTACGGGAAAGTATGGAGGAGCGGCTTTTGTTCTTGCATACCTTGCCGTAATACTTATAATCGGAATGTCTGTAATGCTTGCCGAAATTACAATAGGACGCAATGCAAAACTGGATGCCGTCGGTTCATTCAAAAAACTTGCGGGCGGTGCGTGGCCATTTGTCGGATGGATGGGAATCGCCTGTGCTTTCATTATTCTTTCATATTATTCCGTCATAGCCGGCTGGACTGTGGCATACATGTTTAAATCCCTGGGCGGCCTTATGGAAATTACCGGCGCGGAACAGGCCGGAAAAATCTTCGGAGAATTTGTTTCAAACCCGACACAGGCAATTTCATACCACATTCTCGTAATGGCGGTTGTCAGCGGAATTGTATTCAAGGGTATCAGCGGCGGTATAGAAAAGAGCTGCAAAGTTCTCATGCCCGGACTTTTTATCATACTCATAATACTCATCATTCGTTCCGTCACACTTCCGGGAGCCGGAGCAGGGCTTGAGTTCTATCTCAAACCGGACTTCTCCAAGCTCAACGGCGAAGCCATACTTGCCGCTGTGGGACAGGGTTTCTTCTCTCTCTCGCTCGGAATGGGCGCCATAATCACCTACGGAAGCTACCTTCATGACGACGAAGACCTTCCTACCGCGGCCCGCTCCATCGTATTGCTGGACACATCAGTCGCAGTTCTCGCAGGTCTTGTAATATTCCCGGCGGTATTCGCTTTCGGAATCGAGCCAGGCGCAGGCCCGGGACTCACATTTGTAACACTTCCCGTAGTCTTTGCAAAAATGCCTATGGGTGCGGTGTTCTCCTTCGCATTCTTCCTCCTGCTCTTTATTGCGGCTCTTACCTCCGCCATATCCCTGCTTGAGGTTGTCGTTACATACGCGATAGATCAGCTTAAGTGGAGCAGAACACGTTCCGCTGTAATCATGGGCATTGCCATCACCCTTCTGGGTGTCCCGTCTGCACTTTCTGTCGGAGGTCATATTCCCCAGATAGCAGGCAAGGACTTCCTTGATGCCGCAGACTTCCTTACAAACAATATAGTCATGCCTCTCGGAGGAATCTTCATCTCTCTCTTCATAGGTTGGTTCTGGGTAGACGGAGCGAAGGCCGAAGTTACAAACAACGGCAAAAAGGTATTCCCGCTCTACTGTGTCTGGATGTGGATATGCAGAGTTGTAGCACCCGCCGCAATAGCAATAATTTTCGTATCGGGGCTGAAATGGTAATTTAATATTCGTAATTCTGGGGAGAGGCTTAATGCCTCTCCTTTTTTATGGCCGCAGCTTAGCGCTTATATATTTAAACTTTATGTTTCTTATGTCAACATATTAAAACTTTATAAATAAATTTATGCGTGTTTAATGCTAATTAAAATAAGTATAAACAGCACTGCTAAAATACACCATTCTGGTTATATTGTACTTAGAGCATATCAAACATGGGGGTGTATTTATGGATAAGACAGCAGCAGCGTCGCATCACATTTCTGAAATAATAGCAAAAAGGTGGAGCCCGAGAGCGTTCCTCTCAAAGCCTATAGAGCAGGACAAAATTATGTCGCTTTTTGAGGCGGCAAGGTGGGCTCCTTCGGCATATAACGAACAGCCGTGGCGTTTTATAACTGCGACTTCCGATGATTCATATCAGTATACGAAAATGCTTTCATGCCTTGTGGACGCAAATCAGGCATGGGCAAAGAACGCACCTCTGCTCATCATCCTTGTTGTCAAAAAGAATTTTGACTTCAACGGCAAGCCCAACCGCTGGGCGATGCATGACTGCGGTCTGGCACTCGAGAATCTTTTGCTTCAGACTGTTGAGCTCGGTCTGGCGGCTCATCCTATGGCGGGTTTCTCCGTCGATGCCGTTAAGAACGGCTATTCCGTGCCGGATGAATATGAGCCTCTCACAGCTATAGCGGTAGGCTACCCAGGCGAGCCGGATATGCTGGAAGGTGAACTTGCGGAAAGAGAAAGAGATCAGCGGGTAAGAAAAGAGCTTTCCGATCTTGTTTTCAACGGAAAATGGGGCAAATAAGAGCCGCATACAAAACGGTGATATTCAGACGCGGCGGGGTGAAGTCACTCCGCCGCTTATTTTTTGAAAGCTGTAAAACTCTCCTCATAAAATAATATAAGAGTTATAATGGTATGTACCAAAGGGGTGTCCTGCATGAAAAAAAAGATATCGGCGGCAATACTTATACTGTTTTTGATATTTAATGTGACAGGTCAGGCTTTTGCCGAGACGGACGCTTTTCAGACTGTTTCAGAGGAAAATGCCGCACTTGACACATTTCTGTACGTTATAACAACATGGGGAAGGGCTCTTGCAAAGATAACGGGATCATACGACTCTCTTGCAAATATAGGAAAATTTTCCCACTTTGCAAGGTCATGGCATGAATTTGTCGGCGAAGGAGGCTTCACTCCGGAAAATATATTCAGGACGATTCTGCATATACTGAACTTAAACTTTATCTTTGAAAACGGTGAATATGGCGGTGAAAGTTATACGCTATGAAAGCTTATGTCTATATTTTAAGGTGCTCTGACGATACTCTGTACACGGGATGGACTAATGACATTGCAAAGCGTCTGTCGGCCCACAACAGAGGGCAAGGGGCCAAATACACAAAGGGGCGAGCCCCTCTCTTGCTGGTATATTCCGAATCATTTGAAACAAAAGAGGAAGCCATGTCACGAGAAGCGGAGATTAAAAAGCTGCCTCGGAAGAAGAAGCTGGAACTGGCAAAATTACTTAAGTAAGTATAAATAAGTTGATTAATATACAGTATAAGATGTACAATACGTTGGTTTTGAATTTAATGTAAGGCACGCAGAGAGTGTCAAACAAAGAGGGTGTTTCAACATGAAGGGTCATACAGATGTAGTATTGGGAGTTCAGTGGGGAGATGAAGGCAAGGGGCGTGTCGTAGACGTTCTTGCCGCAAAATCCGACATGGTAGTGCGCTATCAGGGAGGAGCCAACGCGGGGCATACCGTAGTTGTTGGAGAGGAAAAATATGTCTTCCACTTACTGCCGTCAGGCATTTTGTATCCGGATAAGGTCTGTATTATCGGAAACGGCGTTGTGCTGGATCCGGAGACACTCTTTGAAGAGCTGGACGGACTTACGGCAAGAGGCAAGAAGCTCGCCCGCCTTGTAATAAGCCACGGCACTCATATAGTCATGCCTTACCATAAGCAGCTCGACAAGCTTGCCGAAGCGGCACGCTCCTCAGGTGAGAAGATCGGTACGACAGGCAGAGGAATCGGGCCGTGCTACGCGGATAAATACGAAAGAATAGGAATAAGAGCCGAAGATTTGACGCGCCCCGAAATACTGGCGGAGAAGCTCAAAATAACAGTCAGACTGAAAAATGAAATACTTACGAAAATATACGGTGAAAAGCCTCTCGATTTTGACGCCATATACGAAGAAGCGCTGAAATGGGGAGAGCGTATCGCCCCCATGCTCGGAGATGCCTTCTTGGAGATAGACGAAACCGTGAAGTCCGGCCGCAATGTGCTCTTTGAAGGAGCTCAGGCCACTTTGCTTGACATAGACCACGGCACATATCCGTTTGTCACAAGCTCTAGCCCCTGCGCTGGAGGAGCCTGTACCGGAGCGGGGATAGGGCCGGGCAGGATAGACAGAGTTATCGGAGTTGTAAAGGCGTACTGCACCAGAGTGGGCGAAGGCCCCTTCCCCACGGAGGATAAGGGGGAGCTCGGCGATACTCTGCGCAGAAACGGCGGCGAGTACGGAGCCACCACGGGGCGTCCGAGACGCTGCGGCTGGGGCGACTTGGTAGCTGTGGACTATGCGGTAAAAGTCAACGGAATCGACGGATTGGCTCTCACAAAGCTTGATGTCCTTTCGGGCTTTGAAGAGATAAAAATTTGCACATCGTACGACATCGACGGTAAAGAGTACACTCACTTCCCGAGCAGCTGCTCTGTTCTTGCCAAGGCGAAGCCCGTATACAAGACGCTTCCCGGCTGGAAAGAGGATATCAGCAAGTGCCGCCGCTTTGAGGAACTTCCCAAAGAGGCTCAGAACTATGTAAGGTTTATCGAGGAGAAGTCAGGTGTTCCTGTCGTCCTTATAGGAGTGGGAGTGGGCAGAGAAGATACAATTCAAAGAGGCATCTAATCAGCGGGCAATACGTTGGTTATGTTCTGCAATCATTGAGTTAATCAGTGTTTTATAGATTTTGCCCGCCAACAGGCAAAAAGCGTTATATATGAAATGCGCCCCTTTACTAAACGGGGCGCATTTCGCTATTTGTCTTCGTCCTCTTTGCGCAGAGCCGTGGAGGGAAGCTCCACTATTTCGCCCTCATCCTCAAAGTCGGAGTCCTGTTTTGCAAAATCGGCGTCGTCATAGCCGTGTTCGTCGAAGGTTTCATCTATTATTTCGGGATTGTCAGAAGTGCTCTCTTTCCTGTTGGAGCGTGGGTCATAAGTTCTGTTTGTGTACACTTTAAAATACGATCCGCCGCGCACTAGGTTGTAAATTATCATTGCGAATACCGCAATGGCAATCAGCCCCAAAAACATAATCATAGCGGGAAATGCGAATCCGAAAATCAGAGTTCCCAGCAGCAAAAATATTAAAAATCTCATATATTATCCTCCGTTATCCTTAAAACTAAAGAAATTCTTCCGTGCTCTTAACCAAATTTATCGCAGCGGAATCTGCCAAAGCACTGTACATTGCGTCTGAGACGCTCTTTTCCTGGATGGAGCTCATGCAGTCTTCAAGAATGTATATCTTTTTCTGCTTCTCTCTGTCGGATGCGAAGAGTTCCAGCATCTGTACTATAGTCTCATATACGCAGTAATCCGCGGCTTCCCCCGCTATTATAATTTTATCGTATCTGCCCAGCTCTGATATGAAATTAGCGTTGATGTATCCGTCTGGATCATATTCGGGCTTGATTATCCCGTAAAATTCGGTCGCTTCCTGCTGACCTTTAACGAGCCTCATAAGATGGCTTTTGCGCGCCACAGAGTGAAAATATGCCATATTGGCGAACTGGTTTTCCAGAGCCGCTCCGGAAGTGCCCTGTAAACAGTGGTAAGGCCATATACAGAGAGTCTTTTTTTTGTCGGCCTCAAGGTGCTTTAGGTAATCGGCAGTCTTTTCCTCTTCGGCTGTGGGCTTCCACTTGCCGTCCTCAACGTCCTTGAGCGTTATCAATGTAAAGGGAGGCGGAAAATTGCCGTCCTTATCAACCCACCATGATTGATGAAATATCTGGTGGGGAGTGTGAGTGTCGAGCGATACTGCGATTTTTGTTATCTTATTGATGTTGGAGTGTATAAATCTTGTGAGATTCGCAACATCTTTAGATGCTCCCGAAACACCGAGCGCGCCTCTGTCCATAAAGTCTTGCTGTATATCGACCGCAACAAGCAGAACCTTATCTTTATCATATTCCGCAGCAGTGCAGCCTTCGTCATGCGCCGCTTTCAGAATATTATTTATCGGAATAGGGTTCTCCGGTTTTCCTATATATTCTTTTCTGACGATATCTTCGTACAACGTTTTCATACTGTATCATCCCTCAGTAAAATTTTGTGAGGTGTAAACTTTGGTTCTTACTTTCTCACAACACTGCCTTTGCTGTCAACGCTTTTTGACTAATTTGAAAAAAAATGCGGGGCGTACTTGACATGGCAGTGGAAATAGAATTACATTCTTTGCATCATTAATGATTACTTGTATGGATGCGGAGGTTTTTGCCGCAGCAAAATGGGAGGACTAAATATGTTCGGCGGGAAAATATTGCTTGAAATGCTGAAAGAGCACGATGTTACATGTGTATTCGGTCTGCCTGGGGAGACAACTTTGCGCTGGTACGACTCGTGGAAAGATTTCAAAGATATCGAACATGTAATGGTGAGGGACGAACGAAATTCCGTATTTATGGCAGATGCCTATGCCAAGGTAAGCGGCAAGCCGGGAGTGTGCGAAGGGCCGAGCGTCGGCGCGCCCCACATGCTGCCTGGGATAGTCGAGGCGTGGAGTTCCTCTGTCCCGATTATAGCGATAACTTCCGATATTCCGCTATGGGGAGAAAAGCACAATGTTCTCACGGGAGCGGATCAGACATCGATGTTCAAAGCATTTGTAAAAGAGAGCCTGACGGTACACAAAGCCTCCGAGATTCCGTTTATAGTGCGGCGAGCCTTCCGCCTTGCAGTGTCGGGACGTCCCGGTCCCGTGCATATCCGCATTCCGCAGGATGTTTTTGAGGAGGACATAGAAGTATGTGACCTCTTTGCTCAGAAGGAATTCGGTGCTTTCCCCGGAAAGCGCTTTTCCGCTTCGCAGGATGATATTTTAAGAGCCGCGGATATTTTAAAGAACGCACTGCGTCCCGTCTTTATATGCGGACAGGGGGCTCTTTCTTCGGGGGCTTGGGAAGAGGTTCGGAAGAGCGCAGAGCTATTTGGAGCGGCTGTGCTCTCAACCATCAACGGGAAGGGAATCATAGATGAGAACCACCCCCTCTCCTGCGGCGTATGCGGCGCCAGAGGAGCGAACAGCTTCTCCAACGGAGTTGTAAACGATGCGGATGCGATATTTATCATAGGCTCTAGTACGGATTCCGTAGGTACATCGTGGTGGAGCGTGCCATCAAAAGGCAGTTCGGCTAAAATTATTCAGCTTAACGTGAGCGAAGCGGAGCTGGGGAATAATTACAGAGCCGATGTTCTTATGCAGGGAGATGCGAAAGAGACTCTCTCCGCAATGCTCTCCCTCTGCGCAGATTTCAAAAAGGATTTTGAGGAATATAAAAATTTACTTTCGCAGAAACGCGCGTCTTATGAAGCTTCCGTGAAGGAGGCAAAAGAATCTCATGATTTCCCGATAAACCCCATAGCTCTGATGGCAAAAATAGAGGAATATATGCCCGAAGACTCCATTCTGGTGGTTGACCCGGGGACTGCGGCCGTCTATCCTGCCGGCTTTATAAAGGCCGCAGGCGGGCGAAGAAATTTTGTCTGTAATTTTGCCCAGGGCGCGCTGGGTTATGCCTCGAGCGCCGCAATAGGGGCGGCTAAAGCCTCGCCAAAGAGCACGATAATCCACATTACGGGAGACGGAAGCCTCGGCTTCTGCACGGGTGAGTATGAGACTTTGGCAAGGACGGGGTGCAATGTCAAAGTTCTGCTCATAAACAACAGATCCTTCGGCTGGATAAGAGTGTCAAATGCCATGGCGTTTGACAACGAGCCCTTTGCGACGGAATTTTCGGATGTGGACTATATTAAAATAATGGATGGTTTCAGGATTCCGGCAGATAGAGTTGAAAAAGAGTGCGAACTTGAAGACAGGCTGAAAGAACTTTTTGAAAGAAGCGGACCCGCCTTCCTTGAGATACCGTGTGAACCCGAAGATAAGTGCGTGCCTCCCGTACCGGGATGGGCGGAAAAAGTGAGAGCACGCGGAGAGAAGAATTATTACTGATATCGCGCGGCAAATAATCAAATAATAAAGAGGCGGAGCTTTTGAGCCCCGCCTCTGATTTATTTAGTAACGTTTGTCTTTCTTTGGCTTCCGTGAGGAAGATCTGTCTTTTGAAAAATTGCTTTCGCCTTTCCATGAAGGCTTGGATGTGCGTTCGCCCTGCGGCTTATCGCCGTATCTGGGCTTGTCGCGTTCGGAGCGTTCACCGCGATATCCCTGCGGCTTGTCTCCGAACTTGGGGTTGTCACGCTTTGTCCACTCACCGCGTTCTCCCTGCGGCTTATCGCCGTATCTGGGCTTGTCGCGTTCGGAGCGTTCACCGCGATATCCCTGCGGCTTGTCTCCGTATCTCGGTTTATCACCGTACTTAGGCTTGTCATAGCGCGGTGTATCGCCGTTCTGTGTCTGTTCGGGCTCTCCCTGCCCTCTGTATGAAGGACGCGCTTCTTTCATCTTGCCGCTGCGGTAGCGTTCCTGCTCCGGCTTGTCAAATTTTCTGCGTTTTACGTAGCGATCCTCGACAAAACCGCCCGATGGGCGTCTTGTGACTTCGCCCTGTTCGGAATTTGCGGCAGTGCGGCTGTATTCGCGAGAGCGGACTTCTTTCTTTCGCACGTTCTGTTCCTGTCGCGGTTTGGGCTCTTCGCGCCTTGTCATATCCGCCGTTGTTACTGTGTGGGGCTTCGGTTCAAGAGCGCAGGGGGATCCGCTCATAGTTTTTCTGCGGAGCTGCCCGCATGCGGCATCTATATCCGCACCCTGCTCCGAGCGAATCTCTGCTTCAAAGCCGGCTGTCGTGAGGATTGTGCGGAAGCGCAGTATGTCCTCGGGTTTCGGCTTCTCATAGCGTCCGTCCACGGCGTTGAAGGGTATGAGGTTTATGAACACATGTATTCCTTTGAGGAATCTCACCAGCAGACGCGCATGTTCTATTGTATCGTTGACTCCTCCGAAAAGGGCATACTCTATTGTTATTCTGTCTCCCGTTGTACTCTGGTACTCCTGCATTGCCTTGCGGAGCTCGGACAATGGATATGTCTGGTTTACAGGCATCAGCATACTGCGAAGCTCGTCATCCGCGGCGTGGAGCGAGACAGCAAGCCTGAGCCCGAGGCCGGACTGTGCAAGGGCCTCTATTCCAGGTATGATGCCGGATGTCGATATTGTTATGTGCCTTATGCCGAGATTTCTCTGCTTCGGGGAGTTGAGCATACGGACAGATTTCAGAACGGCGTCCGTGTTTAGGAAAGGTTCCCCCATTCCCATGTAGACGACATTGTTTATCTCATGTTCGAGAGATTTTTCCATTGCGAGGAACTGTCCCGCTATCTCTCCCGCAGAAAGGTTTCTGATGTAGCCGGAAAGGCCTGTAGCGCAGAAAGTGCACTGGAGAGGACATCCGACCTGAGTGGATATGCAGGCCGTCAGTCTGTCGTTCTGACGAAGCAGCACGGATTCGACGCTGTGTCCGTCACGGAGCTGCCAGAGATATTTTCTTGTTCCGTCAATTGAGGAACGCTGTTCATTGATGAGCATCGGTGCGCCGAAATCGGCACGCGAGTTCAGCAGCTCTCTTAGGGGCAGAGAGAGGTTTGTCATCTCGTCCGTGTCAAAAACTTTCTTCTCCCAAATCCACTGACATATCTGGTCAGCGCGAAATTTGGGCTGCTTAAGTTCTTCTGTGAGCCATGTGACCCACTCTTCGTTGTTTAAATCCAGTGCGTAAATTTTTTCAGCCATTAATTTGCCCAAGGCTGCGTGAGATCCGGATAGAGAGGGAATTCCTCAGCAAGAGCCGCCATGCGAGCCTTGACTTCCTTTCTTATTGTCTCGTTTTCGGGATTTGAAAGCACCATGTCTATCGCATCCGCTATCTTTTCCATCTCTTTTTCCTTCATGCCGCGAGTTGTTACGGCAGCGGTCCCGAGTCTGACTCCGCTTGTTACCATCGGTTTTGCGGGATCAAAGGGGATCATATTTTTGTTGCTTGTTATACCGACTGCCGCCAAGAGGTTTTCTCCGTCTTTGCCCGATACATTGCGTGAACGCAGGTCAAGCAGTATAAGGTGGTTGTCCGTTCCGCCCGATACCATGCGGAATCCTCTGTCGGAAAGGGCCTTTGCAAAGGCTGCCGCGTTGCTTATGACCTGCTGTGCATAGGACTTGAACTCGCCTGTCGAAGCGAGCATGAATGTGACTGCTTTTCCCGCTATGGACTGGACAAGAGGCCCTCCCTGAATTCCGGGGAATACTGTCTTGTCGAGAAGCTGGGCGTACTTTTCTTTGCAGAGCACAAAAGCTCCGCGCGTTCCGCGAAGTGTTTTGTGAGATGTCGAGCTTACGAAGTCGGCATAAGGCATCGGATTGGGATGTACTCCGCCTGCGACAAGCCCTGCTATGTGAGCCATGTCCACAAGCAGAACGGCTCCGACTTCGTCCGCTATGGCGCGGAAACGCTCAAAATCGATAAAGCGCGGATATGCGCTTGCTCCCGCCACTATCAGCTTTGGACGGCTCTCTTTTGCGAGGCGTTCAACCTCATCGTAGTCTATGGTTTCCGTCTCTCTGTTTACTCCATAACCGACTATGTTATAGAAGCGGCCGGAGAAATTTACGGGATGTCCGTGGGAAAGATGTCCGCCGTGATCGAGCTTCATTGAGAGGACTGTGTCGCCGGGGTTTACCGTTGCAAAGAATACAGCCTGATTCGCGCTTGCTCCGGCATGTGGCTGGACGTTCGCGTGGTCTGCTCCGAAGAGCTTACAGGCGCGCTGTATCGCGATTTCTTCTATCGCTTCGACATACTGGCAGCCTCCGTAGTATTTTTTGTGAGGGTAGCCTTCCGCATATTTATTTGTCAAAATAGATCCCTGTATCTCAAGAAGCGCACGCGGTACAAAATTCTCTGATGCGATTAACTCGATATGAACTCTCTGTCTTGCCAGTTCATCATTCGTAAGCTTAAAAATATCAGGGTCAAGAGTACTCAGTGTTTCGGACATTATCTGATTCATTAACATAACACTCCTTTGCATATGTATATACCGACATAGCCGCAGTTACTATATTATACCAGTGAAAGAACTTTTATAGAATCAATAAAAGTTCTCTCTTGTTATTTACGTCAATCCCTTACGCCTGAACCTGGCTGAAACATGAGTACAGCATATGGTATCGGACGCTCCTTATCTCCGCTGTTGCTTGGCAGAGTGAAGGTCATTCCCCTCCACCAGAGGGAGCTGGAGCCTCCTCCGTCAAGATTGAGGGCATCAGTCATCCCCAGCCATTTGCAGAAACGGCGAGTTTCCTCAATAGTGGTCCCGACACTGTGCATATTGTCCCGTCCGTCTATCACGCACCACATTACGCGCTTGCCGTCCGTGCCGACAAGAGTTCTTGGATGTCGAAAATCAAGGACGTTCGGGTGAACTTTTTCCGTATTATCAACGGAAACTCCGCCGGTCATAAGCAATGGCCCCGCCTGCAGCATCTCCGTGTAATTATCAAGCTCGCTCTTTGTCGCTATATCGGCGATTTTCCTGCCGTCTATAAAGATAAACTCACCTCTGTCATTCCACCCGAAAGCAGAGCGGTTCGGCCAGAACTTTGCATTATCCATATATCCCTGCCGCCTTAAAACTCCTATAGGCTTGGCTCCGGCAAAATATCCTCCGTTTATGCCGCCTATAACTCCGTAGTTCTCTCCCGCTATTGTAGCAAGAGGAGCTTTATTCGCTCCGACCATAACCGCAGTGGCAATCTGGCACGGTATGTTCTTCATATCCACCGCAAGCACTGCGGCGAAGAGAGGCTCGTTAATGCCGTTTTTAATATCCCCGTTTGCTGGAGACGCGGGATTTCCGATGCCGTGCTTTATCAATATTAGTTCAGTACCCTCCCAGGCAAAGGATGCTTTCCATGATGCGGACTCTTTGCACTTCTTTATCCACTCGCGAAAAGCGGGGATGTCCTCTATTGTCAGAGGCTCATCAAAAGATGAAAGAACCGACTGGGGCAGAGATGGCTTCATAGCGGACGCTATCTCGTAAAGGGAGTCTCTTTCGCTCCACTCGGGCAGAAGAGCAGCTCTGTCATAAGCCTCAATAACAAATCCCCATCCCATCGCCTCCAATGAGAGACGTGCCGCAAAAGATTTAGAAATATCCCCCTCCATATCGGAAAACCTGTTTGCGGGAACGGTGTGTCCCAGCTCGTCAAAAATTTTTGGCATAAATTCGGCCTTTGTCATAGCATATGCCGAAGATGAGAGCAGAGGACAGGAAAGAACGGCGCATATTACGGTAAGTTTTAGAAATTTGCTAAAATTAAATGTCATCATATCTTAATAATAGTATTGACACAAAGAAAGCTAATCAGTATAATTACCCGTGTTCGTAAGAACATTGACCGTGGGGGTATAGCTCAGCTGGGAGAGCGCTTGAATGGCATTCAAGAGGTCAGCGGTTCGATCCCGCTTATCTCCACCATGAATATTCAGTCCTAAACCGTCTGGTTTAGGATTTTTTTTTGACCATATTGCCTACATAGAACTGCCGAAAACCTCAAGCCCGCTATAAATCTGATGACCGGATATACGCTTACAGTTATTCACCGGCATAGCCTACGAATACTTAATACTCTTTGTAACTGTATTCCCATGCACAATCTGCCGATATCTGTCCTGCCGTTTTTTTGTGTTTGTTGAATACGACATGTTATTATAGAGGCAGTGCGGTTTATTTGACATTACTTCTTGCGCTGGTTATTATATTAAACGATAATAATATTTTTAATATTAGTTTGAGAAAAATTTCATTTATGTCGCTTGGGGAGGCAGTTTATTGAAATTTAAAACAGAGTTTGCAATATACTTTGTTGTCCTTGCTCTGTTCTCTGCTGTTACTGGCTATACTCTTTTGGAGAGCCGCAGGCAGATTGCGGAAGGATTTTATATAAATATGGCCGAAAATGCACAGGGCATAGCGGTAGTTCTTGCCCGCTGTACTGTTCTTACGGACAAGGATTATAAAGAGCTGAAGGAGAGCACTTTTTTGGAGGCAATGGACCACCCTGCGACTAAACTTCTTATCACGCGGACAAAAGACCTTGGAAGAATATGCAACATCCGTTATGTATATGTGGTTTCGCCTCTCGGCGATTCTGAAATAAAATACCATGTTGACAGTGCCAACGCCTCTTTTTATGATGCCAAACCGGGCACACCCCTAAATCTTATATGGCTTCTTGATGTGCTCTGCGATAAAAACGATCTGAAAAAAGTTAACACTCCCGAAAAAAGAAAACAGTATTATGTAGATATAAACAGGTATTCTTTTATACGCCAAAATCAAAAAGTGATAATAGAAAACAGAAAGAGCACTTATGAGCATAGTGTCGACGAATGGGGAGAT
Organism: uncultured Synergistaceae bacterium; assembly: GCA_964577295.1. Lineage (GTDB taxonomy): Bacteria > Synergistota > Synergistia > Synergistales > Synergistaceae > CAZNYN01. The sequence goes on along the minus strand of CAZNYN010000003.1, from coordinate 85,892 downwards.
CTCATAACCGGCTATGCCCCCATTTACACTGTTGAGGGAACTTTTGTCGGAATGTTGGGTGTCGATATAGCAATAGACAGTTATGTGAAGATTTGGCACACGTCATTTACGAAATTGCTTGTCGCTTATGCAATGTCTTTTACTATGTTCCTTTTCCTCATGCTGCTGATATACAGAAAATTCCGCATCACCGACAGAAATGCCAAGTACACGGATTCTCTGACGGGAGCGTTCAACCGCCGCTACCAGGATGATAACTTAAGCTGGATATTGACACGTCCTCCATTCAGCAAAAGTAAATTTATTTCGTTTATAATGATAGACATGGATCATTTGAAGGATATAAATGATACATACGGCCATGCCTATGGGGATAAGGTTATTAAAAAGCTCTACTCATGTCTTTCCGAAGTAATGGAGGGTACCGAAAGTGTCATTATCAGGTGGGGCGGCGATGAATTTATATCCGTAACGGGAACGGAGAGAGAGGAAGAACTGGATTTGCTGCTGTGCTCTCTCTGCGGAAAGATAAAAGAGGATGGCATTGAAAAGAAGGGGCATGTCAGCGTCTCTATAGGATGCCGTACCGTGCCCCGCGAAAAGCTGAATCTATCTGATATAGAGAGGTATATAAGGGCTGCCGACGAGGCTCTCTATGAATCCAAGAACAATGGAAGAGACCGGTTTACCGTGACATCAGAATAGTAATAAGCGGCACAATATTTGAAGGGAAGTTTTGTATTGACCGGCGCTCTTGACGTATTAAAAAATGTATTCGGATATTCCTCTTTCAGACGCGGACAGGAAGATATTATAAACAGGATAACCTCTGGGCAGGATGTTCTTGCCGTTATGCCTACGGGAGCGGGAAAGTCTCTGTGCTATCAGATACCTGCTATATTGAGCGAAGGCACTGCTATTATTATTTCTCCCCTGATATCACTGATGAAGGATCAGGTCGACTCTCTTGTCCAAAACGGAGTGAGAGCGGCATCTATAAACAGCTCTATGGAGTGGGACGAAGTCTCGGAGATTTTTCGGCAAGTCCGCAGCGGGGAGCTTTCTATGTTGTATATTGCGCCGGAGCGTCTCGAAGGCGAAGGTTTTCTGGAATTTTTTCATTCGATAGAGGCCGGACTTGTTGTTATAGATGAGGCTCACTGCGTATCTCAGTGGGGACACGACTTTCGCCCCGCTTACTTAAATATCGCTCCAGCCATAAATTCTCTGTCTAAACGCCCCGTGGTTGCCGCTTTTACTGCGACTGCCACGCCAGAAGTCAGAGACGACATAAGCTCTCAGCTGGAGCTTGTAAATCCTTACGTGATAACCACGGGTTTTGACAGGGAGAATTTATTTTTTCGGGTCGAACATCCTTCGGACAAGTTTTCGTATCTTCTCGACTATATCAAAAAAATTCCGAACGCATCCGGCATAGTTTACTGCTCCACTAGGAAAAATGTGGAATCGGTGTGCGAGAAACTGAATAAAAACGGCATCAGCACAGTTCGCTACCATGCTGGGCTAAGCGATGATGAGCGCAGGGAAAATCAGGAGTCTTTTATATATGACAGAGCTGATGTCATTGTAGCAACAAACGCTTTCGGCATGGGGATAGACAAGTCAAACGTCCGCTATGTCGTACACTATAATATGCCGTCAAATATGGATGCTTATTATCAGGAAGCTGGGCGTGCCGGCAGAGACGGGCTTCCATCGGAGTGCGTATTACTTTTCGGCGCAAAGGATATTATGACGGCGCGCTTTTTCATATCTCAGAGTGATGATAAAGAGGTGAAGGAGTCATCCTACAGAAAACTCAACGCTATGGTTGACTACTGCAATACCTGCGGATGTCTGCGCTACTACATATTAAATTATTTCGGAGAGAAAGACGCTCCCAAGAGCTGCAAAGCCTGCGGAAGCTGTGTCGCATCTTCGGAGCTGGTCGATGTTACCACAGAGTCAAAAATGGTTCTTTCCTGTGTCTACAGAATGGCTGAGAAGAGCGGGGGGCGCAAGTTTGGAAGCTCTATGCTGGCCGATGTCATAAGAGGCTCAAATCGCGCTCAGATAAAAGATCTCGGCTTTAACGAAATATCCACGTGGGGGCTTTTGAAGGAGAGAAGCTCCGATATGGTGCGCTCTCTGATAAACTTTCTCGTTGCGGAGGAATATCTTCGAGTGGATGAGGGAGAATTTCCCGTAATATCGTTTACGGATAAGTCTCTTCCTTTCTTGAAGGGCGGAACTGTTCTTCGCATGAGAAAGACAGAGGAGAGAGCGGGCAAAAAAGTGTCCGCTCGTACGGTTAAGCCCGCCCTTGCCGAGAACGACGAACTTTTTGAAATTCTCAGGTCGCTCAGGCGCACAATTGCGAAAAATGAGGGAGTTGCTCCCTATGTAGTGTTCTCTGACAGGACTCTCTACGCCATGTGCGAGATTATGCCCTCGAATGCCGAAGAGTTCCTCGAAGTTCCGGGAGTAGGGGAGACGAAGCTCAAACGCTACGGCGAGGCTTTTATGAAAGCGATAGAGGAACAAAAAAATTCAAAATAAAAACTCAGGCTTCATTGTGCGAAGCCTGAGTTTTTTTATTTCTTCTTATCCGATTTTTCGAGAGCTTCTATTTCCTCGAGTGTGGATTTCTTATACCTCTTGGGAACGGCGAAGAGGTCCGGATCCATCGGGGCGAACTTAATCTTTGTGTACTCTGTGGATGAATTTCCTATCAGAGCTGCAACTTTTACCGGGAATGGGAAGTTATCCCTGTACCACTCGTAATACTGGTACTTATACTTTTCTTTGCCGCCGGGCACAATCGTTATGAGAAATTTCTTTGTCCTGTAGCTGTCAAGAACTTCGTTGGCCACAAGCTTTCTTGTCATATCTCCGAAAGTTCCCTCCAGGGGTTTGACGGGAGTTTGAGGCTGAACCTCGGTGCAGGGCTGTTCGACATAGCGCCCGTATTTAGGGAATATTATCCACATTACCCTCTTATCATATCGTGTTATCACGATTTCCGCGCCGTCTTTGCCGTCATACCTGCTCTTGTCCTTTGTAACATATATCTTATTTGACTCTACCGTATCGCCGTCTTTTTCGACCATAACAGCGCTGAATTCAAGAAGTCCGTCCGCGGCGTAGAGAACAGAAGCGCAGGATAGTATGGCTGCTATTGCCCCAAGCAATATATATCGCCTCATTAAATCACCCTCTGTGCATATAATTTATGGATTAATTATACATGCCATATTTACATAATAGCTTCGTCAAATACGGATAGACTCTACAGCAGATAACACATATCGGCAATATCCCCAATCCGCAGCGAAATAGAGAATGAACAAAAGGAAATATAAATTGCCGTAAGTAATCATATTGTCGACGCAATAGAGACGAGCTGATATTATGCAATAAAGTTGCAAAAACATATAAAAAGAGGGGCATGCTTATGAAACGTTATGTGAAGTGCGCAGCTGCGGCAGCTCTATGTATCGCTTTTTCCGCTTTTGGAAGCGGGGCACTCTATGCCGGTAACTTTAAGGCACTGCAGGAGAAAGTTAACGCAGCCGGAGACGGTGCTACATTAACTTTAAGCGAGAACTACACTTATGACATCTCAACAGATGCGGCAGTTATAAGCAGAGACGGAATAGTAATCTCCAAATCAATCACCATAAATGGAGATAGCCAATATACTGTGGATGCTCAGGGAATAAGCCGTGTTTTCAAAATAGTTGCATCTCCCGACAAGCATGTAAAGCTTGAAAATCTCACTGTGACAAAGGGCGGATCAACAGCCAGCGGAGGCGGCCTTTATGTTGCAAAAGAATCTGTAGTCTCTCTTGACAACTGCATAATAACCAAGTGCGGCAGTGAGAAGGGTATTCACACGCAGGACGGAGGGGCCGCACTCTTTGTGGACTCAAAGGCTAAAATTAGCTTTACAAGCTGCGATATCAGCGAAAATATCGGCAAAGACAGAGCCGGAGGAATATATCTGCGCGGAAATGCTGTCTTTAACGACTGCCGCATTGCAGACAATACAGGCGGTTCACGCGGCGGCGGTCTCTATGTAGACCCAGGCACAAATGACGAGCGCGGCGGCCTGTGGGGCGGCAACGTGAAGATGTATGGATGCACAATCTCAGGCAACAAGGGCGGACGCGGCGGCGGAATATATGTCAATTCGGAGAATGATACAGTCAATATATTTGATGACTGTACAATAGAAAGCAACGATGTTTCCTCTAACTCTATAGGAAACGGCGGCGGAATCCTCTTCTACAATGCCGTGGGAAAACTTACAAACTGTGATATTACAAAAAACAAAGCCAGGAACGGCGGGGGGCTCATTTTTGACGTTCTCAGCAAAATCACAATGGAAAAGTGCGGAATAGCAAACAACAGCGCCACGGTAGGAGGAGCAGGCATATATGCGCATGACGGCTCTCATTCTACGGACACAATGAAAGAGGTCGGCGAACTCTATATGTCAGATTGTGCTGTCATTGCCAATCAAAATCTTGCGGACAACACTAATGAGGACATCTACATACACTACTCCAAGAACGATGACAAAGACCAGAATATGACTCCTAAATGGATTTCCAGATTTGACGGAAAATTTGTCAGCAAAGGCAGTAATATATTCGGAGCGGCAGTCACGAAAGTCGACGGGATCGCATCAGACATGACATTCTTGGACTCTGATATTGTTTACGTAAAGAGGGAAGTTACAACGAAGTCCGAGCCTTCCTCAAGCGGCTCCGGCGGGTGCAACGGCGGATTTGCCTCTCTTGCACTTCTTGCCGTAATTCCCGCTCTGGCTCGCAGGAAGAAGTAGGCAACATTTTTCGGATGGTGCCGCATTGACAGCAGCAATAAATATAAAAGATGGCGGCTCATGTGAGCCGCCATCTTTGTATTTTCCTTAGACTACTGTTTAGAATGCGGGGACGATTCCCTTGGGGACTAGGACTTTGTTTATGTAATCTTTGACTTCCTTGGAATTGGCAGCCTTTACAAGAGCCTTAATCTCGGGGGAGTTCTTATCCTCTGTGCGGACTGCTACAACGTTTGCGTAGGGGGAGTCTTTGCCTTCAATGACGATAGCATCTTTTGCGGGGATGAGGTTAGCTTCGACTGCGAAGTTTGTATTGATGACTGCCGCGTCTACATCTTGGAGTGTACGGGGAAGCTGAGCCGCATCAAGTTCGCGGATTTTAAGATTCTTGGGGTTGGCTGTAATGTCTTTTGCTGTGACAAGTTCGCCTGCTTTGACCTTGAGCAGTCCGTTCTTTTCGAGGAGGCGGAGAGCTCTGGCGCAGTTTGTCGCATCGTTGGGAATGGCTACCTGAGCGCCGTTTTTGAGGTCGGCAAGCTTCTTTATCTTCTGTGAATAGAGGCCGAGGGGCTCGATGTGAACTTTAGCGACCCATGTAAGTTTGAAGCCCTTCTCTTTGCAGGTGTTGTCAAGGTAGGGAACGTGCTGGAAGAAGTTTGCGTTGAGGCTTTTTTCCGCCAGAGCCGTGTTAGGTGTCACATAGTCTGTAAATTCTTTGATCTGAAGGTCATAGCCCTGCTTTGCCAATATTCCCTTTACGACAACCATGATGTCCTTGTGGGGGAAGGGTGTTACTCCGACTGTGATGGTCTTGTTCGCCGCAAATGCGGACGAAACTGCGAGAAGTGTGATGAGTGCTGCCAAAAGAAACTTTTTCATGTTGATATCTTCCTTTCTTTGAGGTCTCTGCCTCTTTTTAATTTATTTGACTGCCGAATTCGCGGCAATTAAAACAGTGTTATTTCATTCTTTCGTATACGGCATTTCCGATGGTCTGTATTATCTGTACTATTACTATCAAAATTGCTACCGAGTAGACCATAACGTCTGTCTGGAAGCGGTTGTAGCCGTATTTGATGGCCAAGTCTCCGAGTCCGCCGCCTCCGACTACTCCTGCCATTGCCGAGTAGCCCAGAAGATTTATGGCAACCACAGCCCAGTTGAGGACTATCGAAGGCATTGCCTCTTTTATCATTACTCCGAAGACTATCTGCATGTCGCTTGCCCCGAAAGAGCGGGCCGCCTCTATAACGCCCTTGTCCACTTCAAGGAGGCTTCCTTCCATAATTCTTGCCACGAATGGGGTTGCCGCTATCGTGAGGGGAACTACGGAAGCAGTGCTTCCTATTGACGTTCCTGCTATCATGCGAGTAAGAGGTATTATCGCTATCATAAGTATTATGAATGGGAAGGAACGAAGCAGATTCACCGCAGCGTCAAGCACGGAGTATATAGCCTTGTTCGGCTTCAGTCCGCCTTTTCCCGTAAGAATCATGACGATTGCAGTCGCAAAGCCGAATATCCCCGAGAAAAAGGTTGACAGAGCAACCATGTATAAAGTTTCCCAAAGCGCGAAAAGCAGTTCATTCAGCATCGCAGATAACCTCCCAGAACATTTTGTTGTCTTTAAGCCAATTGATGACTCTCTCCAGCTCATCGTCAGGGACGTTTATAATGAGAAATCCCATGACTGTCTCCCTGTATCTCTCTATTCTTCCTCCGACTACGGAGAAGTTGAGGTCAAGTTCTCTTGCCATTCTTGTTATAATGCTGTCGTTGGCGACTTCGCGCGGGAACATAAGTCTTATATTCGTTCCGGAAGGAATTACGGCATAGTCGTCCGATACCAGCTTTTTCAGCTCTTTGCCCGGTGCAAGGAAGAGCCTGTCAGTCTCTCCCGCATCTACAATTTTGCCTCCGTCTAAGATAACAACCTTATTGCATATCATCTTGACGACTTCCATCTGATGAGTTACCGCTATTATTGTTACTCCGAGCTTCTTGTTTATATCCATGAGAAGTTCGAGTATGGATATAGTCGTCTTTGGGTCAAGAGCCGAAGTTGCCTCATCGCAGAGAAGAATTTTCGGCTTCATGGCGAGCGCTCTTGCTATTCCGACTCTCTGCTTTTGTCCTCCGCTCAGGCTGCGCACCTTTTCATTCCGTTTTTCAAAGAGGCCTACCAGCTCAAGCAGTTCGTTTGCTCTCTCGTGAGCTTCCTTCTTGGGAACTCCCCATATTTCCATGGGGAACATGATGTTCTCAAAAACGTTTTTTCTGTTCATGAGGTTGAAGTTCTGAAAAATCATCCCCATTTCCTTGCGGAGCTCTTTCAGTTCTTCGGGCTTCAGCTTCGAGACCTCGTGTCCCATTACCTCCGCCGTTCCCTCGCTGTAGTCCTCAAGTCCGTTGAGACAGCGCAGCAGTGTGGACTTGCCGGCTCCGGAGTGTCCCACTATGCCGAAGACATCCCCCTGTTCAACGCTTAGGGATATATCATGCAGAACCTTGTGTTCCCCGTAATATTTCCCCAGATTTTTAATTTGAATCATAAAAACTCGTCCCCTTCGTATCTAAGAAAAAATTTTTGTACATAAGGCACATAAAAAAGGCGGGCCTAATAGGCCCGCCTCCGTGATTTCGTCAATGACGCCGCTAGGCGTCCGCTGAATCAGGAGAGGAGCCGTCGGTGTACATGCACATCATCATGTTGTTGGTGTAAGCTGTAAATAATCCAAAAATCATGTACGGTTCCTCCATTCCCTGAAATTAATGCTGATGATTATACTTACGTGACATGTAAATGTCAACCCTGCTCTAATGTTTAACTTTGCTTTGGCTGTTGTTTTTTGCTGAAGCTTCTGATGCCCTCTGTTTTTTGTGCTTTATTTTATACTGATACATGCGTATGTCGGCATCTCTTATCATGTCTGATATGTCGCCGGTGTAATTCGCGCTGTTTACTACTCCGAAGCTGAAAGACCTGTCGTAGCTGTTAAAGTTGCGTTTAAAAGCAGTGCGCAGTTTCTCAAGCTGTACTTCCAAATCGTTCGTCCCCTCTGATACGACAAGGAATTCGTCTCCGCCTATTCTGCATATAAGCTTAGGCTCGCGCAGACGGGAGAGGACCGCGGCTGTTTCCTGTATGTAAAGATTTCCATCCTCATGCCCGAAGGAGTCATTTACATACTTAAGCCTGTCCATATCGACAAATGCTATTTCGAGCTGCTTTGAGCTGTCTACCAGCCTTGTTATTGCTTCCATTCCGTATCTTCTGTTGTAGAGGTGAGTCATAGGGTCTTTATATACCAGAGACTCAACTTCGCGTACATGCGTAACATCTCTCAGTATGTGGAAGACGGAATCTTCTCCGTCCCATCTTATTTTTTGGGAACATATCTCAAATATAATGTCACTTGTCCCTATATTGCTGCCGGAAAGAGCGTTTTCCCACTGCACCGAGTTTCTTGTGTCAAGTGTGGGGCAGTTATTCAGCATATTTGCTAAAAACGGCTCTGTTTCCGGTCTTACGTCCAAAAATTGCTGGCATGAGTGATTCGCGTACTTTATATTATTTTCATTGGGATTTTTGATAATAAACCAGTCTGTCATCTGCTCCGTCAGAGTTACCAAAAGGAGCTGACCCTGCTGCAGAGCGCGGTTTTGCTCTCTTACCGTCTCTGATTCCTGAAGCAGCTTGGCTTCTCTGTCAGCCAACTTTTCCGTTGTAGCGTTAAAAGCTTCGGACAGCTCGCCCATAAAGTCAAGTTTCTGACCGTAGTCGCCCTTTGCCACCTGCTTTGCCTGCCATATAAGATGTGTCAGCGAGCCGTGCAGAGAGCGGAGGTCGCCCGTTAATGGATTGCTTGAGGCGGGCAGAGGCGTGTTGAGATTACCCTTGGAGAGGCCTTTGACAAAAACTCGCAGCTCCGCCATACAGGAAGCCAAATATTCAAGTCCCTGAGCCAAATCCTGCTGTTCCGCGGGCAAGTTCTCAATGTTAATTGAGGCTCGTTCCGGTTCGTAAAGAATTTTCCTTAAATATTCGAACAATTCGTCCATTTATTCTACGTTACCTTTAAAGCGGCAGACACGATCTCCGCTTGCCCAGCAGTCGATTTCGCGTACTTGGTATTTTTTGCCGGTGAATTCCTGCATTATGCCTGCGACAAAACCTTCGTCATATACACATACGACTTCGTCAGTGACAGGAAGGCCGCTGCAGTCGAGGTCTTCTCCTACTGTAAGAGTGAAGCTTCCGTCCTCCGCATTGAAAGCCTCCATGCGCATAATTCCAATTTTGAGAGTCTGAAGCGTCTGCTGAAGCTGAGCAATAAAGCTGTCCATGCTTTGATCGAGATTAAGTACATTTTTTGCAAATTCACGCCCTGCCAGCTCTCCCGCTTTGCGGAATATATCATCGCTGAAATTCTGTCCATGCTCATTCACAAGTATGCTGTTTATAGAGTATTGCAGCAGTCTGTAGACAATGACCGGCATCTCTTCTCCGAGAGTCTCTCTGCCCTCTTTGATATTGCCGAGCTGTTCCCACGTAAATTCATTGTGCTTCTTTTTTTTCAGAAAAATATTTTCCATGGTTAAACCATACCCCTTCATGCAATTTTTCTGTGTAAATAAATACTTGTGCTCTGCTAACATATCAAGGGTGCAGTGTCCTATTTAAAATTGATATATAAAACTAATTTCTTTGTTTTATCTGCTATATAGTGAATAACAGATGCAACTATATTCTAGTATAAAAAAGTATAATTTTACATCTGTCATATTCCTTATATAAAATAAGCGAGATAAGTGCAAAAATAGTGCTATTTTTATATGTACGGATATAAAAAATACGCTCCCCGTCTATTTTCGTGCAAAATCAGCGTGTAACATATGCTAAGTAATTTATGCAGTCAAAGACGGGGAGCGTATTTAATAAATAAAATTTTTAAAGAGCAGGGTGCATTGCAGGCTTCTTAGCCTTTTGCAGCTTGCCCAGTACAAACGCGGAGACTGTGACTGTCGCAAGCGAGAAAATAACGTTTTTCAGCGGAATATATGACGCTGAAAGCATGAGCACAACGAAGTCACTTGCAAAGTACGCGTAGGATATCCTGCAGGCGCTCTTCTTTGATATTATAAAAGCCAGAGCGTCATCCCCGCCGGAAGCTCCTCCCTCTCTTACTACAAGCCCGGCTCCTATTCCGACAAAGATGCCGCCGACAACTGCCGCGATGGCAGGCTGGCTGCTTAAGTCTGGCAGAATGTAGCCTATGTGCTCATATATTCTGTATGTCAGAGAAAATCCTATGCTCGAGACAATAGCGTTTTTTAAAAAGCGCTTGCCTAAGAGCTTGAGTCCGACAAAATAGCACGTTGCGTCAAGACATATAGAAGAAACTCCCGGAGATATTCCGAACCAGTGCGCGAGAAGCAGTGTGAAGCCCAATATGCCTCCCTCGGTTATTTTGCTCTGACTGTGAATGTTGAAAAGCCCGAAAGAAAGTATCGATACTCCGAGGAGCATTATGCCATAGTGCTTGGCTTCCCTTATGATAAGTTTTTTGTTGATTGATGCCATGTTAATCCTCTCCAAACGTGATCTCTCTTGCCGTGAATATAGTTAATATTCCGTACCGAGTTAATCCATACTTGTATTATATCTCATAGGATTAAATTTGCAACCCCCCCGGGCAATACTTTCTTACTTGACCTAATCCGCCTATGGAACTAAACTTTATAAGTATTAAATAACGGTATGTATCGGGTAATCCCCGAAGAGAGGAGCAGTCCATGGAAAGTCCCAGTCCTGAACCTGTCGGACAATTGTGCGCAACTGATTAGCGCGGGCTGCTTTGCACCCGGCGCTGCCGGGTGTGGAAATATTTGTAAGAATTTCTTCCATTCCCGTTTTTCAAATTCAGATTATTTGTCTGAGCTTATTTTTTGGCCGCCTTCGCCGAGATTTTTTCTCCGATGGGTGGCTGTAAGTACATGCGGGAGATGAGAAATTAATGCTAAAGATTGTAAAAACCCTTGATGACGGACTTTTGGAACTTACACCGGAGACAGTGGAGCCGGGAGTATGGATCAGTTTGGTTCGTCCTACTGCGGAAGAACTGCTTATCGTAGAAAAAATAACAGAGGCGCCTCAGGATTTTGTCAGATCCGCTCTGGACCCCGAAGAATCCTCGCGTATTGAGATAGAGGACAACCACATCCTCGTTCTGGTCAATGTTCCGGTAAATCACGAGGAGACAAAAGGCGAATACGACACTTTGCCTTTGGGCATAATAGTCACGCCGGACTATATTGTTACGATATGTCAGGAGTACAACGATATACTCCAGAATTACACCGAGAGCAGATATAAGTATTTCAGCACTTACAAGCGCACAAGATTTCTCTTTCAGCTTCTTTACCGCTCTGCGATGCTCTTCCTGAAAGACCTGCGCCAGATGATAAGGAAATCTGATAAAATAGAGCAAGATTTAAGGAAGTCTATGAAGAATCAGGAGCTTTTTCAGCTTTTGGACCTCCAGAAGGGGCTTACTTACTACTCAATGTCCCTTCGCTCCAACAGAGTTGTTGTGGAGCGCCTGCTTCGCCTCTGCTCCAATCCTCAGGTCAAGCACCTTATAAAGTTCCGTGAGGAGGACGAGGATCTTCTGGACGACGTAAGAGTTGAATATGACCAGTCGATAGAGATGGCACAGATTCAAACGGATGTTTTGGCCGGTATGATGGACGCCTTTGCTTCCGTAATATCAAATAACTTGAATATCGTTATGAAATTTTTAGCGTCAGTTACAATTGTTATGTCCATACCGACAATGATAGCCAGCTTCTTTGGAATGAACGTGCCTGTGCCATGGACAAATCACCCAATGGGTTTTTACATAGTTGGGCTTTTTGCTGCCGCAACCGCGGTTATTGCTATATTGGTGCTCTGGAAGAAGAGGCTTTTTTAGTTTTTTATAATTTACACGAAAAGATTTCGCTGCGCTTTTTGGCGAAAGAGACGCAGAAGGACGCTACTGCCGTGCACATGCGGCGGCAATGGCGTCCCTCTTTTTTTATTAGGGGATTTCAGCGTATCTCGGAAAGGTCTCTGATAAAAGTACCTTCCGCCATAGTCGGGAGTTTGGACGCTGTCATAAATATCCCGTCTATGTAGACCTCGCTTGTAAAATCTTCAACGGAGATTTTTATAATTTCATCCTGTCTTGCCAGCATGATATCATGTCCGGAATAGGGGCCCGGCCACGGCATACGCTGAGATATTACCTGCACTCCGCCGACATCGCCGGCAAGTACGCCTTTGTAGCTCTCTTTGCTCTTTATCGGGCCGTTTTTCCCCTTTGCGGCCTGAGCCAGTGTCACGGCTGTTCCGCTTGGCGCGTTTGCCATGTTTTGAGTGTGCCTGTCTATTATGCTGACATAGGGATAGTATTTTCTTACTTTCTCGACAAAGTCTTTGACTAGGCTGATTCCGAGGCTGTAGCTTGATATTGCGGCCCAGCGCAGCCCTTTTTCCGCAACCGCCGCCATGTACGGCTCAAACTGCTCGTCCGTAAGACCCGTTGTTCCTATGACGACATTGAGGCCGTATTTAAGATATGTATCCATATTTCCGCAGAGCAGGGGAGTTGCGGAGAAATCTATGACAATGTCGGGTTTTGTCTCTTCAAGTCCCTTGGCCAAATCGCCGTGTGCCAATACTCCGTTCTCACCGCAGCCCGCCATTAATCCCAAGTCCGAGCCCTCTTCCAGACACCAGCCGCCCGCAAGTTCAAAATTGTCATTATTTGCCATTGCCCTTACTATCGTTTTGCCTACATTGCCCGATGCTCCCGATACAAACACCCGCATTGCTATTCCTCCTTCGCTTATATGTGCTTTGCTCTCATAATAGTATAATCTATTTATAAATTTTATGCTGACTGTAAAAGCGGAGGTGCTTGTGTGAAAAACTACTTCTACTATAATTTTGACGGCATAGGCAGGATAGGAATCGGAGAGAGAGACGAAAAGATTACAGACCTGCACTTTGAGAGGGGATCCGCTCCTTCCGGTGAGATAACCATGTTTGAAAGTCCTCTGATAAAGAGAGCGGCTGAACAGATAGGAGAGTACCTTTCCGGCGCAAGAAGGATCTTCGACCTGCCTCTTGATATGTACGGAACAGATTTTCAAGTAAGGTGCTGGAAAGCTCTGCTTGATATACCATACGGAGAGACAAGGAGCTACAAAGATATTGCTGAGGCAGCGGGGAGTCCCAAGGCATTTCGCGCTGCGGGAATGGCAAACAACAGAAACCATATAGCGATAATCATACCGTGTCACAGAGTGATAGGCGCGGACGGCAAACTCGTCGGCTTCGGAGGCGGGCTGGATATCAAGTCATTTCTTCTGGAATTGGAGCGTGGCTATGCCGATAATTGAATATGGAGAGAAAGAGATATTATATCTTTCCGAGAGGGATAAAATTCTCGGCAATTTTATAAAGGAATGCGGCTTTATCGAAAGGGAGACGAACTCCGACGTGTTCGCTTTTCTGGTACGTTCCATTACCGCGCAGCAAATATCCAACAAAGCTGCGGCATCAGTCGCGGACAGGCTCAGAAATAAGTTTCCCGAAGTAACTCCCTACGCTCTGCTCGCGGCATCGGACGAAGAAATTAAGAGTATTGGAATATCGATGAGAAAAGTTCTCTACATAAGAGGTCTCTGCGAGGCAGTAAGAGACGGAAAACTTGTCATAGACGAGCTGCGCTCCGCCTCCGACAGTGAAGTTGAAAAAAAGCTGATAACGATAAAGGGAATAGGAACTTGGACTGCGGAGATGACTTTGATTTTCTCTCTCGGCAGAAAAGATGTCGTCAGCTTCGGAGATTTTGCAGTAAGAAAGGGAATGATGAAGCTCTACGGGTTGGAAAATCTCGACAGGGCGACATTTGATGAGTACAGAAAACGCTACTCTCCTTACGGAACAGCAGCGTCTTTGTATCTATGGAAAGCGGCTGTGCTGTAGTTACAGCAGAACCATAATATCGGCAGGGTCTATCGAGACGGTGATTTTGTCGCCCTCTTTTATGCCTTTTGCCTCTTCCTTCGTACACTCTATCCTGATAAAGGATTTGTCGGATATATTGCTGCCTACTTCTTCCGGTATGAAAATAACACAGGAAGAAAATAAATCTTCAGCAACTGATATCGCAGTACCGCCAATGTTATTCGCTCCGTCCCTCCTGTACGGCTTGATGCTGTGCGCTCTTACTCCCACATACCGTACTTTATCGGAAATATCGTCTGAGCATAGGAGGACACACTTCCACGACAGAGCTTCTATGGAATTATCCGACAGCTTCTTTGCCGCAGAGTGATTTTTGCATCCCGACAGGCGCGAAGAGGCCAGAGTTCCGGGGGCTTCAAAGAGTTCCCGAACAAGGCGCAGAGGTTCTGACTTCCCTCTGTGTATGACGCAGACCTTGCCGCACATCCTGAATACTTCATCCCTGTTGTGCGATACGTAAAGAGTCGTGCCTTCAAAGTTTTCCAGATGTTTTGTCAGCTCATCTTCAAGCTGCCATCTTAAATAACTGTCAAGAGCCGAGAGAGGTTCGTCAAGCATTATGACCTTCGGGCGGCTGGCGAGCATTCGCGCAAGTGCCACTCTCTGCTGCTGACCTCCCGATAGCTGAGAAGGGTAATGCTCTTCAAGCCCCTTGATATAAAAAGAGTCCATAAGGGAGTCAAATTCACCTTCCGCACCGCGCAGACGGAGAACGGTCTTAATATTCCTCTCGACAGTCATGTTTGGGAAGAGAGCGTAGTTTTGGAAGAGGTATCCCATGTTTCTCTTCTGAGGAGGCAGGCATATTCCCTTTTTAGAATTATAAAGAGTTATTCCGTCAGCTTCGATAACACCTTCATCGGGCTTCATGACACCTGCAATACACTTTAAAGTCATGCTCTTGCCGCAGCCGGACGAGCCCAAAAGAGCAAGGACTTCGTTTTCGGCCTCAAACTCCACATCCAGATTAAAATTTCCCAGAGATTTTTTTATCTTAACATATATTGACATGGCAGCACCTATATCTCATCCGCAAGAGCGTCGCGCGCCGTTCCCTTTGGCGCTCTGTACTTGTTTTCAAGCATATTGACGGCAACCAGAACGGCAAAAGATATTACAAGGTTTACAAACACCCACTTATAAGCCAGCAGGTCGTTGCCCTCTCTCCAGAGCTGGTAGACGGTTGTCGATACTGTGGCCGTGCGTCCCGGAATATAACCTGTCACCATGCTTGTCGCCCCGTACTCTCCGAGTGCACGGGCAAAGGAAAGAACAGTCCCGGCAAGGATTCCCTGCTTACAGTTCGGCATTACAACGCGCCAGAATATGTACCTGTCGGAGAGCCCCAGCGTCTGACCGGAATATATCAAAGTTTCGTCAAAGGATTCAAATGCGCCTCTGACAGTGCGGTACATAAGGGGAAAAGAGACAATGGCTGTGGCAAATATGGCTGAGTACCATGTCATTGTCAATTTAAAGCCGTAAAGCTCCATAACACGCGAGCCTATGGGGCCCAATGGGCCGATAGTTTTTAAAAGGAAAAAACCGACAACTGTAGGAGGGAGGACGAGAGGCAGAGTCAAAAGACAGTCAAGCACGCCCTTAACAAGGCGCGGTGTCTTAGCGATATAATATGCCGAAAAAATTCCCGCAAAAAAAGTTATGACGGTAGATATCGCCGCAACTCTTAAAGAGTTATACAGAGGAAAAAAATCCATGTTCAGACAGAGCCTCTCAATCAATATTTATTCAGCCTGAAAATCCAAAAATGGGACGGAAGGCAAAACCTTCCGCCCACTCTTTACAATGGCACGATTATAGTTATTTTGAAGGAATTGCAAATCCTATGCTCTTAAATATCTTTGTGCTCTCTTCGCCCTGAAGGAACTTTACAAAAGCCTTTGCCGCCTCCGCGTTCTTTGTGCTCTTCATAATGGCCGCGGGGTATGTGATGGGTTTGTGGCTGTCCTTGGGAGCGTCCGCAGCTACTTCGACTTTGGCTGATGTTGCCGCGTCAGTGCTGTAGACGATTCCGCAGTCGACCGCGCCTGCCGCTGTCTGAGCAAGAACTTCCTTGACATTGCTGGCGTAGGTTATCTTGTTGAGAGAGACAAGCTTGTCCCAAAGTCCGAGGTTCTTGTAAATTTCCACGGAATACTGTCCTACTGGAACGTCTGAGTTGCCGAGGGCTACGAGAGCTACTTTGTCTGTAACGACATCTTTAAAGTCGCTGATACCCTTCTTGTTCTGACCTTTGGGGACAATCATTACGACTTTATTAGATACGATATTAAAGCGTGTGCCTTCCATAACCATATCTCTCTTGTCTGGGTTGGCTGCCGCAGGTGCTTTGATGTCGAGAGCGTTCATCTGCTTCTGTCCCGCGGAGATGAAGATGTCGCATTCCGCACCCTGTTCAATCTGTGTTTTCAGTGTTCCGCTTGAGTCAAAATTGTAAACGATCTTGACATCGGGGGTGCTCTTCTTGTACAGATCCGCTATCTTATTCAGTGATTCCGTCATAGATGCGGCGGCGAATACAGAGAGCTCCGCAGCGGCAAATGCGGAAAGAGGAGCAGCGAAAACGAGAGCGCAGACCAAAAGTGCCAAAATTCCAAAGTGCTTTAGGTGTTTCATCCTTTAAACCTCTCCTTTATGCAACTCAATATCATTTACTGGATTATAATAGAATAAAGACAATTCTGCAACTAAGTTGCTGTTTAGATTTCTTTTGTTCATAATGCGCTCTTTCTTGTGTAAAATAGATGAGTCAGAGAAGCATGCAATATAGGCGGTTTTGCCGTCAAAAGAAGAGCTAAGAGAGAGGCGATGTTATGCAGTACAGAGAAATCCCCAAAACGAAGGATAAGCTTTCCCTTCTTGGATATGGATGTATGAGATTTCCTACAAAATTCGGAAGGGAATTTTCCTCTCTTATCAATACCGAAAAGGCAAAAGCGCAAATATTTGCGGCTATAGAAAGAGGGGTAAACTATTTTGACACGGCCTACCCATATCACTTGGGATCATCGGAGAGCTTCCTGGGGGAGCACATACTTTCCTCTCACTACAGAAAGAAGATAAATATAGCTACGAAACTGCCTTGCTGGCTGATCAAAGAAAAAGATGAGATGGAAAAAATATTCAACAGGCAGAGAGAAAAACTCAAAGTCGATGTCATAGATTACTACCTGCTCCATGCAATAGACGGGCGCTCTTTTCGGCACATGCTCTCTTTGGGAGTTATTGAATTTATGGAGAAGCTTAAAAAAGAGGGCAGAATCCGCGGCATGGGTTTTTCCTTTCACGGCAGGCGAGAAGAATTTCCTCAGATAGTAGATGCTTACGACTGGGATTTTGCTCAGGTTCAGTTTAATATTTTGGACGAACACTTCCAGGCCGGGATAGACGGCATAAAATACGCCGCGGCAAGGGGGCTTGGAATAATAGTCATGGAGCCTCTGAGGGGCGGTTCTCTGTCAGGCAGAATACCGTCTGAAGTTCGCAGAATATATGACACTTCCGAGATAAAAAGAGAACCTGCCGATTGGGCTCTGCGCTGGGTGATGAACCACAAAGAAGTCACGTCTGTGCTGTCCGGGATGAACAGCGAAGAGCAGGTAGAGCAGAACTGCCGTACCGCAGATGATGCTTACGGCGATTCCATGACCGAACAAGAGAATGAAATTATAGGGACAGTGCGCGATGCCTATGAAAAATTATTGGCTGTTAAGTGTACCGAATGCGGCTACTGTCTGCCTTGCCCGGCAGGAATAAATATCCCCGCAGTCTTTAAAAATTTCAACAACTACAAAATGTTCAGCCGTACAAGCGCAAGAGTCCACCACATGATATATGCGGGTTTTCGCACTTCGGACGGCAAAGCTCACTGGGCAGGAAGCTGTATAGGCTGCGGAGGATGCGAGAGCAGATGCCCTCAGAATCTTCCGATAAGGGAGCATCTAAAGCTTGTAAAGGATAAGATGGAAGGGCCTTTTGAAAAAACGGGAGCAGCAATAGTCAGAGCCTTCTCACCTCAGAAATAGCTATTTTTTCATCAATGCGGGGAGAGCTTCGACTGTGAGCACTCCCGCAAGAATGAGAGCGGATGCCGTAAATATTTTTAATGTCATGGGCTCTCCGAGGAAAATAACTCCAAGCAGGCTTCCGAAAATCCCCGATGTCGAAAGCAGTATCGCAGTGTGAGTGGCGTTTGTATATTTTTGTGCGACTGTCTGAAGCACAAGCGTCAGAGCGAAGCCTATAGTGGCGGAATATATCACTGCCAGCCACGTCTTAGCGCTTATTTCGGCAGGGAAGGGCTCAAAGGCGAATGCAAAGGCGGCGGCAAGCACAAGACCGCCGAGAGCCTGCCAGCATGCAAGTCCGCATGGGTCTGCTCCGTTTACATACTTCTGAACAAGCATTATGTGAGCAGTGACGAAGAGCATCGCCGCAAAACAGAGGGCGTCCCCGATATTAACGGAAAAAGAGCTGTCCAGCATAAGTCCCGCCATTCCCGCAGTGCAGAGAAAAACTCCCGCAGCCACATGCCATCCGGGAAATTTCCTGCTTATAACCCATACGGTAAGAGGGACAAAGACAACGGACATAGATATAATAAACGACTGATTGCCCGCCGTTGTGTAAAGCAGAGCCACAGCTCCGACAAGATAGGCGCATATAAAGACCATA
The DNA here is from genome assembly GCA_964577295.1 of uncultured Synergistaceae bacterium. GTDB lineage: Bacteria > Synergistota > Synergistia > Synergistales > Synergistaceae > CAZNYN01. The sequence goes on along the minus strand of CAZNYN010000003.1, from coordinate 67,269 downwards.
CCCACGGCGGCTCCTGAAATTTTAGCCTTGCGCGGCATGACAAGAGCCCGTCTGCCGAAAAAGAGAGCCACGGCAGCAAGCCCTATGCTGAAACGCAGGGCGCAGAACCAGAAAGGCGTAATGCCCGAGAGGGCATCCCTCATTATGACATTTGTTGCGCCCCATATAAAAGCCACAACAAGCACTGCAAGGTCTCCCAAAAGCATATTGCGCCGTTTCTTATCCATGCAACGCCGCCCCCAATGAAATAGTCAGTCAGCATATTCTACATGATTTATGCAATATTGTCCCAATAAAATAAGAATATTTGCCGCTCTGATATATCAGAAAATATAAGAATAAACGGATTAGGGAACAAGACGGAAATAACCGCGGAGTTATGGTTTTATATGGCTTGGTTCACAAGCCCTGTGCTTTGCGGTTCGGGATTTTGTGATGCAGAAAATTACCGCCGCTTTTGGCGAAATATCGGCAAAAGCGGCGGTAAGGTTTAAGGTCTTTTGTTTCTTCCTATGCAGTAGTATTCGAAGCCGTACTCTTCCATCTTTTTTATGTCGTAGATGTTTCGTCCGTCTATTATAATTTTCTGTTTCATAAGAGGAGCCAGCTTTGACCAGTCCAGGTTTTTGAACTGCGGCCACTCTGTTACAAGTATGGCGCAGTCGGCGTCTTTTAGGAGTTTTTTTTCGTCCGCGGCGTAGGATACTTCTTTCGGCAGAATTGATGAGGCTGTCTCCATTGCTATTGGGTCGTACGCGCTCACTGATGCTCCGCAGTTGAGGAGTCCTCTTATAAGCGCCACGGACGGAGCTTCTCTCATGTCGTCTGTGTGCGGTTTGAACGCCAGTCCAAGCAGTGCTATTTTCAGACCTTCAAGGTCACTGCCGAAGCGTTCTCTGACTATCATCTGAAGCAGCTCTTTCTGTTTGCGGTTTACTTTGTCTATGGCTGTGGCAAGTGTCATGTCAAGCCCCTGCCCTTCGCCTATGTGGCAGAGAGCCAATACGTCTTTGGGGAAGCAGGAGCCGCCGTAGCCGCAGCCTGCGTTCAGAAACGCCGTCCCGATTCTTCTGTCGGATGCTATTCCGTCTTTTACCGATACTATGTCCGCTCCTACTTTATCGCAGAGCTGAGCTATCTCGTTCATAAAGCTTATGCGCGCAGCCAGCATGGTGTTTGCCGCATATTTTGTTATCTCCGCCGAGAGAGGGTCCATAAATAAGATTTTTTTCTCATCGGCAAATGGCAGATAGAGCTCTCTCATAACATCTCTTGCCTCTTCCGAGGATGCTCCTATTACCACTCTGTCGGGCGAGAGGCAGTCTTCTATTGCCATGCCCTCTTTGAGAAATTCGGGGTTTGAGAGTATTTCGAGGTTTATCTCTTCAAGGCCGCGTCTGCGCATGTGTTCTTTTATTCTCTTGCAGAGGAGTGTGCCTGTGCCGACAGGGACTGTGGACTTTACGACGATAAAGCATGAGTGGCTGAGGCTTGTCCCTATATTGTCCAGAGCTCCGAGTACCTGAGCCAAGTCCGCGCTTCCGTCGCTTGTGGGCGGTGTGCCGACAGCTATAAAGCAGAGTTTAGCGTCTTTGAGCCCCTCTTTTATCGTTGTGGAGAAGGATAAGCGTCCCTCTTTGCTGTTTTTCTTTACGAGGTCTTCAAGTCCAGGTTCATATATGGGAATGATTCCGTTTTTGAGATTTTCTATTCTCTTGTCGTCTATGTCTACACAGCAGACATTGTTGCCTTTTTCCGCAAAACATGTTCCTGTTACAAGTCCTACATATCCCGTTCCTACTACGCAAATTTTCATTATATATCTCCCGCTTTAGCTTTTTATTGTGAGAAGGGTGATGCCCAGCAGAATAAACGCCATGCCTGCCACCCTAAAGGTTGTTATATTTTCTTTGAATATAAAGAGTCCTACGAACAGTATTATCAAGTAGACAATGCCAGACATCAGAGGATATGCCAGAGTTAAGTCTGTCCTTGAGAGAGCCGCTGCCATGAAGAAGAAGGATATGCCGAAGAGACCGAGGCCGAGGACTATCCAAGGGTTGAGCAGTATGCGCATAAAAGCTCCTATCCATCCGGACGAGACCATTGACGAGTCTCCGCCGTAGGCATGTTTCATTATGGTGCTTCCCATCGCGTTTGTTACTGCCGATGAAAGTATCAGAAATAGGCTTATTTTATCCATCAGCTATTCTCCTGAAGTGCGAGAGTGCCGGCTCTGCCTGTGATTGTGTCCGCCTTTATTATTCCGTGAGGCGCATTCACCATGGAGGCGTACTCTCTTAATGTGAAAAACTGGGTTCCTCTCTCTTTGGCTTTTGTCAGGAAGGTGTCGAAGACGTCTATTTTGGACATTCCCTCCATTTCGGCATGGACTGTGAGGACGTTCCACTCTTTATCCATGCCGCTCAGCCAGTATGAGGGGAGTGTATTGTCGTCTATGCCTGGCAGTCCGAATATTTCGTCCATTGTGGGAAGGGTTGTCGGGATTTGAAGAGTTTTGAACTCCCTGCCTTCGAATGTCGGGATGAAGGGGGCGTATCCTCTGACATCGCTTGCGTAGGCGATCCCCAGCTCCTCTTCCGCTTCAAGGCTTGCCTCGGAAACCTGCCATCCGGGAGCGGCATAACATGAAGGTGCTTTGCCGGAAAGCTCTTGAAACATGGAGGCGGCTTTTGCATAGAGGGATTTAAATTCCTCTTTTGTCAGCTTTGGAAGCTCATCCTGCACCAGTACGTGGTCCCATGCGTGAACTCCGCAGTCGTGCCCTTCTTTTACCGCACGCACGAATGTTTCAGGCGCGCTTGGCACTATCATAGGGGCGGGAAGCAGTGTGCCGTACATGAGAGTTTTCAGCCCGTATGTCGAAGGGGCTTTTGTGCGTATCATTTTTGATATGAATCCTTTGCGGAAGATTCTTCTTATTGCTTTGCCGGAGTTGTCGGGGCCGAAGGAGAAGAATATGGATGCTTTGAGGGAGTGCTTCGCAAAGAGGTCAAGCATCTGCGGCATTCCTTCTTTATAGCCTCTCAGTGTATCGACATCGACCTTTACTGCAAGCTTTGTCAATTTTTCTCTTCCTCCCGCACTGCGTACCACTCGACGGTTTTGTACAGCAGATCTCTCATCCCTGTCTTTGGCTTCCATCCGAGGAGTTTTTCCATCTTTTCTATAGAGGGGACTCTGTTCTGCATATCGTCATATGTCTTTCCGTAGTATGACGATGCCGGGATTATATCAAGCACAGCGGCGTCCGCTTTTTCTTTGTAGCATGGGAATTTTTTCATTTCCTCTATCAGCATCTGAGCAAGCTCTTTGATAGAGTAGTTATTGGAAGGACAGCCCAAGTTGAATATTTCACCCGATGCTTTGCCGTCTTTGTTCTCTATTATCGCCATAAGACCGTCGATTCCGTCTCCGACCCATGTGAAGCTGCGGCGCTGTTCTCCGCCGTTTACGAGGGAGATTTTGCCGGTGTAAAGCACGTCATATATCATCTGTGTAATAGAGCGCGCTTTGTGCTCTTTGGCGTCTTTGAATGTGTCAAGTCTCGGCCCGACCCAGTTGAAGGGGCGGAATAGGGTGAACTCGAGCCCCTCTTCCTGACCGTAGGCAAATATCATCCTGTCCATCATCTGCTTGCTGCAGCTGTATATCCAGCGCATTTTAGCTATCGGGCCTGTTATGAGAGGGCTTTCATCTTCCTTCAGGACTTCTTCGCTGCTCATGCCGTAGACTTCGGATGTGGAGGGGAATATTATTCTTTTTTTATATTTTGCGCAGAGTCGAACCATTTTAAGGTTCTGTTCAAAATCCAGCTCAAATGTCCAGACCGGCTTTTCCAAATAGTATGCGGGCTTTGCTATGCCTGCCAAGGGAATTACAATGTCCGACTCCTTGACCTGCTCCTCAAGCCAATCCATGTCTTTGAATATGTCACCCTTTTTAAAGGAGAAGTTGGCGGCATTTTCAAACGGAGCAAGGTTGTCCGACGCTATGTCAAATCCCTGTATCTGCCAGTCTGTCCTTGATATTATCGCTTCTGTAAGGTGTGTGCCGATAAATCCGTTAATGCCTGTTATAAGTATTTTCATTCTATGCATCCCTTTCAGGCTCGCCCTCGGGCTGGAGCCTTAATATTTCGATAAGTCCCTCTTTTGTCCCTATTGTCAGGGGTTTGCTCGTCACAATTTCGCCGGGCAAGGCTCTGCCCTCTATGGGACGCGCTTTCCATATAAAAGTTTTTTTGCCTTCTATCTCGGCAAATGCTCCCGGGAAGGGATGTGTGACGCCTCTTACTAAGTTGTATATCTCAACGGCGCTCTTGTTCCAGTCTATTCTCCCGTCTTCGGGTCTGCGTCTGCCGAACTTTGTAGCCTGCGACTCGTCCTGCTCCGTTAGAATCGCTCTGCCTGCCTCAAGAGAGGGGAGCTGTTCTTTTATAATTTGGCGCGATACTTCGGCAATTTTTAAAAATACGTCATGAGCGGTATCCTCAAAAAGTATGGGTACTGATTTCTGCGCGGCTATGGCGCCTTTATCCGCAAATTCCGTCATAACATGCAGAGTGGCTCCCGTCTTGCTTTCGCCGTTTATGACAGCCCAGTTCACACATGCCCGCCCTCTGTATTTTGGCAGCAGAGCTCCGTGAATGTTGTATGAGCCGAGGCAGGGAATATCGAGCACTTCCTTGGGTATCATAGCTCTGTAGTAGAACGAGAATATAAGTTCGGGACTGAAGCTGCGTATTTCCTCAATATCAGATTCCGTAATTTTTGAAGGCATTCTTACCGGGATATTATTTTCGTCCGCTATATTTCTGACAGAGCGAAACCATATTTCTTCATTTGGGTCATCTTCATGAGTGTAAACTGCGGCAACATTCGCTCCGTCCTTTATAAGCTCTTCAAGACAGACGCTTCCGACTTCACTGTATGCAAAGAGAACTATCGCCGGGCGCTTATTCATCTTTGTGCTCCAGAATCTCTCTTATGGCGTATCTCGGTCTTCTGCTGACCTCTCTGTAGACTCTGCCTAGGTACTCTCCCGTTATGCCCAGGCTGAAAAGAGTGATGCCGGTAAGCAGGAACTGTATGGCCATCAGGGTGAAAACCCCTTCGACTTCTGGGCCGAGTACGAGTCTGCGGATAAGCATGTAGCAGACCAGCAGGAATGAAAGTGCGGATACAGCCATGCCTGCCATAGTGACCATTTGAAGCGGAATGAGAGAGAAGCTTGTCATAAGGTCAAAATTAAGTCGTATTAGCTGAAAAAGTCCGTATTTTGAAGTTCCCAGCTCGCGTTCTCTGTGAGCCACTGCTATTTCCACTGGAGATGCCGCGAACTTCTGCCCGAGGGCAGGGATAAAAGTCGTGGATTCTTTGCTGAAATTTATTATGTCTATAATTCTTCTGTCGTAGCCGCGGAGCATGCAGCCGTAATCTTTTATATCAAGCTTTGCTATTCTGTTTGTCAGCTTGTTCACTATTTTTGACGCAACTTTTCTGAAGATGGGGTCTTGGCGTCCGACTCTGTATGTGCCTACTACGTCGTGCCCCTCGTCCATCTTCGCCACTATGCCCGGTATCTCGTCCGGAGGGTTTTGCAAGTCCGCGTCAAGTGTTATCGTTATCTTCCCGCGCACCTTTTCAAAGCCTGCCATTATTGCCATGTGCTGTCCGAAGTTTCCGTTAAGGTCTATAACTCTGACTTCCGGATAATTCTTATAAAAATCGTAAAGAATTCCCAGACTTCCGTCTCTGCTTCCGTCATTGACGAAAAGGATCTCAAAAGAGCGGTCCATCCCCTTCATAACAGGGTAGAGTTCGCTGAAAAGAGGATAGAGAGCCTCCTCCTCGTTATATACCGGTATGACTATAGATATCTCGGGAGTCATTATCTTGCCGCCTCGAAGCAGATTTCTTTAATAGCGCAGACAACATCCCGTGCGTCTTCGTCCGTCATAGCTGGGAAGAGAGGCAGTGAAACAATCCTGTCAGAGACGTATTCGGCTTCCGGCAGGGAACCGCGCGACAGTCCCGTTATCTCCCCGAAGCAGGTGAAGAGGTGTATCGCCTGATAGTGCAGTGCAGTTCCTATGTTGCGCTCCTTCATGGCGGACATGAATTCGTTTCTCGTAATGCCCAGTCTGTCGATATCTATGAAAGGGGTGAATATGTGCCAACTGTGGACGTGGTCGTATGGAGCAGGCTTCGGGAGTATAAGTCCTTTTACCTCGGCAAGTTCCTCCATATAAAATGAGACGATTTCAGAGCGTCTTTTGTTGAAGGAGGGAAGCTCTTTGAGCTGTGAATCCCCTATGGCGGACTGAATGTCCGTCATGGTGTATTTAAGCCCCGGGAAGAATATGTCGTAATTTGAATCGCCTTTTGCCGCATAGCGATTCCATGCGCCTTTTGACATGCCGTTCTGTCTGAAGACAGAGGCATATTCGGCGATTGCGTCATCTTCCGTGCATATCATTCCGCCTTCGCCAGTGGTAATGTTCTTTGTGGGGTGGAAGCTGAATACAGCCGCGTGTCCCGTGCCTCTGTCAGCTCCTATTTTTCTTCCCTTGTAGGAAGCTCCGAGAGCGTGAGCCGCATCCTCTATGATGTAAAGTCCGTGCTTTGCCGCTATGGCTTCTATCCTGTCCATGTCGCAGGGCATACCTGCGAAGTGAACAGGAATTATTGCCTTTGTGGCCGGTGTTATAAGTTTCTCTATATTGTCCGGGTTTATGTTCAGCGTGTTTCTGTCTATGTCGGCAAGTATCGGCTTTGCACCGGTCAAAATTATTGTGTTTACGGTAGAAGCAAATGTCATGGGAGTTGTTATTACCTCGTCTCCCTCTCCTATGCCGAGCGCGGATATTGCCGTGTGAAGCCCCGCAGTCGCCGAATTGACAGATAAAGCCCATTTAGATCCCGTGTATGATGAGAAATTATTTTCGAATCTCACTGTTTTGGGTCCCATTGCAAGCCAGCCTGTACGTATGGAGTCGGCTGCGTCCGCTATAGCCTCCTCGCTTACTGATGGTTTTGCAAAAGGAAGAAATTCTGTTCTCATTTCGATGCCTCCCTGTTAAATAATACCAAGTAATCTCCTACGTCGCATCTCTTTGTCTCGTATGTGTTTCCGTCCGGAAAGAGATCTTGTACTCTATCTTTTTCTATTGCCAGGACAAATTTTCTGCTGCCGGATTTCCATTCTTTGAGGAACTCTTTATTATTGGGAAACCAGCCTTCGCCCTCTTTGTGCTTAGAGCCGAATTCAAGCTCGCCCGTTGTTCCGACAAGCATAACACGTTTTTTTGTATAAAATGGAATTCCTTGCAAAATTTCTCCGTATGCCGCCACTGTTTCGCCTTGCTGCCACTCGGCGTTTATTGCGGCGGAGACATCCTTCATAGAGCGGCGTTCTCCTAAGATTTTATAAATCCCCTGTATGCCGGCTATAAAGAAGAGGGCCGATATGCAGAACACAATTACGATTTCTCTGAATCTTCTTCTGCCGTGCGTTGTAAAGATTAGGGCATATATGGGGGCAAGCATCAGCCCGAGCACCGCTTTAGATGCTATTGGCAATGCGTCGTATACGGATATTTCGTCACCTATAAAAGGATATGCAATCATAGCGGCAGAAAATACAGAAGATATTCCAAGCATCCACCAGAGAACTCCTCCGTGCCACTTCTCGCGCTTTACCATGCGGCATATATCTCCCGTCATAAGAATGGCGAGCGGAGGCATACAGGGGGTGATGTAAGGAATGAGCTTTGAATCTGAGAGTGAGAAGAATAGGAGAATAACTCCGAACCAGAGCAGAAGATATATAACAGCGTCTTTCTGGGCGGAGTCTTCTGGCGACCTCACAACGCTCTCTTTTGAGAATAGGGATAAGAACAATGGCGTCCAGGGCATAAGCCCGGCAGGTATCATAGGCAGGAAGAACCAGAACGGTTCATATCTGTGGTGCATCTTCGTCGCATAGCGCAGAAAGTGCTCCTGTATGAAGAAAAAGTGGAAAAAGTCGGGGTTCGCCTTGCATACCATATAAAACCACGGCACGGAGATGGCAAAGAAAAGTATAATTCCGGGTATGTAGAGAGCCTCTATAAAAAGCTTCCACTTGCGGGTAAAAATTATATACCAGAAAATAATCCCGCCCGGGAGGACAATGGCGATAAGTCCCTTGGTCAGCAGTCCGAGTGCCATTGAAGCATAAAATAGCAGATACCACTTTTTTTCTCCCTTTATGTGACCGACGTAAAAAGATGCCATTGTCAGAGTCAGGAAGAAGGACATAGGCATGTCTGTTATGTTTATTGTGCCTATGGCAAAGTAGAGAAGTGATAGAGCAGTCATTACCGAGGCCAGAATGCCCGCACCGCTGCCGAAGATAAACGAGGCGAGCAAGCCTGTGACACCGGCTCCCAAGAGGGCGCACAGAGCTGACGCGAAGCGGGCGGCAAACTCATTCTGCCCGAAAACAGAAAAACTTGCGGCATTCATCCAATAGAGCATTGCGGGTTTTTCAAAATATTGAACGTAGTTGAGCATAGGAGTGATAAAGTTGCCGCTTTCAAGCATTTCACGCGGAATCTCGGCGTATCTGCCTTCGTCCGGCTCAAGCAGAGGGTAGCCTCCGAGAGGTACCAGGTATATTGCAATAAGTGCGGTCAAAACCGCTAAAAGAATCAACCGTTTTTTTGCAGTGGTTTTGCTGTTCATGTAATTTCTCCCGTCTCTTCGAAATACATACCCTTTAAAAGTAAAAGCACGTATCCTTCTTTGTAAAGATATTCCCTTAACTTTTCTATTATAATACAGAGGCGGAAAATGACGATGTCACAATCACGTAACATTCATATTTTTCTTTTTTATTTTTAATGAGCAAAAAAACAGCCGAGGGAGGATCGCATTTAAGCGGTTCTCTCTCGGGCTGCTGAAAATATTTATGCGTATCAGGCTGAAGCTTTTACCAAAGCAGAGAAAATTCCCGCCTGAATATCGTCGTCCTCTGAAAGGCACTCGGGATGCCACTGCACTCCCACAAAATATTTATGGCTCAAAAGAGCGACTGCCTCTGTAAGCCCCCCAGAGTAAGCGGCTGCGGTAAGTGACGGGGCTAATTTATCAATGGCCTGATGGTGCATGGAATTGACTTTAACAGTGATTTTTTTATCCAGGCTAAGAGCCTCGGGCAGGACGACATCCGCCTCATGCACATAGCCTTTCATAACGTCGGGGCGCTCATGGAGGCTCCATTCCGGATTAACGTCGGGAAGGTGCTGGTAAATAGTTCCTCCTAGTACAACATTCATAAGCTGACAGCCGCGGCATATTCCGAGCATTGGTTTATTTTTCGGCAGAGCTTCTTTCATAAGGAAAAATTCAAACATATCCCTTTCCGTGTCGGGGGAAATGCTGCCGTGATTTTCCTCTCCGTATAGAGACGGAGTCACGTCGCTCCCTCCGGTAAAGACGAAACCGTCCAGTCTGTCTGCGGCTGCAGCTATTTCATCATAGTCTGTTGTCGCTCTGAGCAGTAACGGAACTCCGCCTGCTATGCTCACGGAGGCGCATATTTTCTCCGTAAGGCGCGAAAGAAGCCAGTAATACCCAAGAGTTTTGCTGTCTAAATCACTAAGATCCGTGTCGGAGTAAGAAGCGCGAAACGGTACTGTGGGAATGCCTATAAGCGGTTTCATAATCTATCACCTCAGAAGAAATTATAGCGCAAATCACGCCGCATTTTTACAAATTTTCTTCTGTATCTCTTCGCATATTTGAGAACAGCGCTCAAGTCCTCTCTTAAGCGACAGTGCAAAACTCTCTCCGGACATAAGGCTCTTTACCATTGCTTCGGATATTCCGCCCTTAGTGCAGACATTTTCAAGGCAGGCCTTATTGTCGTGTCTATGCCCCTCGTCAATAGTCGCCTCTATCCACGGCGTGAGCTTCGACATTATGGGGTACTCTGCCGTCTTCGCAGCGAGAGCGCTTCTTAAGAGACGCTCCTTTACCTCTATATTCATAAGAATAGGAGGGATACATATTCCGACGGTAAAGGCATCTATTTCATCCTCGAATGATATGGGAAATCTTTTAACTCCCGCACATTCGAGTACCTGTTCCGCTCTTGCGTTATCGGGCCACATAACAGATGCTCCGTATCCCGAAGTGATAGTCTCGGGGCCGCTGCACATTACTCTGCACACATCGCAGTCAAACATCTTCTTTAGAGAATTGTACGGCAGAGCGGCCATGAAGGACATGACGAGAGCCCCATCTTTAATTTTATTTGTGTATATGGTGCTTACATCCTGCGGTTTTGCCGCCAGAATGATGATATCTGCTTTTGCCATAAGATTTTTTGTATCTGTAAGAGTCCCTGTCAGCCCCAATTTCTCCGCTCTTTCCAGTGTTGCTTTGCTGCCCCTGCAGGAAATCATAAGGTGTTCCTTCGAAAATCCTCCGTTCAGCAAAGACATTGCTATAGACGTTCCCAAGTGTCCGAATCCCACAATTCCTATAATATCCTTTGTCATAAAATCAATCCCCTTCAAAGTGGTGAAAAAGACAACAGCGGCACAGGCGCTCCGCATAGTGCGGCAGCCATGAGCCGACATGGAACGATAAGATTGGGTATACAGTCCAACCTGTCGTTAACAGTCTTTTTATATTTTTGTTTTCCTAAGTAATGTTGTGCGGCAGAGAGGCGGCTCTGTGAGTCCGCTTTAAGGCAGGATTAATTATACGGTCGAGGTCGCGGGGATCTTCTCAGTGTGGCCGTTGCCTGTGATGATACTATTTTGGAGGAATAAAAAGTTCTGACTGATACGTTTCGGTCGTTCGACATAAGATCACTCGCTTTCCCTTTTTTGGGATAATGCAAGTGAGGATACACTTAGATATTGGCAATGTCAAGCGAAGAACGGCAAGTGAAATGGATTGCAAATAATGAGAATATTAAATATAAAAAATAGGCGCGTGCATCAAGCACACGCCTACCTGCTAAAAATCGTAATATTATTTTGCTGCTTTGATGCCGCGCTCCTCATCAGTGCCGGGGATAAGGCTGTCGCACAGAGCGGACAATATTCCCGCCACAGCCATTGGGGTTTTCATGACAGCCCACACCATGCCTCCGAATGTAGTTCCGAAGGTATTAACGAATATGGCCTGATTAGGTTCAACCCAGCCGGGCAGGCCGAGCGCCATAAGGAACGCGAATCCTACGATAAGAATGTTTCTCTGGCTTCCCATGTCGGCGCGCATGAGGTTCTGAATGCCGAGCGCTCCTATTGTTCCGAAGAGGGTGATATAAGCTCCGCCGATAACGGGGGAGGGCATTGTGGCAATGAGAGCTCCGAGCTTGCCTATCAGAGAGAGGATTATCAGTATAACCGCACCTGCTCTGACGACGTGGCGGCTTGCCACACCGGTAAGTCCGATGAGTCCGATATTTTCGGTGTAGGAAGTTGTTCCGACAGATCCCAGGCAGCCTGATATCGCGCAGCATATTCCTTCCGCTCCGATTCCCCTGTTTATCTGTGCCGGTGTCGGGTCATCTATTCCTGCTGCGAACGAGCAGTTATGGTAGTCTCCGATAGATTCAATCATTACGCAGAAGAAGCCCGCAGCAATCGCTCCGAGAGCAAGGCCCGAAACTTTGGGCATGCCCCATGGCATCACGAGGTTGTAGCGTATCCACGGCGCGTCTATTACTCCCTGGAGATTTATAAATGCTGCGTGTCCTTCCGCAAAAATTCCCATAACGGAGAACAGAAGGCATATCAGATAAGCGATAGTTATAGAACCGAGTACGGCGAAAATATTGCAGTACTTGTTCTTGCTTACAAGGCTGAAGAAGAAGACCATTGCTACCACTAGCAGAGATATAGGCCAGTAATTCGCGGCGTTAAACTGGATGGCCGTAGGTGCCAAGGTAAATCCTATCGCCATTATTGTCGGGCCTATGACAACGGGAGTGATAATTTTTCTTATGCGTCCGATGAGCTTGCTGTAGCCGAGCATAGAGAGCACAAGGCCGCCTACGACAAGAGAGCCTCCCACATACTGCATTACCACATCCGGTCCCATTGCCTTGTATGCTCCGATGATCGTCATTATGGGAGGAATAAAACTGAAGCTTGAACCCTGAACAATAGGAAGTCCCGATCCGAGCTTCGGATGAGTCTGGATAAGAGTAGCTATACCCATTGAGAAGTATACGCAGCCTATAAAAGCTCCTATCTGCTCCGTTGTCATTCCCATTGCGGGGCCGCATATAAGCGGGACAAGTGTCGTTGCTCCGAAAAGTGTCAGAACGTGCTGCGCTCCGGCGAGAATAAGTATCGGTGTCGGCGGACGGTCGTCTATTCCGTAGATAAGCTGTTTTTTTGCCATGGTGCACCTCCGAAAAATTAGTATAAAGATGTTTTGCAATCGGTTGCAAAAAGAAATTCACTTCGAGTATTATATTGCGTTTTTTGCTAAAAATCCAGTCCGAATTTAAAAGGCATTTATGTGGACAAAATAATTTAAAATAAGCATAAGATAATATGACAAGTATAATGGGAAATATGACAATATAAATCCATCTATTATCTCTAAAATTTGCGGCATGAATTAATATTTTTCCGTGTTTTATAACTTTCATGTGAATGATATAATAAGCAAGACAATCTTGCGGCTGTGTGTGCGCATCCTGTGCCTGGTGGAATGGCAATGTTTTGAGGGTATGCGGAATTTTGGGCTCCGCACTGTTTTTTTCTATCTGACCTGAGGAGGAGGTGTACTGTGAGAAAAGATAAGATACTTATTGCTGATGATAATGCAATAAGCAGGGAAAAATTAAAAAAATCATTAGCCGACAAATACCAAATCATTGAAGCCGAGAACGGCAAAGATGCTCTTGATGTCATGGCTTCTGAAAACGGTGAGATTTCGGCCGTGCTTCTAAGCTTGGTAATGCCGGAGATGGATGCTCTTACTTTTCTTAAAGAGATAAAAAAGCTTCGAAAAATTTCCTCAGCTCCAGTTATTGTTATGGCCCAAAACGATGACACGGACAGCAGAGTCCTATCCCTCGAACTCGGCGCCTCTGACTTTATCACCAAACCTTGTGACTACACTTTTATAAGGCAGAGACTCTCCGATATTCTGGCACTTAAAGAGGCTGAAATCCTGCGCAGTACATCTGAAAGAGACTTCCTCACCGGTGTATTCAATAAATCCTCATTTTACGCGAAAGCCGCAGACCTTATAAGGTCGAATCCGCAGAATGACTACGACATTATATGTGTTGATATAGAGCAGTTTAAACTTATCAATGATCTCTTCGGGGAGACCGAAGGGGACTCTCTTCTTATCTATCTCGCCTCACTGATAAACGAAGAGGCTCACTCTTTCGGAGGAGTGGCTGGAAGGCTTCATTCAGATAATTTTGCAATGTGTATAGTTAGGCAGGACGAGTACTACAAAAAGTTTGTCGAGAAAAATGCCGTGCTCATAGGCGAGGCATGCCGCCTTGATTTTCGTGTCGTTCTTCGTTACGGTGTTTATGAGGCAGATGATATATCGCTTACTATCAACGTCATGTGCGACAGGGCCAATCTGGCAATAAAAAATATCAAGGGCAAGTTCGGAGTCTACCTGGGTGTTTATGATGAGTCACTTCGAAATAAAATACTCGAAGAACAGAGAATAACAAATGAGATGAATCATGCCTTGAGCTCCGGGCAGTTTGTCGCTTATTACCAGCCAAAGTTCGACTTGGCAACCGAAAAAACAATAGGAGCCGAAGCTCTGGTAAGATGGATTCACCCCGAAAGGGGCATTATATCTCCCGATAAATTCATTCCTCTTTTCGAAAAAAACGGCTTTATAACCTCGCTTGATTACTACATGTGGGAGGAAGCGTGCAAGCAGATACGAAGATGGATAGATTTGGGACACCCTCCCATTCCGATATCGGTAAACATATCGCGAGTAGACATATACAATCCGGAATTATGTAAGATGCTTGACGGACTTGTCAAAAAATATGACATAGCACCTGAACTTCTGGAGCTTGAAATTACCGAAAGCGCCTACACAGAGAATGCAGAGCAGATGATAACCGCCGTCTCAAAGCTGAAGAAGCTTGGCTTTGTCGTCGGGATGGATGATTTTGGTTCGGGGTATTCTTCTCTTAATATGCTTAATGAACTGCCTATTGATGTGCTGAAGCTCGATATGCGATTCATACAAAATGCGGGGCTTAACAAAAAAAGTACAGTCAATATTATCAATTTTGTAGTAGGTCTCTCAAAATGGATGCGAATACCGATTATTGCAGAAGGCATCGAGACAAAGGAGCAATCGACATTTCTGCGCGCAATGGGATGCCGCCGCGGGCAGGGGTTCTACTATGCGCGGCCTATGCCGAAAGAGGCCTTTGAATCTCTTCTGCTGACGACACAGAGCGCAAGCAAAGCAGATAAGTCCGATACACTGTTTGCTTTTATAGATATTGCCGAAGTCTGGGATCCCAACTCACGCTTCAACACGCTTTTTAAAGGTTTTGTAGGAGCTCTTGCCATTTACGAGTTTTCAGGTTCGTCTCTTGCATTCATGACAGCTAATGACAGATACTACAAAGAGATGGATCTGAGTTTTGAAGATGTATATTCTCTGCCTGCAAATGTCTTTAACTCTATTGACGAATGCTGCCGCGATGAATTTATCGCTCTTGTAAACAAAGCGGCTGATTCATGCGGATCGTTCGAGACGGAGTGTGTGATAAACTTCGCTCCATACAGCACTATCAGAAGAATATACAGGGAATTTAAGGTAATATATAAGGACAGCGAAAAAACAGTATTCCTGTCACTGCTGAGAAGGCTCGACTGAGGACAGACACAGAACAGCTAGTTTTTAAGAAGAGTTCTGTACTCTTCTGGAGTGTCCATGTCTCTGAAATGCTCGTCTGCGGCTTCTATGCGCATAATTTCATCATCATAGTGCATCAGTATCTTCTTGCCTCCGATATCTCCCAACGCAGAGCCGAAGCGCTCTTTCCAAACAGAACGGTAAAACATGGGATGCCCGAAAACTCCGTCCCTGCAAGGGGCAAGCACGCTCTTTTCCTTTGGCATACTCAGAAAACTCTCATAGAGCAGCATTGCGCCGCGCGGCCTTACAAGAGGCAGGTCGCCCAGCATGATGCAGAAATCCTCTTTGTCCGGAAGGGAGTTTAAAGCTATAGCTAGGGAGCTTGACTGACCTCTTTCGGGATTTTCATTAATGAAGGTGCATATCGTATTCGATTTTATATTAAGAGCACTGCTCACTTCACGGGACAAAACAAGGTGAATCGGCAGCAGGTTTGCTTCCGTCATGCTGTCTATAACACTCTCTATTACACTTTTAGCACCGAACGGAAGCAGAAGCTTCTGCTTTCCCATCCTTGACGAAAGTCCTGCCGCAAGAATTATACATATCATAGACAACAGCTCCGCTCTTTATTATTTCGTCACCAGAGACACCCTGTCTGCAAAGAGCCTGCCGTTACTTCGTCATAGCCGCTCAGCTTCTCTTTCAGGTTTCGCACAAAAGACTCTCTCTCCTCATCGCTTAACAGTTCCGCTTTGTTTATAAAGAGTATTCTGTAAGCGTTCTTAGGTGAGTTGCGAAGATATTCGGAGCGGCTTGAGAGCATGGCAGCCAAGTTGGATGCGGATATTTTTTCTCCGCGGCAGATAGAGTATCTCTCGTTTAATATATCAAATCTGAATGTGTTGGCATTTGTGAGAGCTCCGCACAAAACATCTGCTCCCAAAACAACTATCTGGCACTCCGTCGAAGGGGGTACAGGAGGTTCCCATGACTCATAGGCCTTAAGCGACATGCCGCGTGAGCCGTCCGCCTCCACGATAATTTTGTCAGCGCCGCTCTTTGCCAGCATGAACTCTGTTTCATCCGTGCTGAAGCCTATAATTTTCTCCCCCAGATTCTCCTTAGCCGCAACTGTGAGAGACGGGGCTTTCATGAGGCTTATCTTTTGAGAGCAAGTCTCTATCGGAGCGACTATGAGAGAGTCGCACAAGCTTTCATCCGGTCTGTACATTTTTGTCGTTGTTGTAATGACTGTCCGTTCTCTATTGGCGAAGTATTTTCCCAGCGCAAAGACAAGAGAAGTTTTGCCGCCCCCGCCGGTTACTGATATAAGGCGGAAGCGGCTAATATTGAATTTATTGTCGAGCTGCACTGCTGTACTGCTGTCTGTCATATAAACATCCTCTTTCATCCTTATATGATGATAGCAGAAAATTACGATTTGAGGCAAAAGTTTTTAAAAATTTCCCGAATGCCCGTTCTAGTAATAGGTTTTCACTACATTTCTGCCAAGTCTCTCCATGCTTGCGGCGAGGTCGTCAAGGATGTGGCTCTTTACTCGAAGTTCAACAGGGAAGTCCGACATCCTGTGAGCGGGATTTATCGCTCTGCCGATAAAAAGTTTTAAATCGGTGCATTTTTCTATCAATATCTTTGCAAGTAGCGAAGCTCCGTCCTTGGTGTCCAAAATGTCGAGCATCTTCTGCGATGTTGGGTCTTTTTCATACATATCGAGTATTTCAAGAACCCTCCTCATTGTGAGAACGCCCTCTGTCGCCAGGTCTATGCCCTTTATGGATGCTATGGGAGGAAGATCCGAGTCGCAGTAGTCCATATCGACCTCTATCGAAGCGCCTATCTCCCGTGCGAGTACCTCGGATGTTGTGCCTCCGCTTACTATGTGTATGCCTGGGCTTGACATAAAATCCTTTACTATAATTGCGTCGTCATCCTTATTTTTAGGAGGTCCTGAAAAAAGTGATACATGCTGAGGAGTCATAAGTCTCATAACAGAGACGGTAGTGTCGTCTCCGGGTTTGCCGAGGTAGAGATCCTTGCAGACTCCCAGAACATTTCTTATAAGACGGGGCGGCGTTAAATCGGTCTTGCCCAGCTTTGCTATATATTCCGAGACAGCTTCCCAGCCCCAGCCGAAGCTCAATGTCTCTCCCATTCCAGCCTGAGTGACTCCGTCGCTTACTATTACAAAAGTGTCCCCGCTTGCGGCCTCAAATCGGCACTCTCTTACCGGCTTGCCCGCTATGATTTTTTCATTGTAATCAAAGGGAGCTTCCCTGCCGTCTCTTATGTAGATACAGGGAGGATTGTCGTACTCCACAAGGTAGCCGCTTCCGTCCTTTGCTATCTGCAGTATCATAAAAGTGGAGTAGGCGAGTCCGCGAACTTTGCACACGGGAAGCGTCTGAGCGATAGTTTCCACTGTGTCTTCAATGGAGGCACCTCTGCTTATCATCGTCGATATTATCTTTGATGTCAGGGTTGAGAGAATATTTGCCTTAACTCCGCTCCCAAGCCCGTCCGACAAAACAAGGAGAGTGTTCTCGGGAGACTTTACTATCTGTACTCTGTCTCCGCACAGCTCCTCGTTTTTTTTATTTAAACTGCCGTAGCATGCTTCAACGCATAGATTTTTCATCTGACTCTTTTCCCTCATAGATAATAAGCTCTTTTAACTTTGTTAGTGTAACCTTTGTCTCTGCCGTAGTTTCGCCGAGAAGGCTGGCTATCTCCTGAGCAACTGTCATCTGTTTGTCTATGACATTCTGAGCCATTTCCATCGTCTCAAGCTTCATTTTGTTCAGATGGTCGGTCTCGTGTTCGGCATGAGTTATGTCCTGAAGGAATGCGACAGCGATTTCCTGTTCCTTAATATATATAATTGTCTGGTTGACTATAATTCCACGCTTTGCGTACTCAACTTTATGCTGCGGCACATTTGACTGATCTCCGACTGCAAGTGCGAAATCTATCGGGTCGAGGAAGTCATCGATTCTCCTGCCCACAATTTCGTTTCTCGGAAGGTCGAAGAGCTTCTGCGCCGCCAAGTTACACTCGCGTATCTTCAGCTCCGCATCAACAGCTATGATGTAGTCTGGGCTGACCGACAGAGTGACATTGGCTAAAGTCTCGGAAATCTGGTTCATATAAGGCAGGCACATATACAACTCGGCTTTTTTCTGATAGACGGCTATCGCCTTTTCTCTGCATGTCCTGTAGCCGCAGCTTCCGCAGTTCAGCTCCTGCTCAGGCGTAGGCTTTCCTATCTGAGCCAAGATGCTTCTGATAGTTTTTTCATCGGGAATGTTTTCCATAAGAGGCGCGGGCTTTATGTCCCATGTCAGGTCAAGGCCGGATATGTCCGGTTCTTCGACTCTGCATCTGGATGATACGTATCTTTGAAGGTCTAGGCTCAGGCTTATCGGGTGATAATCCGAGTCGGGTTTTTCAGGGCCGTTGATGCAGCTTCCGTAGCAGGTGCTTGTCTCGACGAAGCAGCCGTGTATTTTTCCTGCTTTCATCTCCTGCAGGAATTCTATTAAGTCCTTGGCTCCTTGTATGCTCATAAAAGTGTACTTATTCTCCACATCGGAATCCTTGCCCAAGTGGTGTCTTACATCTTTTAGGATACCCTCGAATATCGGATATATTGCCGATGTCGTCTCGTCATTGCCGAATTCTCCATCTTCGAGCTCGGTCATAACAATATTTTTGTCATTAAACCATTCGGTGAGCTGCTTGAAAGTTACAACTCCGTTTATGTACTTGCGCTCAGCCTGTTTTGCTTCTTCTATCTTTGATATGCAGGGGCCTATGAATATTACGGAAACGTCATCGCCCCATTTTTTCTTCACCATCTGCCCATGAGCTTCCATGGGCGATATCACAGGAGCTAAAAATTTTACAAGCTCGGGGAAATATTTCTGTACGAGGAAAATTGTAGAAGGGCAGCATGTCGTTATTAAATTGTCAGCTTTTCCTTCTTTTAATATACGAGCATATTCGTGCGTGACGGCGTGGGCTCCCGCTGATGTCTCCTCAACTCCGTCAAAGCCCAGTTTTTTGAGAGCCGTGACGATTTTAAACCTGTTTTCCTTGCCGAAGGACGCTATATATGACGGCGCAAGAGCGGCAACAACCTTGCACGGTTTGTCCGAGAGGAGTGATTTTATATAGGTTATGTCATTAACCAAAGATTTTGCTTTTTGAGGACAATTGCGTATGCAGCGCCCGCAAAGAATGCAAGCGTTTTCAAGAACTGTTACATGATTATCGCTGTATTTAATGGATTTTACAGGGCAGACCTTTAAGCATTTGTAGCAGTTTTTGCAGTTAGCCTTAGCAACGTTGATGTATTTCATTCTGATGCCTCCGAGAGTATGTGTTCGTTAAAAAAAATATCTTCTTCTCCGGGTTTTACAAAAAATATTTTTCCGTTTACTTTAACCGAGACGCCTTCGTTAATGCACTCTCCCATACAGAAAGATCCGCTTATTTTTATTTCGGCTTCCAGTTTTTTTTCTTTGATAAGCTCGTCTAATCTTTTTACGACAAGTTTAGCTCCTTTGATGTGGCATGAACTTCCGACGCAAATTATGATGTCTGTCATACACAATACCTCCTGCCGTCAAACTTATGTATAGAATACCATTGTGACAGCTTTCACTCAATGGGCGTTTTCTATCAAATTCTAAAATTCTGATATATTAAGGAAAGATTTACATGGTAAACATCTCTTAATAAGATAAAAAAATATCGAAGCTCCTGCGTTTTGCCGAAGCTTCGATATTTGTGAGCATATTTATTTTTCAATGTTTTGTGGTTTATAGGCTAAGAAACGCAGACGCACGTAGTCGGCAAACCAGCCGTGTTCTTCTGTGTACAGCATCGGACGGCAGTAATCTTCAACTTCCGTGAAGAAAGAGTCTCTTTCTTCCTGTGTGAAACCCTGCGTGTGGCTGTTGGCAAATACTTCCAGCCAGTTGCGCAGACCGTTCGGCAATGGGGTCGGCCTGTCTATTCTTGCTATGTAGCTGACTTTAAATCCCTGATTCTCGAGAATCTTTGAATAAGCGCCCAGCTCCGGATACTTCCATGGATTGCGCGCTTTGTAGTCAAGGCCGCGCTTGATAAGGGCAATCTTCATTCCCTCTCTGATGATCCTGATGCAGCCTTCTCCTCCGCACTCTGCCGCAAAACGGCCTCCCGGCTTTAGCACTCGCCACACTCCGCGTACAACGGCGTACTGGTCAGCCATCCAATGGAGGGAGGCATTGCTCATTACCGCGTCAAAAGCTTCATCCATGTGCAGATGCTCCGCATTATGCACCCGCGCGTCCACTCCAAGTTCACGCGCCGCAGCGACCATCTCGGGGCTTTCGTCGATGCCTATCGCTTCACAGCCCCTATTTGCCAGTTCCTTTGTAAGAGTACCCGTCCCGCAGCCGAGGTCAAGAATCTTCTCTCCTGCCTTCGGTGCCAAAAGTTCTATAACAGGCATCCCCAGTTCGTGTACAAAAGACGCTTTGGTTCTGTAATCTTCAGGGCTCCAGTTCTGATTCGCCATTAGAAAGCCTCCTGTCTGCTTAGTGTCTATATTATATTGCAGAGTTGGGAACTTTGCACATTATATATAATGAATGGTGCGAATTTTATATATTCTTCCAGTGTTTGAAGCCGTTTCCGAGAACCTCGGACGCTTCGGTTATAACCATAAAGGCTCGCGGATGCTGCAGTGCCAGGTAGCGCTTTAAGTCCATGGCCTGCCTTGCGGAGAGCAGGCACATAATAGTATTTTTCTTCTCGTGAGTATATCCGCCCTCTCCGTAGAGCACGGTTGATCCGCGCGGCAGTTCTTCCGAAATGTAGTCTACAATGTCATTAGTTTTTTCTGCTACGATGAAGACAAGTCTGCGTTTGTCAAAGGAGGATATCACATTATCCGTAGCTATGCCGATGATGAAGCATGCCACAAAGCCGAAGAGAACCTTTTCCAGTCCGACTATGCCCATCGATGCTATGAGTATAAGGATATTGAGGTAGAAGCCGTATCGTCCTACTTCCACACCAAAACGTTTGCGCAGAACCGCTACAATGATGTCTGTCCCGCCGGAGGAAGTTCCTGTCCTGAATATCATGCCGAGCCCGACACCCTTTAAAATTCCGCCCGCCACAGCCACAAGGAACATATCGCCTATGTGCGGAAAGTCAAAAGCGGTGAGAGCGCTGAGCATGAAGGAAAGCATAAAAATATTGTATATGCTCCAAAGTACGAAGCGTTTCGACAGTTCTCTGCAGCCCCATAACATGAGACCTGCATTTATGACGAGGTTGGTTATAGAGGGAGAAAAGCCGAAGGCATATTTCAGAAGGACAACTATTCCGATAGCCCCTATGTCGGGAAATTTATATGGCAGAGTAAAACATACTACTCCTACGGCAAAGAGCAGGCAGCCAACAGTTGACATTATAAAGGTCGAAAGCTCTGCACGCCCCATAATATATGCCTTTTTCATGAAATATCTTGTCTTACGTTCTGTAGTCATGAAAAACACCCCAAGTTTTAAAAGTCAGTGTACGATATAAAAGATATATCTAAAATTGATTTTATGCAAGCACAAAAAATAGTGCCCATATATCCGCGGCACTATTTCGTGGAATTATTTTTGCAGATGACAGGCTTGCGGGGTTATATGTTTTTCCAGTGTTTGAAGCCCTTGCCGAGCACTTCCGATGCTTCTGTTATCACCATGAAAGCTTTGGGCTGAGTGTGTGCCAGGTATCTTTTTAAATCCATGCACTGGCGCGGTGTCAGAAGCGTCATTATTGTCTCGCGCTCCTCGCCTGTGTAGCCGCCCTCACCGTGCATTATCGTGCTTCCTCTGTGCAGTTCCTCAGATATGTAGTCTACGGCTTCTTTTGTTCTTGCGCTGACTACGAAGACAAGGCGTCTTTTGTCAAAGGATGAGAGCATACTGTCCATTGTCTGACCGAAAACATAGGCGCCAATGAACCCGAAAAGCACTCTTTCAAGACCTATAAAGCTGTAAGATGCCATGATTATTCCGGCGTTCAGATAAAAGCTGTACTTTCCGACTTCAATGCCGCGTCTCTTTCTCAGGACGGAAATTATAATGTCGAGGCCTCCGGCGGTAGTGCCTGTTTTGAATATCATTCCGACTCCTATGCCCTTTATAATGCCTCCCGCTGTTGCCACGAGGAACATGTCATTTATAACTGGGAACGGAACGTCATTGAGAGCTTCTAGGAAGAATGAGAGAAGGAGAATGTTGTATATTGACCAAGCGACAAAGCGTTTGGAAAGTTCTCTGCCGCCCCAGAGCAGAAGTCCTATGTTGCCTACGAGGTTCGTCACGGAAGGCGCTATACCGAAAGAGTATTTGAGTATGATGGCTATGCCTATGATGCCGAGATCGGGAAAGTTGTACGGCAGGGTAAAGCCCACAAAACCTACGGTGAATATAAAAACACCGGCGGTATTTAACAGAAAGGTTGAGAACTCGCTCATGATCAGAAACTTCAATTTTTTGAGCAGCAGACGAAATTTTCTCTCATTAGTCACAACAAGCACCTCATTATAGATTTATGTTATTCGGCTGAAAATCTGCGTGAGATTATACATCACTTTTTACAAAATTTTCGATGAAAGAAAAATGAGAAAATATAAATAGTGCCGCCTTTAAGGCGGCACAGACGGTGCATGTGTAAATATAGGGTATTTTAAATTTTTAGGCGTTCTTCCATTTCTTAAAGCCCTTGCCAAGAACCTCGGAAGCATCAGTAATTACCATAAAAGAGCGCGGATGAAATTTTGCTATGTGCAGTTTAAGCTCCATAGTTTGACGCGGTGTTAAAAGGCACATTATTGTTGATGTCTCGTGCCTTGAGTATCCGCCTCTGCTGTCGAGAATGGTCGCTCCTCTGTTAAGATTTTCAAATATGTAGTGGGTTATTCCCTCTGTGTCGCTGCCTATTACAAATATCAGCTTTCTCCTGTCGAAAGAGGAGATTACATTGTCCATTGTATGACCTACTGTGTAGCTTGCCACTATTCCGAAGAGGACTTTTTCTATTCCGACTGTGGTTATTGATGAGGCGAGTATCACCATGTTGCAGTAAAAGCTGTATCTGCCTACCTCTATGCCGAAGCGTCTTCTCATTACGGCTATGATGACGTCAAGGCCTCCCGAACTTGCTCCTGTGCGGAAGATAAGCCCAAGTCCTATTCCCTTAATAAGTCCTCCTGCCACAGCTACGAGAAACATGTCGCTTATGTGAGGCATCTGTATATCCTTTAAAAATTCAAGCAGGAAAGACATAAGAAATACATTATATACAGTCCATATCACAAAACGTTTTGAGAGCTGCCTTCCTCCCCACAGCAGCAGACCCACGTTTGCGACAAGAGTGACCACTGACGGTGAGAAGCCCATAGTATATTTGAGGAGTATGGCTATACCCATCAGCCCCGCATCCGGGAAGCGGTAGGGGAGAGTGAAGCCCAAAACGCCCAGAACATATATCAGAACACCTGCGCTGGACATAATAAGAGTCGGGAATTCACTGAGTGCTCCGATATATAGTTTCTTCATATAAAATTTTAAATGATGTTTCGTATCCATAAAATTATTCCTCCATTGTCAAAAGTTCAGATACTTTAGTACCAAGGGTTAATAAAAACAATAGGTATTTTTGAGTAAAAGGCAAATCAGTATAAAATCCCCTGACTTATAAGGGCGGCTATGTGCTAAAATATCTTCCGGAAATTAAAAACAGGGAGGAATAGATAAATGGTATCACCGATGCAGGTAAGTCTCGAAGAAATTATAACTATGCTTCTTTCCCGTGTGGAGTCGCTTTCGGCAAATGATGAAAACAGCAAGACTAAGTCTAACATAGTCTACAGAGTTCTCTATAAGAAGGGCATTCTCACGGAAGAAGACATCCTTGAGTCAGTAAAAGAAGAGTACCGCATGCTTCTTGAGCTTGGAGTAATTCCCTCCGCTCCCAAAGATGAAATGTACCAGACCATCACTGACGGTATTCTTCAGTGGATAAAGGGCGATGTCGAAGGAATAAAGAAATCCATGGAGGACTACGAGAAAAAGCTCCAGGAGTACGCCCGCGAAGAAGCGGCCAAAAAACCCAAGATAGAAGTCGCGGGAGCAAACGTACTGAACCAGCTCGACGCCGCTGCCGCAAAAGGCGGTTCCAAGCTGATAATATAGCATAAACAAACATATTTAAAGAAAGCCCCGTCCGCATGGGCGGGGCTTTCTTGCGTCTGAGTGTAAAAAATATTTCACCTTTGTAATCTTAAAAAACTTTAGAAAAGTTAGCTTTTTGCGCTGCAAAATTTAATGATGATAAATGTCTGGGCTGAATCGCTGTAAAAATACTGTTGCTAAAAACATAAAAATGGAATAATATATCCACTATTCCAAAATTCTCCCTGCAATTAAAAAAGCGGGCAGATAGATTTGAGGTTATGTCAATGTATGAGAACAAAGTACCGTCACTGCGTATCGGAAAACACGAGGCACGCTGCCCGATAATTCAAGGCGGGATGGGCATAATGATATCCGGTCCCAAACTAGCGGGCGCAGTAGCTGCGGCAGGGGGTATAGGCACAATAGCGTCTGTAGGACTTGCTGTTGCCGGTGAAGACTATGACTACAGAAAACTTTTCACACAGAATATAGTAATGCTGAAAAAAGCTATAAAAGAAGCCAAGGAAGCCTCCGACAACGGAATCATAGCTGTCAACTGCATGTGTGCCCTGAGCGACTACGATTCGCTGGTTCGTTCCTCATGCGAAGGCGGAGCAGACATAATAATATCGGGGGCTGGACTGCCTCTGCATCTGCCCGAACTGACAGAAGGCTATCCCGATACCGCGCTTGTTCCAATTGTGAGCAGCGTAAAAGCAGCGAACCTCATAATAGGAAAGTGGAAAAAACGCTACAACAGACTCCCCGACGCTTTTGTCGTGGAGACTCCGAACAGCGCGGGCGGGCATCTCGGCGCGCGCGACGCGGAGCAGGCAATGGACGCATCTCTGGCTCTCTCTGAGGTTGTTCCCGCGTTGGCAGCTTATCTTAAAGAAAACGAACTTGATATCCCGGTGATATCCGCGGGAGGAATATGGGACAGCTCCGACATAATGGACGCTTTCGCCATGGGCGCAAGAGGTGTCCAAATGGGCACGAGATTTGCCGCCACCGAGGAGGGGGATTCCTCCGACCGATTCAAGCAGGCCTATGTCGATGCGGAAGAGTCTGATGTCGTTATCATAAAAAGTCCGTGCGGACTGCCGGGCAGAGCGATAAGAAATCCTTTTGTCGAGCGCTATCTCTCCGGTATGCTCGAAAAAGTTTCATGCACGGCAGGATGTCTTTCGCACTGTATCTGCAAAATGCAGCAGGAAACTTTCTGCATTGCAAACGCTCTCATAAGCGCTTATAAGGGAGACTGGGAAAACGGACTCTTCTTCTGCGGAACTAACGTTGGCAGAGTAAAGTCTATAGTCAAAGTAAAAGACCTTATAAACGAGCTCATGGACGGATGTCTTGAGCTGATGTCGGCTGAACCAGCTAAAGCTTAAAAAACTTTAAAGCGGATATATCTCTATCCGTAAAAACTAACACAAAAAAGCGGAGCAAAGCTCCGCTTTTTTGTGTTTCTGCAAAAATTTTTTCACTGTTAAAAACAATTATGTAATTACAACTTTATGTGCTGCACCCTGTTGTGATATTATTCATAAAGAGTTTATGAGAATTTGCATGTCATTCGTCTGACAGGGGTGTTGTTATATGAAGTTAAAAGATTTTTTACGCAAAGAGGTAAAACCGGCCTTAGGCTGCACAGAGCCGGGGGCAGTCGCACTTGCTGTCGCCCGTGCCTGCGATGAACTCAGCGACAGGGAGGATGTAGCTTCCGTAAGAGTAACGGTCAGCTCCAGCATATACAAAAACGGTATGGCTGTGGGCATTCCAGGAACAAACGGGGCGCGCGGAAACGCAATCGCAGCCGCACTCGGCGCAATATGCGGAAAAGCCTCCCTTGGGCTCGAAGTGTTGAAAAACAGCACAAAAGCCGATGTGGAAAGAGCGGAGCACTGGGTAAAGGACGAAAGAGTCACAATATACTGCGACCCCGACAGAAGCGGAGTCTACGTATTGGCATCGGTATTTACCCCCGAACACAAATCAGTATGCCTTGTCGAAGAAAACCACTCCAATATTGCAAAAGTAATAGTTGACGGAACTACAGTTTTTGAAACGGAGCGTGCGAAGTCATCAACAGGCGGCTACGGTGATGACGGCTTCCCCGCAACTCTCGCGGAAGCTCTTGAAATGGCAGATGAAATGGACGAAGAGGACAAAACTTTTATCCTTGAAGGCGTGCGCATGAATATGGCAGTGGCTGAGGGCGGCTTTACGGCCAAGGCAGACTGCAGTGCATGCGGAGCGTGTGTCCAGAGCAGTAAGTTCGGGCTTACTCTGCGCGATATCGCGCAGAAGAACGGCAATTACGACATATCCATGCTCATACGCAGCACATGCGCTGCTGCGGCGGACGCGCGCATGTCGGGAATACTGATGCCCGTAATGAGCAGTGCTGGAAGCGGCAACCACGGCATAGCAGCGATTCTTCCTGCCGCATTGCTGGGCAGACACCTGGGCAGAAGCGATGAAGAGATTGCAAAGGCCGTAGCTGTAAGCCACATAGCCACAAGCTTTGTAAAACGCAGCATGGGGCGCCTCTCACCGGTATGCGGCTGTTCCGTAGCCGCCGGTGCGGGTGCGGCGGCAGGGCTCGCATATACGATGGGCGGAGGCATAAAAGAGATATCAACGGCAATGAGCCTTCTGCTTGCGAATTTGGCTGGGATGCTTTGCGACGGAGCAAAAGAAAGCTGCGCCCTAAAAGTCAGCGCGGCAGCGTCCGAGGCATACTGTGCCGCTCAGTGGGCAATGTCCGGGCAGGGACTTGGTGTTCCTCAGGGCGTTTTCGGCACATCGATAGAAGAAACAGTTGAAAACATCGGAAAAGTAACCAAAGATGGTATGAAAACGGTAGATCGTGTAATGATTGATATTTTGGATATACGTCATAGGCCTGTTATGGAAAATCTTTAATTCTGAATGTATCTAATAAAAGAAAGCCCGCAAATGCGGGCTTTCTTTGAGTTTTCACTGTTATATTCCTAGCTCTGGTGCGCTTTTGTGATTATATCGCGAATAAGCTCAACGCCTTTGGGTGTATTGTTTATGATTTCATCTAAATCTTCTTTTGAGAAGTTTGTAAAATCAAATTTTGCTCTTTTAAGAATGGCAGTGCCGATATGGTGAACAGCTTCCTTATTTTTCTTATAAATTCTCTCTTCCAGCCTCTTCATTTTCACGTCAAGCTCTTTCATAAGAATTTCAGGGCTTCTGCGAATTCTTTTTGTTCCCGGCTCTTTTTTTGCTTTGGCCAATGCAATCATTCCTTTCATGGTATTATTAGTTTAATTGCTTTTATAATGTTATCTTAGCAAGTGTACTCCAAATTATAACCTTTGATTTATCAATTGTAAAGCATTATAGTACGCGGTTTGGACGAGTTTGCCGCTTTATTTGCTGAAATTTTGAAAATGGATCTCATTGTTCCCATCTGTATAGGTCTTTATTAAATTCTGTTTTTTCAGATAGTCTAAGGTTTTTTTCAAGTCATTAATGTCTTTATCCGTGAGTTTAGTTGAAAAATCATAAAGACGCATTTGGTACGAAGCATCTTCTAATGGCAGGGAAGTCTTTTTTTGTATGAGAGGGAGATATTTATCTCCTGAATTTTTGATATCATTTACTATCTTGTCTCTGATAGCAATATATTTTCTGACAATTTCAAGGTTGTCCTCTATAAACGCCGAACGGGCCACAATAAGGCTTAATCCGCCGATATATCCGCTGCCGTCGGATAGAATCCTTGCTCCTCCTCGTTTTGCTCTTGTTATCTCTGTTCCGACAAGGAGAGCAGCGTCGACTCTGTTAGACAAAAGTGCCGATGCTGCCGCCGAAACCTGCATTGGGAAGAATTCTATTTCCGATTCCGATATTTTATTTTTATCCAGAAGTTCACAATAGAGCTGATGTACGACTGAACCGCGGGTTCCTGCCGCTTTTTTGCCTTTTAAGTCCTTAATGCTCTTTATTGAGGGATTATTTGTCATAATTGCAAATGCTTTCGGAGATCTGCCGTTTGCGCCTATTATGGTTATCTCTGCACCGTTTTCCTTTGCGGCAAGAGCGGCAGCCGCTCCTATGCCCTCAGCAATGTCAAGCCTGCCCGCAGCCATAGCCTGAATAAGTTTAGGCCCGGATGGGAGTTTTATGTAATTTACCTTGTATTTATCTTTAAAAGATTCTTTGTAGACGTTATTTGCCTCGGCATACATTGCGGGGACGTTGAAGGGAAGTTCCCACAGGGCTATATTTATCTCTTTTTCCGCGGCGTATGCCGAATTTGCCGCCAATATGAGAATGAGTGCCATTATAAATTTTTTCATAATACAACCTCGATTTTAAAAAGAGCGGAGAGAATATTCTCTCCGCTCCGCCGATTTTGTTATTTGCTCATTGCTTCTTCAACTGCTACTGCTACCGCAACTGAGGCTCCGACCATAGGGTTGTTGCCCATTCCTATAAGTCCCATCATCTCAACGTGAGCCGGAACGGAGGAAGAGCCTGCAAACTGAGCGTCGCTGTGCATGCGTCCCATTGTGTCGGTCATGCCGTAGCTTGCGGGGCCTGCTCCCATGTTGTCGGGGTGCAGAGTGCGTCCAGTTCCGCCGCCCGATGCCACGGAGAAGTATTTGCGTCCGTTTTCCACTGCCCATTTTTTGTATGTGCCTGCCACCGGGTGCTGGAAGCGTGTCGGGTTTGTCGAGTTTCCCGTTATGGATACGTCTACGCCCTCTTTGACCATAATTGCCACGCCTTCGCATACGTCGTTTGAACCGTAGCAGCGAACCTTTGCTTTTTCACCGTCGGAGAAGGCGCGTTCTTCCGTTACTTCGAGCTCTCCCGTGTAGTAGTTATATTTTGTCTCCACAAAAGTGAATCCGTTGATGCGCGAGATTATATATGCCGCATCTTTCCCGAGTCCGTTCAATATGACGCGCAGCGGCTCTTTGCGTACTTTGTTCGCAGTTCTTGCTATGCCTATAGCGCCCTCAGCCGCCGCGAAAGATTCGTGTCCCGCCAGGAAGCAGAAGCACTTTGTCTCTTCGCGAAGGAGCATCGCCGCCAGATTTCCGTGTCCCAAGCCGACTTTTCTCTGGTCTGCCACAGAGCCGGGGATACAGAATGTCTGAAGGCCTATGCCGATTTTTTCCGCAGCCTCGGCTGCTGTCTTTACACCTGATTTTATTGCCAGTGCCGCTCCCAGAGTGTATGCCCATACCGCATTGTCAAAAGCTATCGTCTGAACGCCCTTTACAATGGCTTCGACGTCTATTCCCTTTGATTTGCAAAGTTCCTTTGCGTCCTCAAGGCAATTAAAGCCGTTCTCTTTGAGGAAGGGCTCTATCTGTGCTATTCTGCGTTCGTATCCTTCAAAAACTGCCATAATTTTACCCCTCCTACTGTTTGCGCGGGTCGATAAATGTCTTTGCCTCGGCGAATCTGCCGTAGGTCCCTGTGTTCTTTTCAAGCGCCTCTCTCGGGTCTGTGCCCTTGCGTATCGCTTCCATCATTTTGCCGAGCTGGACATATTTGTAGCCTATGATTTCGTTGTTCTCGTCAAGTCCGAGCTCCATAATGTAGCCTTCCGCCATTTCGAGATAGCGCGGTCCTTTGGGAAGAGAGCCGTACATTGTTCCTATCTGTGAGCGAAGTCCTTTGCCCAAGTCCTCAAGTCCGGCTCCGACAGGCAGACCGTTTTCGGAAAACGCGCTCTGGCTTCTGCCGTATGCTATCTGAAGGAAGAGCTCTCTCATAGCCGTGTTTATGGCATCGCAGACGAGGTCTGTGTTAAGAGCCTCAAGCAGAGTCTTTCCGGGGAGAATCTCCGCAGCCATTGCGGCGGAGTGGGTCATTCCCGAGCATCCGATGACTTCCACGAGAGCTTCCTGAATGATTCCTTCTTTTACGTTGAGTGTGAGCTTGCATGCTCCCTGCTGCGGTGCGCACCAGCCCACACCGTGAGTAAAAGCGGAAATATCCCCTATCTGCTTGGACTCAACCCACTTGCCCTCTTCGGGAATCGGCGCGGGACCGTGCTTGGCTCCCTTTGCCACACATACCATCTCGTCAATTTCTCTTGAGCACTGCATTGTAGTTTTCCTCCTTGTACTTTTCGTACTTTATATTGTTAAAAGGCGGGTATTTATTAACCCGCCGTGCCTGCCGTGTCTTTCTAGTAGCCCCATTCAAAGTCGGGACTGCCCGCTTCTTTAAGGCGCCTCTTCATATCGGAGCATATAAAATCAAGAGCTTCCTTTGTGCGTCCCTCGCAGCGCGCCACGAGCACCGGCTGAGTGTTGGAAACTCTTACGAGCCCCCAGCCGTTCTCGTATATTATTCTTATCCCGTCCACGGTAACAGATTTCAGCCCTTCTTCAAGAGCTTTTTGC
This sequence comes from uncultured Synergistaceae bacterium, assembly GCA_964577295.1. Taxonomy (GTDB): domain Bacteria; phylum Synergistota; class Synergistia; order Synergistales; family Synergistaceae; genus CAZNYN01. The sequence continues at coordinate 36,711 of CAZNYN010000003.1, read as the reverse complement.
TTTACTTTCTCCACAACGTCAAACTTTACGTCATCCGGGCAGTCAAAACGCGTCTCTATCGTAGAGGGGTAGAGCGGAATGGTGCTCATAAGCTCCGAAAGTTTTTCGTCCGTATTTGAAATTATACGGCAAAGCCTGCCGGCAGCGTAGAAAGCATCGTCAAAACCGAAAAATTCATCGGCAAAGAACATATGTCCCGATACTTCTCCCGAAAAGAGCGCGTGTTCCTCTCTCATCTTCGCTTTGACCAGAGAGTGTCCGGAATTCCACCAAATCGGGCGGCCTCCCATCTTTTCGACTTCCTCGGGCAGAGCCATGGAGCTTTTTACTTCGCAGATTGCAACAGCTCCCGGGTGCTTGGAGAGGATTTCTCTCCAGTAGAGAGCCATGAGTCTGTCTCCCCAAATGACATCGCCCTTGTCGTCCACAACTCCTATTCTGTCGGAGTCTCCGTCAAAGCCGACGCCCAAATCAGCTCCCGTCTCAAGAACTTTTTCTATCAGCTTGGGCAGATTTTCTCTCTTTGTAGGATCGGGATGGTGGTTGGGGAAAGTTCCGTCGGGTTCGCTGAAAAGTTCTGTCACATCGCATCCTATGCGGCGCAGAAATTCCGGAGCGTAAAGTCCTCCCGTGCCGTTGCCAGAGTCGCATACAATCTTCGGACGGCGCGCTCCCAGAGTTATCTTTGAAGTGAGCATGTCAATATATTCCGCTGTGATGTCGGCGAAGCTCAGCGTTCCGGGCACTTCTGCCTCGATCATTCTGTCCTGCTCGATAATTCTGGATATCTCAAGAATATCGTCTCCCCAAAGAGTTGACTTTTCAAATGCCACTTTAAGTCCGTTGAACTCCTTAGGATTGTGGCTTCCCGTGACCATAACTCCGCCATTTACGTCAAACTTATAGAGGCTCCAATAAAATGTGGGAGTGGATGAAAGTCCGATATCGATAACGCTGACCCCGGCTTTCATCAAGCCTGCCGCCACTGTCGCCCTTATGCGCTTTGTCGAAAGGCGCGCGTCTCCGCCGACAGTTGCCTTAGAAACTCCGCGCTCCATAAGCCATGTTCCGTAAGCCTGTCCGATAAGGAAAACGGTGCTGTCATTAAGTTCGCTGTCTGCGATGCCTCTTATATCATATTCCCTGAATATGTGTTTGGGTGCGTAAGCCATGGACTCTCTTCCTCTCTATAATTGTAAATTTCTGTGAATTTTACGTTTTTACGCTATTTACATTATAGTATATGGGGCGATTTTACTCCATACATGCCATATTGTGATTTTGCCCTTTTTTTTGTTTATATTTGTGTGAATCCTGCTTATGGCACATATCAGCCCCATGCTATATAATCAGCTATCAATATTCATTGACAATCTGTTGGTACAGAGTGCGAATGACAACTATATACAGAGAGGTGCAAAGACAATGGAAAAAATAAGAATCGAAAAAAGCGCGAACCTCAAGCCAAAGTGTGACGTGAGCAATGTCGGATTCGGAAAAGTTTTCACCGACCACATGTTCCTGATGGACTACAACTGTGACAAAGGCTGGTATGACCCACGCATAGTACCATTCGCACCGTTCACCATATCTCCTGCGTCCGTGGTGTTTCACTATGCTCCCGAAATTTTTGAGGGCATGAAAGCATACAGAACATCAGAAGGCAAGATTCAGCTCTTCCGCCCCGAAGAGAACATAAAGCGCATGAACATCTCCGCAGAGCGCATGTGCCTCCCTCAGCTTGACGAAGAATTTTTTATGGAAGCTCTGATGAAACTCGTCGAAGTGGAGCAGGACTGGGTTCCCAAAGAGCCCTTTACATCTCTTTATATAAGACCGTTCCTCTTTGCCTCCGATGAGCAGCTTGGCATCCACACTCCGCACAACTGCATATTCTGCATAATACTGTGCCCCGTGGGATCATACTTCAAAGAGGGAATCAATCCCGTCAAGATGCTCATAGAGACGGACGACGTGAGAGCGGTCAGAGGCGGCACGGGCTTTGCAAAGTGCGGCGGAAACTACGCCGGTTCTCTGCGCGCGGGTGAAAAAGCGGCATCCTTGGGCTACGCTCAGGTACTCTGGCTCGATGCCATCGAAAAGAAATACATCGAAGAGGGCGGCGGAATGAACGTAATGTTCAAAATAGACGGCAAAGTAGTCACCCCTGCGCTGAGCGGCTCGGTCCTTGCCGGAATTACAAGGAAGTCACTCATAGAAATACTAAAATCTTGGAACGTACCTGTCGAAGAAAGGCAGATAAGCGTTGACGAGCTCAAAGACGCATTAAAGGCCGGAAAGCTTGAAGAGTGCTGGTGCTGCGGGACGGCGGCCGTCCTTTCTCCGATAGGCGAACTGGCTTACGGAGATGAGAAATTCATAATCAACGACTATAAGACAGGCCCAATGGCCAAAAAGCTCTACGATGCCCTTACCGGAATACAGTGGGGAAGCGCCGAAGACGAGTTTGGCTGGACAAAGCCCGTCTGCTAACAGCGAGTTTTAAAATACAAATCTCCCTCCGCCCTGGCTTTCGCAAATACGGCGGAGGGAGATTTTTTATGTCTTGCAAAAATAAACTTGTATACTTTTATGGTTTGCTTTTATAAGCAGAAAAGAGAGAAAAATAATTTTTCGAAAAAATACGTAAAATCTTTGCTGAAGCTATTTTCAACTTGAAAGAATCATGGTAGACTATCCCTATAAAGAAACCATAAATGAACAGATGTGATTCTAAAGTTCATTATTAAAACAAAATAAGGAGAGGATTTCATGCTTTCAACAGAGCAAATCATCGACAAGACCAACGAACTCGGCGCACATAACTATCACCCAAAAGACGTTGTAATAGTCGAAGCGGACGGAGTTGTAGTAAAAGATCCCGAGGGACGCGAATACTATGACATGCTTTCCGCATACTCTGCCCACAATTTCGGACACCTGCACCCTGAGATTGTAGCTGCGGCAAAAGAACAGCTCGACAAAGTAACTCTTACTTCGCGCGCATTCCACAACGCAGTGCTCTGTGATTTCTATGAGAGTCTCTGCAAACTTACAGGCAAAGAAATGGTTCTCCCCATGAACACAGGTGCCGAAGCAGTCGAAACCGCACTGAAGACAGCACGCCGCTGGGGTGCCGAAGTAAAGGGCGTCGAGAACGGCAAGCAGGAAATAATCGTCTGCGAGAACAACTTCCACGGCCGTACAATAGCCATAATCAGCTTCTCCACAGACCCGGATGCCAGAATCAACTACGGCCCCTACTGCCCCGGCTTTAAAATTATCGAATACGGCAATGCGGAAGCGCTTGAAGCCGCTATAACACCCAACACAGTCGCATTCCTCGCAGAACCCATTCAGGGCGAAGCCGGAATAATAGTTCCTCCCGAAGGCTACCTCACAAAGGTTCGCGAAATATGCACAAAGCACAACATTCTCTTCATCGCAGACGAAGTCCAGACAGGCTTTGCGCGCACGGGAAGAATGTTCGCCTGCAACTTTGAAAATGTCGAGCCCGACATCTTTGTAATGGGCAAGGCTCTCGGCGGCGGAATCATGCCTGTCTCCGCGATAGCTGCCAACAAAGACATACTCGGAGTCTTTACACCCGGTACACACGGCTCAACATTCGGAGGCAACCCCCTCGGATGCGCAGTCGCAGTAAAGGCTATGGAGATTCTCGTCAGAGACAACTACCCTAAGCTCGCCGAAGAAAAGGGCGAATACTTCATGAAGAAGCTCCGCGAAATCGACTGCGATGAAATCATCGAAGTCCGCGGCAAGGGCCTCCTCATCGGAGTAGAGTTCAAAGTCCCGGCGGCAGCCTATGTCAAGAAGTGCATCGCGGCAGGCGTTCTTGCAAAAGAGACACATGAGCGCACAATCCGCTTCGCTCCTCCCATTGTCATCACATACGAACAGATAGACGACGCAGTGGAAAAGATCAGAAAGGCGTTCGCGAAGTAAGAACATAACAGAATAAAATTACAGCCGCCCAAAAAGGGCGGCTGTTCTTATCTTTGGTCATAATGCCTCAGAGACAGTGTAAAATACAGGATATTGTCTCTGAGATGTTTTTTATTATGCTGTTGCGCATATATGCGTGTGGATGTATAATCTCCAAATTGTAAGTCCCAAAGAAAGGAGGCAGTGCTATGTTCGCTCATTTGTGAGGCATATACATAATGTATGGAATACATTTCTTTGCAGATGGTGAGCACAGAGCGCTTCCTTCCAGTTAATTTTCTGTCCTTTTAGGAATAACTCCGCCCTTATTCTCTGCAATTAACAGTTTTTCTTACACATTGCGCAATTTTTAGAGCAAAGATATTTTCTGTATCTGTGCCAAAATGTAGGCCGCGTCTTTTGTGCTGCCGTTCTGCGCCGTGCTGTCTTTGAACTGCGAAAGGTATTCGCGCCTCACTGAAGTTTGCTGTGTTTCCTAAATAATAAAAAGGAGTGTTTTGTAATGTTAAGACGTTTTATGGCTGCTGTTATGCTTGTTGCTCTGCTTGCGGGGAGCGCCTCCGCGGGAGAAAAATTAAAGATTTGGTTTGATGCCGGCGGAAGCCCGGGCGAGACATACAGCACAGTGCTCCAGAACGGAGCAGCGACCGCGGCAAAGGATCTCGGAGTTGAAATTAAATTTGTCTACTCCGACTGGAATGCCGAAAAGATGATAACTCAGTTTAAACAGGGACTTGCCTCAAAGCCGGACGGAATGGTCGTAATCGGAGCTCCCGGTGACAATGCCTACGGCCCTCTCATAGAGAAAGCTTTCGCGTCCGGCATAATGGTTGCCTGTGTCGATACACCGCTTCCCAAGACGTTTGAAAAATTCCAGTCCAAGGGCTATTCCTACATAGGTGTCGACAATTACGGACAGGGGAAAATGATGGCGGAGAAGTGCCTCTCGCATTTTAACCTCAAAAAGGGAGACAAAGTTCTCGTATGGGGGCTGAAGAGCATTCCGGGACGCGGCCTCAGAGCTAAGGCTATATTGGACGTATTCGGCAAGGCAGGCCTTAAAGCAGATTATCTTGAAATATCCCCCGAGGCAAACAAAGAATCCACTCTCGGAGCTCCTATTCTCACCGGATATCTGACATCGCACAAGGATTGCAAACTCGTTGTCATTGACCACGGAGCACTCACGGCCCAGGCCGGCAATGCCTTAAGAGGCGCAAACATTAAGCCCGGCGCTTTCGGCATAGCAGGTTTCAGCCTATCCCCGGCAACGGCGGAAGCTATCAAGAGCGGCTATGTGGGGCTTGTTTCCGAAGGACAGCCTTACATGATGGGATACCTCGCCGTAACTCAGATAGTTCTCAACAAGCGCGGAAACTTCGGCGGCATATATGTCGATACGGCGGGCGGTTTTGTCACAAAGCAGAACATTGATAAGGTTGCTCCTCTTGCCAACAAAGCAATCCGCTAGTACAAGAGCGTTCGATGTCTCTCATTCTTGAAATGCGCGGCATCCGCAAATCTTTCGGCAGTGTCCGCGCCCTCAACGGTGCGGATTTCTGCCTGAAGGGCGCGGAGATAGTGGCGCTCCTGGGCGACAACGGGGCGGGCAAATCCACACTGATAAAAATTATGTCGGGGCTTTACTCTCCCGATTCGGGCACTTATGCAATTGACGGAAAAATCGTAAGCGAAGGCAGATTCAGCGTTGCATTGGCAAGGAAGGTCGGTATTGAAACTGTTTACCAGGATAAAGCCTTGGGCGACTCTCAGCCACTTTGGCGAAATTTGTTTGTCGGAAGGCATCTAAAGAACAGATTCGGTCTTATAGATTCGGAACGGGAAAGAAGCATATCAAAAAGCATAATAGAGAATTTAGGACTATCCGGTGCGGGGATATCTCCCGACACTCCGGCTCTGAGCCTTTCAGGCGGGGAGAGACAGGGACTCGCTATAGGGAGGGCAATGTACTTTCACGCAAAAGTAGTAATACTTGATGAGCCAACGACAGCACTCGCCGTCAATGAGGTTGAGAAGGTGCTGGCTTTTGTGCGGAGCGTAAAAGCGGAAGGCCGTTCTGCGATAATAATCACTCACAGCATTGACCATGCCTGGGATCTTGCGGACAGGTTTGTCATTATGTCGCATGGCAAAGTATTCGGTGACTGGAGCAGGGAAGAGCTTACTCTTGAATCCCTGTTCGGCAGACTGAGGGAGGCCAGCCTGTGAATTTTATTTCGAAAAATAAAAATCAGCTTTTGATAACATCTGTGCTTTTCTGCCTTTGGTCATTCTTTGTCTTTTTGGCACCGGAGGCGTTTCTCTCTCCCGATATATATTTGTCCTTCATGTCTACCGTTCCGTTTATAACAATAGTGGCTATAGGTATGACTATGGTGGTTATAACGGGCGAGATGGACCTTTCTTTTGCGTCAAATATGGCAATGTCCGGCTTTGTCTTCGCTTATGTCAGCGGACATACCGGGTCATTCGCAGCGGGCCTAGCGGCAGGAATAGCGGCGGGAACACTCATCGGTGTACTGAACGGGATAGTAATAGTGTCGACGGGAGTGCCTGCCATTGTCGCTACGATAGGTTTTGACTTTCTATGGAGGGGCTGTGTTATGCTGCTTTCGGGTGGAACAGCTCTCTCTTTGGCTTTTCTCAGAGATTCATCCTCTGCCGCCCTCTTTACGGGACGTCTCGGTCTTATACCGCTTCAGTCCGTATGGGCTCTGGTATTTGCCGCAGTCACAGCCCTCATATACCACAGGACATCGTGGGGAGACAGCCTGCGCTTCATAGGAGACAGCAGGGATGTCGCGCGTATGATGGGGCTTCCGGTAAACCGTTCCCGAATAGCTGTTTTTGCATATCTCGGTTTTGCCGCCGCTTTCGCAGGCGTGCTTGCCACTTCCGAAATGGCTAATTGGTGGCCCACACAGGGAGACGGCTATCTGCTGATGGTATTTGCGTCGGTATTCATAGGGGGAACCTCTGTATACGGAGGAACAGGCACGATATGGGGAACTCTTATCGGTTCCGTCATAATGGGTATAATCGAAGCGGGCATAGTAAGTTCCGGTTGGTCGGGATTCTGGACAAGATTTGTCGACGGACTTGTGCTTTTGACTGCCGTGTCGTTCTATGCCGTTGCGTCAAAGAAACGGAAAAACGCTTCATAGCAGTGCAGCGCTTGAATAAAAAAGTCCCCGCGCCGATGAGATCATGGCGCGGGGACTTTTTTATTCGGGGTTTTGATTTTATTTTTCGCCGGGAAGGGCGATTGTGAGGTTTGGATCGAAGGTCATCTGAACTTTGTCGGATACGTCGAATATGACCGAGCCGGGGAAGAAATTCTCCATGACGGAAACTTCCTGTCCTCCTTCGATCTTAACCATGTATTCCATTCTGTCTCCGCTGAATATTGCGCTTGTCACAGTGCCTGCGAGTACGCCTTCAGCCCCTGCCGACAGTGTAACGGCTTCTGGGCGCAGTATGAGAGAGACTCTGCCGTCTAAGCTGTATTTCTCGTCGGCAAAGAGTTTTGCGGGGATTCTTCTGTCTCCTATTTTTATGGTGCCCTTTTCGTCGGATTCTTTTGCCTCAAGTGTTCCCGCAAGCACATTCGCCTGTCCTATGAAGTCCGCGACAAAGAGGGTTCTCGGGTGCGTGTATATGGAGAAGGGGGAGCCTATCTGCTCGACTTTGCCCTTATGCATTACCATAATACGGTCTGCCATCGTGAGAGCTTCTTTCTGGTCGTGTGTTACATATAGGCATGTGATGTCGAGCTGTTTTTGAATCTTGCGTATCTCTGTTCTCATGTGTATGCGCAGCTTCGCATCGAGGTTTGAAAGAGGTTCGTCCATGAGAAGCACTTTCGGTCTCATTACGAGGACTCTCGCCAGTGCGACTCTCTGCTGTTCTCCGCCCGAGAGCTGGTTGGGAAGTCGTTTTTCAGTGCCGTTAAGTCCTACCAGCTCAAGAGCCTCTCCCACTTTGCGCGTGATGTCCGATGCCGATTCCGAACGCATTTTGAGACCGTATGCGACATTGTCTCCTATTGTCATGTGGGGGAAGAGGGCGTAGTTCTGAAATACAAAACCGATTTCCCTCTTATTTACCATTACATTTGTAACGTCTTGACCGTCGATAAAAATTTTGCCCGAAGTCGGAGTCTCGAAGCCCGCGACCATTCGCAGTGTGGTTGTCTTTCCGCATCCCGAAGGGCCGAGGAATGTAACAAGCTCTCCTCCTTGGACTCTCAGATCGACATGTTCTACCGCGTCAAATTTTACTCCGTCTTTTATAAAGGTCTTTGTTATATTCTGAAGGTATAGTTCAACAGACATTATCTGTTTCCTCCCTGTCCTGTGTAATTGTAGCCTGCCGCTCTTACGATAAGAGTGAGCATGCCGTTGAAGATAAATACCATGATAATGAGCACTACAGAGAATGCGCAAGCGTTTCCGAACTGCAGCTCCGTCATACACTCAAGTATTCTTGTGGTAAGCAGCGACCAGCTCACGGAGACTAGGAATATCGTGGCGCTGATAGCCGTCATCGAGTGTATGAAAAGGTACTTCATACCTGCTACGAGAGCTGGGACAACCAAAGGCAGTGTGACATTTTTAAAAGTGCCTATGGATGTTGCTCCGAGACTCAGGGATGCCTCTTCAATAGAAGGGTCTATCTGGTGCAGGGACGCTATAACCGACCTTATGCCGGCCGAATCGTAGCGGAATACATAGGCGGCCACAAGGATGGACATTGTTCCCGTAAGCAGAATGGGGCTTGAGTTGAAAGCGATGATGTAGGCTATGCCGACAACCGTTCCCGGCAGCGCGAAGTTTAGCAGTGAAACCACTTCCATAAGCCCGTTGCAGGGAAAATTCTTTCTTTGTGTCACGTATGCGATTGATACAGCGAGAAGACCGCCGATAGGTGTAGATATAAAGGCGATTATCAGTGTATCCTTTATAGCTTTCATCCCATGGTCAAAGACATAGGCAAAATTTTCCATAGTAAATGTGTTGTTTATTCCCCAGACTTTTGTGAAAGCCCCCATCAGTATCAGAGCGTAGAGGAAGAGGATAAACGCGACAACGGCCGCGCATATTGAGAGTATAACTGCCTCTCCTACATTTCCCATGCCTTTTATTCTTGTCTGAGCTCCCGATTTGCCGCTTACCGTGACATAGCTCTTTCTGCTGAGCCAGAAACGCTGCAGCACGAATACAAGGAGCGCGGGTACGAGCAGGGCGAACGAGAGAGCGGCTCCTCCCTTGAGGTCATAAAGGCCTGTAATCTGGAGATATGCCTGAGTGGGAAGGACGGGGAACTGGTGTCCCGCCAGCACGAGCGGTGTGGCAAAGTCCGCCAGAGAGCATGCAAAGAGCAGCAGAACGGAGTTTGCGATGCCAGGCAGGGTGAGGGGGAGAGTCACAGTGCGGAATACGCGGAAAGGCGATCCTCCGAGGCTCAGTCCCGCATCTTCCAAGTTCGGGTCTATGCAGGCCAGCACCGAGCTTATTGTGAGAAATGCAACGGGGAAATATGTCAGAGATTCTGATATCCACGTCCCCCAGAAGCCGTAGAGGTTAAAATTACCGATTCCGAAAAGTTTAATCAATATCCCGTTTGGCCCGAGAGAGAGCGTGAGGGCTATGCTGCTCGTAAACGGCGGGGATATGAGCGGCAGTACCGTCACGGCGGCCAAAAACCATCTTATCGGTGAGAGAAGGTTTATGCGCGTAACGGCGAAAGCGAATATAAATCCCAAAAATGTACCCATGACGGCGACGGCAATCGCAAGCCATATACTGTTGACAAAAGCCATACGGTCATAGGAGTTGGAAAATACGGCAACCAGGTTTGCGGCAGAGAAATTCCCGTCGACTACAAACGTTGCAAGAAGAAGCTTGATGAAAGGATAGATGATAAATACGCCCAAAGCGAGCCAAAGCGTCAATACCACCGGAATAAGCGCCGGGTCGCGCTTCATTGATGAAGATGCCATATCTGTCGCAGTCCCCTTTACCGAAAAGCTGTCGACCCCAAAAGAGCCGACAGCTTCTCAAAATGTTTTTATATTAGCGGATTACTTCGTTAACCCAGCGGTCAACATAACCCTTGCGCTTTGAGCCCTTGTCTTCTGTGGAAACCTTCAGCAGCTTAACCTTTGTCATGTCAAGAGCGGGGTTCTCAATCTTAACGCCCTTGACGACGGGTATGTAGTTAATCTTCTGATCTACAAAGAACTGACCCAATTTCTTGCTTGTGGCCCAGTCAACAAACTTCTTAGCCTCTGCGAGGTTCTTGGCTCCGTTTACTATACCTGTTGCCTCAACGCCGTAAGATACACCCTCTTTGGGGTAGCTGATTACGACAGGGAAGCCCTGCTGCTGAATTTCAAGAGCGTCAACAAGGTAGAAAATTCCGCTTGCCGCCTGTCCCTGAGCTATGGGCATCGCGCCGCCCGCACCGCTCTTTGTGTAGAGCTGGACGTTCTTGTGCAGTTTCTTCTGGTAGTCGAAAGCCTTGTCCTCTCCGTAGATGGCTACGAGGCTGTAGATACGCTCCGTCGCTGTTCCCGAAGTGCGTGCATCCGCCATCTGAAGGCCGTTCTTGTATGCGGGGACAAGAAGGTCGTCCCATGACGCTGGGGCTTTCATGTTGTTCTTCTTGAGGAAGTCGCTGTTTGTGAGGAAGCACATGGGGATAAGGCCTATGCCTGTCCAGTTGTTCTTGGGATCTCTGTACTGCTCGGGCGTAAGGTTGATATCCTTCGGCTTATATGTTGCAAAGACATTATCCTTCTCGCCTGCGACGTATGTGTCTGCGGGGCCGCCAAGGAGAACGTCAACCTGAGGGTTGGCTTTTTCCGCGACAAGTCTTGCAAGGGCTTCTCCCGAAGAGAAGCGGATGAAGTTTACCTTAATTCCTGTTTCCTTTGTGAACTCGGCGAAAACTTTTGATGCGTATTTCTCCGGCATGATTGTGTACGCGTTAAGTGTAGCAGCCATTGCGCCTGTGCAGAGAACGAGTACGAAAGTCAGAGCCGTCAAAACTCCCAAAGCCTTACGATGCTTAAACATTTCAGGACCACTCCTAAAAAAATTTATTGCCCGATATATCGGGTTGCCATGTACATTTATACGCTGATAACGTACACAGACACTGAAAATCATACCACCGTATCGGACATTTGTATATTTAAAATTCTGACTTTTTCCCCGTCATATTGCTGACATATGGGGCGGCCTTTTAAAAATTGCCGAAAAAAATTTTTTGCATGAGTGTGAGGTGTGTAAAGTAATCATTCTTGATGATAGAATGACTGCAAAACGGTTGAAACGGAAGGAGCAAGAGTATGGCTTATGATATGAATATTGGTTTTATCGGTACGGGCGGTATAACGTCCGCAATGGTTAGAGGGCTCTGTTCGTCCTCGGAATTTAAGGGGAAGATCATTCTCTCTGTTCATAAAAACAGAAGCTGCGCGGAGAAGCTTCAGTCACTTTATCCGGAAGTGATATCTGTTTCGGAATCCAATCAAAATGTGGCGGATATCTCCGACATCGTTGCGATAGCTCTTCCTCCCACAGTGCACGAGGATGTTGTAAAATCTATAAAATTTAAAGAGTCTCACAGAATAATACACATTACCGGCGGAATAAAACTTGAAAAATCCGCTCCTTTTTATGCTCCCGCAAAGTCGGCGGTGAGAGCCATACCTTTGCCTTTCGTGGCAAGAAATATGGGGCCTGTGCTTTACTGCGGCGAAGATGAGATATGCGAATCAATTCTCGCTCTCATGGGAACTGTCGTAAAAGTAAAATCAGAACGGGAGCTTGAAATTATGGGCCCTGTGACGGGACTTATGGTGCCTTACTACGCTCTGATAGGGGAGTATGTGAAGTGGACGGGCGAAAAGGGCATAGAGAGCAAAAGCTGCATCGACTATGCCTGCTGCATGAATGAGGCTCTGTCGTCATATATGCGCACGGACTGCGGAGACGATATAGAAAAATTCTTAGTTCAAAATTCAACTCCGGGCGGAGTGAACGAGCTTGGTTTGAAACTCTTAAGAGAAAAGGGAGCTCTCTCTGTCTGGTCGGAAGTTTTGGACGCACTTTATGTAAAATATAACGCATTGGACAAAGGTTAGAGCGATTTTTTGTCTTCGGGCTTGACAGACGGGCTTTGATATTTGATAATACCGCAGTAATGAAACATATATTTTAAATACGTAAAACAGGCGACACCTGTCTATTGACAGGTGTCGCTTTTTTGCTATAATGTCCATTTGTACAACTGTACATTTCTACCCAATTCTTAATCAGGGAGGTTGCTCCCATGCAGGTTAGAACACCTTCAGGTAAGGCATTTGAGCGGCGTAAGGTTTTTGGAAAAGGTAAAAATCTAATAGAGCTTCCGGATCTCGTAGAAGTCCAGCGTAATTCGTATCGCTGGTTTTTTCAGGCGGAAGCGGAGCACCGCGGCTCGCAGGGGCTTCAGGAGCTTTTTGATGAGATTTTTCCCATTGAGAGCTATGACGGCTCTTTCGCGTTGGAGTTTGTCAGGTATCATGTCGATCCGGTTGCAATAAGTCTGGATGAGGCACGCAGCAGGGACCTTACATGGTCGAGACCGCTTCGTGCGACGATTCGTCTTGTCAACAGGAAGACAGGAGAGATTAAGGAAGAAGAAATCTATCTCGGCGACTTCCCCGCAATGACAGAGCGCGGAACATTTATCATTAACGGCACGGAACGTGTTGTTGTAAATCAGCTTGCAAGATCGGCCGGTGTCTATTACACTGCCGAGCTTGGCATACCGGGGCAGGAATCGTTTATAGCGAAGCTGATCCCCGACCGCGGTGCATGGATTGAATTTGATCTGGCACCGGGTGAGGTTATGTCGGTAAAAATCGACAATCGCAAAAAGATACCCGTCACTATGATGCTGAGAGCGTTCGGCATTCAGACAACGGATGAACTCCTCAAACTTTTTGACGCAAAAGAAGTGGAGAGAGACCTCGTTGACGATGATATCAGGGGTATGCTTCTGGCGGAAGCCATCGTTTCAAATGAAGCTGACGGAGCTGTGGAGATACCGAAGAACACCCGTCTTACAAAAGAGCACCTTGAGGTTCTTTGGAACCATGGCCGCACAAAGGTGTGGGTATGGGATGTAGACCCCGCTCTTTCGGCTACTATCGAGCGCGATAATTCCACGACACCCGATGAAGCCATGCTTGAACTCTTCCGTAAGCTGCGTCCTAATGAACCGGCTCGTATGGAAAACGCAAGAGAATATATAGGAAGCATTTTCTTCGATCCCCGCAGATACACTCTGGGCAGAGTCGGACGCTATAAGATCAACAGGCGTCTCGGCCTCGATGCTCCCAGCTCGCAGCGTCTTCTTACCATAACCGACCTAGTGGCTATCATAAAGGGGCTTATGGATTTAAGAGACGGCAACGAGCACATGGACGACATAGACCATCTCGGCAACCGCAGAGTCAGAGCGGTGGGCGAGCTTCTTCAGAATCAGGTCAGAATAGGCCTTCTGCGTATGGAAAGAATAGCAAGAGAGCGTATGACGACAACACCAGATCTTGCCACGGCAATGGCTAAGGATCTTATCAACGTGCGTCCGATATCGGCGGCACTTAGAGAGTTCTTCGGTTCGGGGCAGCTTTCACAGTTTATGGACCAGACAAACCCCCTTGCGGAGCTTACACACAGACGCCGTCTTTCGGCACTCGGCCCCGGAGGTTTGAGCCGTGAACGCGCAGGATTTGAAGCCCGCGACGTTCACCATACTCACTACGGCCGCGTCTGCCCGATAGAAACCCCTGAAGGCCCGAACATCGGCCTTGTTACGTCTCTTGCGACATTTGCACGTATAAACGAATACGGCTTCCTCGTCTGCCCGCGCCGCAAGGTTGTGGACGGAAGGGTTACGGACGAGATAGTCTATCTCTCTGCCGACGATGAAGACGAATACTATGTCAGCCGCGCGGATACTCCCATCGATGACGAGGGTAATGTCCTTCCGACGGGAGCAGGTACCGGCATCTACGTCAGACACCACGACAATACAATAGAGATAACACCGGATCAGCTTGACTATATGGATATTTCGCCGAAGCAGATAGTCTCTATCTCCACGGCTCTTATCCCGTTCCTTGAGCATGACGACGCCAACCGCGCTCTTATGGGTTCGAACATGCAGCGCCAAGCCGTTCCCCTCGTATTCCCCGATTCTCCAATCGTAGGAACCGGCATTGAACACCGTATAGCAAAGGACTCAGGTTCCTGTGTCGTTTCACGCAGAGCGGGAGTTATTTCCTATGTAGATGCCGACAGGATAAATATAACAACTGACGACGGCACTGTGGACTCATATTTCATGCCGAAGTTCAGACGTTCAAACCAGGGAACGGTCATACACCAGAAACCCATCGTCTCACACGGTCAGCGTGTTGAGGCAAGTGAAATCATAGCGGACGGCCAGGCATGCGATGAAGGAGAACTCGCCCTCGGACGCAATGTCGTAGTTGCCTTCGTTTCATGGGAAGGCTACAACTTTGAAGACGCTATCCTTCTGAGCCAGAAGCTTGTCAAGGAAGACTTCTATACATCTATACACATAGAGGAATACGAAGTTGAATCCCGCGACACGAAGCTCGGCCCCGAAGAAATTTCAAGAGACATCCCGAATGTCGGAGAAGACGCTCTCAAGAATCTTGACGAGAACGGAATCGTAAGAGTCGGAGCGGAAGTCAAGGCAGGAGATATCCTCGTAGGAAAAGTCACGCCTAAAGGCGAATCAGACCAGTCTCCCGAAGAAAAGCTGCTTCGCGCGATATTCGGTGAAAAAGCCCGCGAAGTCCGTGACACATGCCTCAGAGTTCCTCACGGCGAGGGCGGCAAGGTTGTCGAAATAAAGAGACTCAGCCGCGAGAAGAACAGCGAGGACATGAGCCCCGGCGTAAACGAAGTCGTCAAGGTATATGTCGCCCAGTTCCGTAAGATAACGGAAGGTGACAAGATGGCGGGACGCCACGGAAACAAGGGTGTTGTCTCCCGTATCATGGCGGAGGAAGATATGCCTTATCTCTCCGACGGCCGCCCCGTTGACGTTGTTCTGAACCCCTTGGGAGTTCCGAGCCGCATGAACTTGGGACAGGTTCTCGAAACAATGCTCGGCTTTGTCGCACTGCAGAACGGCTGGAAGGTTGTCACGCCGGTCTTTGACTCGGCTACACTCGAAGACCTTTCGCCCTATGTCAAGAATATACAGGAAAATATATATCCCGAGATGAGAGACGACTGTAAGATAACTCTCTTTGACGGACGCACAGGCGAACCTATGGCAAATAAGGTTACAGTCGGCGTCATGTACATGCTGAAGCTGATTCACCTTGTCGACGACAAGATTCACGCTCGTTCCATAGGGCCGTACAGCCTTATAACGCAGCAGCCTCTCGGAGGTAAGACACAGTTCGGAGGACAGCGTTTCGGAGAGATGGAAGTCTGGGCTCTCGAAGGCTACGGAGCGGCTCACATGCTTCAGGAGATGCTCACGGTCAAGTCCGACGATATCAGAGGACGTCTGAAGACATACGAACGTATTGTCAAAGGCGAAAATCTTGCAAAACCGGGCGTTCCCGAGAGCTTCCGTGTTCTCATAAAGGAACTTCAGGGCCTCGGTCTCGATGTTGAAATAAAATATTCCGATGGTTCCTTCGGCGAGCTAATCCTCAACGAAGAAGAGGACGAGGGCGGAAAGGGCGCGCGCCACGTTTCGTTTAAGCCCGACTCTACAGTTGACGATATAGACGCCGTCTTCTCGTCACCGACATCAGGCAGCAAGTCACTTGCCGATTCGGAACTTTTCCACGAGAGCGCGGTCGAATACAGCGGAATCGAGCTCCATGAGACTGACGCGGAATCCGAAGCTGCAATGCTTGCGGATGACGACAGTCTCTTCACCGATACCGCATCGAAAAAGGGCGAAGAGGGGGATGATTTTTAATGGCTAACACAAATCATGAAATCGCCGGAGTAAGAATGAGGCTTTCCTCTCCGGAGAGGGTAAGGGAACTCTCCAGCGGAGAAGTAAAAAAGCCCGAAACAATAAATTACAGAACCCTTCGTCCGGAAAAAGACGGTCTCTTCTGCGAGCGTATCTTTGGCCCCACAAGGAGCTATGAGTGCGCCTGCGGAAAATACAAACGCAGCGGGCCGAAGTTCCGCGGCGTTATATGCGACCGCTGCGGAGTCGAAGTCACGGACAACAGAGTGCGCCGTGAGAGAATGGGGCACATCGAGCTTGCCGCTCCCGTTGTCCACATCTGGTATCTCAGAGGAATTCCCAGCCGTTTAAGCCTCCTTCTCGGTACATCTACGAAGGAGCTTGAAAAAGTCGTATACTTTGCGCCTACCCGCCGCCGCGAGAAGGTTTACAAGGTCGTCAGCGAGGGACGCAGAATAGACTTGGCACGCAGAGGAATGCTCCTTTCAGCTTCCGAAGAGAGAATCCACCGTTTCTATGACCCGAAGTTTAAGGCCGAAGAGGCGTTCCGCATAACAAAGGTAGAGGATATCCCCGTTGATGCGGGAGATGTCATTCCTGCCAACCAGGTGAGCAAGATACGCTCCGAGTTCGGAGACGAGCTCTTCAAAGTTGAGCCTGCGTACCGTGTTTACCATGAGCATGATGAGGATCAGGGCAATAACGTAATAGTCGCGGAGTCAAAGATGAGATCCATGTCCGCATCGGATCCCACCTTGATGGCTGTGCGCTCCGTCATCAACAATCAGGAAGCCTACGTCGTAACAACAGTAGTACATCTTCCTTTTGCGAAGAACGACGTAATAGCGGAGTCGGAGTACCGTCTCTACAATCAGAAATACCCCAAGCGCTTTCAGACAATAGAGGAAACAGAAACACTCGAAGATCCCTGCTACATAGTAATAGAAGGCGGAGAATCCCCGTTTGAGAGAGCCGACATTGTCCTTGAGCGCGAAGAGGTTATCTGCGCCGCCTACGATAAGAACTTCCTGGCCGGAATCGGTGCGGAAGGCGTATTTGACCTTCTCAACAAGATAGATATAGACCTGCTCTCGACCTCTCTCAGAGAAGAGATAGCAGAATGTTCCGGACAGAAGAAGCGCAAACTCGTAAAGCGCCTCCAGGTCACGGAGGATTTCCGTAAGAGCGACAGCCTCCCCGAGTGGATGGTTCTATCCGTTCTTCCCGTAATCCCGCCCGATCTTCGTCCCATGGTTCAGCTTGACGGCGGTCGTTTTGCAACATCCGACCTTAACGACCTCTACCGCAGAGTTATCAACCGCAACAACCGTCTGCGCAAGCTCCAGGAGCTCAGAGCACCGGAAATTATAGTAAGAAACGAAAAGAGAATGCTCCAGGAATCCGTGGACGCTCTTATCGACAACGGCCGCCGCGGCAAGGCAGTGCTCGGAGCAGGCAACAGACCTCTTAAGAGCCTTACAGACCTGCTTCGCGGAAAGAAGGGACGCTTCCGTCAGAACCTTCTCGGAAAGCGTGTCGACTACTCTGGCCGTTCCGTAATCGTCATAGGGCCGCACCTTAAGATATACCAGTGCGGTCTGCCTAAGCAGATGGCTCTTGAACTCTTCAAGCCATTTGTCATGCACAAACTTGTCGAGAGCGGACTTGCTCCGAACGTCAAGAGCGCCCGCAGATTTATAGAAAGAGGCCGCGATGAAGTATGGGGAATCCTTGAAGGAATCATCAAGGACCATCCCGTAATGCTGAACCGTGCTCCTACGCTTCACAGGCTCGGAATCCAGGCCTTTGAACCGGTGCTTATAGAAGGTAAGGCAATACGCCTCCACCCACTCGTCTGCACGGCATTCAACGCCGACTTTGACGGAGACCAGATGGCTGTTCACGTTCCTCTTTCACTTGAGGCTCAGACAGAGGCCAGAGTTCTTATGCTCTCCTCGAACAACCTTCTCTCGCCCGCAAGCGGAAAGCCTGTTGTAACACCAACTCAGGATATCATCCTCGGTGTATACTTCCTTACAACAATGCTCGACGGACTTCGCGGAGAGGGACTCCGTTTCAGAGACAGTGAGGATGTCATGTCCGCACTGGACCACGGGGTTGTCCATGTAAACTCAAAGATTTTGATAAAGGCAGACCCATCATGGGTATGCAAGACAGTTGACGGAAAGTGGCTCGAAACATCGCCCGGCCGAGTGCTCTTTAACTGCGCTCTGCACCCCGGACTCAGATTCCTCAACGAAACAATAAATAAGAAACAGATGGGCATACTTCTCGATATGGCTTATGACAAAGTCGGCCAGACAGGTATGGTCAACATGCTTGATGCCATTAAGACACTTGGCTACCGCTGGTCTACAGTCAGCGGAATAAGCCTCGGAGTAGGCGACATAGTTGTCCCCGCAGCCAAGAAAGAGATACTTGACGTCACACTGGTGCAGGAAGAGGATCTTACCAGCCAGTATGAATACGGTATCCTGACAGAAGACGAATATATGCGCCAGAAGGATATCTTGTGGTCAGACGCGGGACGCCGCATTGCCGACAAAATTATGGAATCGATGGTAGAGACAAACCCGCTTCGCATAATGGTCGACTCTGGAGCCCGAGGCTCCCGCGGACAGGTCGCTCAGATGGCAGGTATCCGCGGCCTTATGGCCGACCCGTCGGGAAGAATCATCCGCTATCCTATAGTCGCTAACTTCAAAGAAGGGCTCAACACTCTTGAGTACTTCATCTCGACTCACGGAGCGCGAAAGGGACTTGCAGACACGGCTCTTCGTACGGCGAAGTCCGGATACTTGACACGCCGTCTCGTTGACGTCGCTCAGGATCTCATCGTCATGGATGAGGACTGCGGCACTCACAGCGGTGTCGAAATACGTCCGCTTCTCCAGCAGGACGGAAAGGCTACGATATCAATGTCCGAGCGCCTTTACGGACGTATCAGCCTCAACGATGTTCCCCATCCAGAGACAGGCGAGCCTCTGCTTGTCAGAGATGAAGAGATAACAACGGAAAAGGCGAAACTGATAGAATCTCTCGGCATAACGTCCGTATGGGTTCGCAGCCCTCTCACATGCGGATTGAGACACGGTATATGCCGTGCCTGCTATGGCAGAGACCTTGGAACCCGCAAGAAAGTCGCAATCGGCGAATCTGTCGGAGTCGTCGCAGCACAGTCGATAGGCGAACCCGGAACCCAGCTTACGATGCGTACCTTCCACACTGGAGGTGTCCGCCAGTTTACGGGAGAAGACATCACTCAGGGTCTTCCCAGAATCGAACAGCTCTTTGAAGTTCGCAGACCCAAAAAAGTAGCCATACTTGCCGAAGTAGACGGAACACTTCTTGAAATCCGCGAAATGGAAGGCAAGAGAAAGCTCATTATTTCCAGAATGAACGAGGACGGAGAAGAAGAGAGACTCTCATTCAACGTCCCCGCATCCCAGAACCTGCTTTCGGGCATAGAAGAGGGCTGTGTGATCAGAAAAGGCATGCTGCTTACAGAGGGCTACATTGATCCTCAGCAGCTCCTTGAAGTAGAGGGACTGGAAGCTGTTCAGCACTATCTGCTTGACGGAATTCAGGAAGTTTACCGTTCACAGGGCGTCTCCATCAACGACAAGCACATAGAGACGATTCTGCGCAAGGTTGCCCCTGTCAACAGAGTAAGAGTAATTGAGGAAGGCGACAGCTCCTTTGTTTCCGGAGAACTCGTCTGGAAAGAAGACCTTGAAGCGGGAATCGAAGAGATCAGAACGGAGAACAAAAATTCTCTTGATGAATCCTACGACTTCCTCTCGTCCTACGAACTTGTGGAACTTCCCTCCGGAGCGGGCAAGGAAGACGAGCACATGCTCGGATCGATAACACGTGCTTCACTGATGTCAATCCTACAGCCGGGCGGAGCTTCTGGTGAGATTGTTGTAAGCGATGCAAAGGGACGCCTCAAGGTCATAATAGGCGACGCGACATTCAGAAGACAGATGGAAGGCCTTGAGCTTATAGATGATTACTGTGATGCTGCTACAGGCGAAGTAATTTTCAAAGCAGGCACAAGACTTACGTCATCGGATCTTTCCAGAATCGTGTCATGCGCGCCTCAGCCTCTTATGGTCAGAGATGTTAACGTTCTTGAGGACAGCCGCGACTCAGCATGGTTCGCAGCCGACGTCATAGTCGGAGACAGTGCGATAATAAAGGCCGATGCCGCAGTTGACAAAGAGACAACAGCGCTTCTCAGCGCCAACAACGTAAAGCAGATAAAACTGTGGAAGTCTCCGGATCATATAAATCTCACGGATGCCATGCACCATGTGATGATTGAGCACTACTTCGGCCAGCCTCTTACTCAGGCAATAAATTCGGACGGAGAAGTCATTGACAACATCATCCATGTTATAGACGGTTCCATAGTCAGAAGCATGGTCGAAGGCAGCATAACGGGAATCGAGAGCGACGGCAGAATCATAACCAGAGAAAAAGTTATCAAAGAAGTGCTTAATGACAAAGCTCTGGGAAAAATCCTTCTTGAAGATGTCGCTGATGCAGACGGCAAAATTGTTGCCAAAGCCGGAACTGAAATTAACAGCGCCGTTGTAGCAGAACTTGCCGCCGCCGCGCCTACGAGCCTCACTGTTCGCTCAAAGCAGGCAGCTTCCGAATACAAACAGCTCATTCAGAGAGTATCGTTTGTAAAGCGTCTGAGAGAAGAGCCGCAGTGGAGACCGGTTGTCCACGGCGTAACAAAGGCAGCCCTTGCGACCGACAGCTTCCTCTCCGCGGCATCATTCCAGCAGACGGCACAGGTACTTGCAGCCTCCGCCGTAAGAGGAGACGTTGATGAACTGGTCGGACTCAAGGAAAACGTAATTATCGGACTTCTGATCCCTGCCGGAACCGGCATTGAAAGACACAGAAAAATAGAGATTACGGAAGTACCTCAGGATAAATCGGAACCGACACCTTTTGAAACAGAAGGCAGCGATTCGCAATCTGAATAAGTAAAATTACGTATTTTTAGCAGTTTGTATATAAGTTGACGGCGGATTAGATAGTGTTTATTGACACTATTTACATCCGCTGTTATTATACGTTGGTGCGTCTGTGCACAGGAGGTGCAGGTGTGTCTTTATCAGAGTTATCTTCGCCAAAGAGAGTTGCAGGTATATCTGCAGTATTGAGAAGTTTAAAGACATGCAACGCCGAAAAGATATTTCTCTCAAAAGAAGCCGACGTAAAGCTGCTTGCGGAGATAATAAAGGCGGCGGACGAAACAAACGTCCCGATCGAGTGGGCGGAAGAGTCACAGCAATTGGGCAGAGCCTGCGCCATACAGCGAAAAACCGCTGCGGCGGCACTGCTTAAAAAGAAGAAAGATTAGATGATGCTTATTACAAAAGGAAGGAGGGAGCTATTTGCCAACAATCAGCCAGCTTATTCGTACCGGCAGAGAAGACAAGAGACGTACTTCAAGCGCGCCTGCACTTCAGGAAAACCCGCAGCGCCGCGGTGTTTGCACGCGTGTTTACACAGTAACACCAAAGAAGCCTAACTCTGCTCTTCGTAAGGTTGCCCGTGTACGTCTCACAAACGGAATCGAGGTTACGGCTTATATTCCGGGTGTCGGCCATAATCTTCAGGAACACTCAGTCGTGCTTGTGCGCGGCGGACGTGTAAAGGACTTACCCGGTGTGCGTTACCACATAGTCAGAGGAACATTAGACTGCGGTGGTGTTGAGAACCGTCGTCAGAGCCGTTCGCTCTACGGCGCTCGCAAACCGAAATAATAAGAATTTTTAAGGGAGGACTGATTTAATGTCACGTAAAGGACATATCAGAAAGCGCATCACTCCGCCCGATTCAGTTTACGCGAGCCCCTCAATTGCAAAATTCATCAACTGTCTCATGCTTGGCGGCAAGAAGAGCACAGCCGAAAGAATTTTGTATGGAGCACTGGATCTGGCAGGAAGCAGACTCAGCCTTGAGCCTGCCGAAGTATTTGAAAAAGCTATGACAAAC
This sequence comes from uncultured Synergistaceae bacterium, assembly GCA_964577295.1. GTDB lineage: Bacteria > Synergistota > Synergistia > Synergistales > Synergistaceae > CAZNYN01. The sequence goes on along the minus strand of CAZNYN010000003.1, from coordinate 14,652 downwards.
GTACGTCCCCTCGTCGAGGTACGTCCCCGCCGAGTCGGAGGAGCCACTTATCAGGTTCCTGTGGAAGTTAAGCCCGAAAGAGCTCAGGCTCTTGCAATTCGCTGGATAATCAACTTCTCACGTTCACGCAAGGGTATACCCATGGTAGAACGTCTTGCACGCGAACTCTCCGATGCCTGTAAGGGGGAAGGCGGTTCCGTCAAGAAGCGTGAAGATACGCACCGCATGGCAGAAGCGAACCGCGCGTTTGCTCACTATCGCTGGTAGCGAATGATTAGTAAAATCTTTAAAGATTTAGTTTGGTGGTGTTGACGATGCAGGGCATCGACTTAAGCAAAGTGCGCAATATTGGTATAGCTGCGCATATAGATGCAGGTAAAACAACAACGACAGAAAGAATTCTGTTCTATACCGGCCGCAAGCACAAACTCGGTGAAACACACGAGGGCGCCGCTACTATGGACTGGATGGAGCAGGAGCGTGAGCGTGGAATCACGATCACATCTGCCGCTACAACCTGTTTCTGGGGCGATTGCCTAATCAATATTATTGATACACCCGGGCACGTGGACTTTACAGTCGAGGTTGAGCGTTCTATGAGAATACTTGACGGAGCTGTATCTGTTTTTTGTGCAGTCGGCGGAGTTGAGCCGCAGTCTGAGACTGTTTGGCGTCAGGCTGACAAATATCGGGTGCCGAGAATAGCGTTTGTAAACAAAATGGACCGAGTAGGAGCCGACTTCTTCACTGTTGTGGATCAGATGCGCCACAGGCTCGGTGCACGCGCAGTACCCATTCAGATGCCCATAGGCGTCGAAGATGGATTCTCGGGAATGATTGACCTTGTCGCAAGAAAGGCAATCATCTATGATGATACGCTCGGAACGGAATTCCATGCGGCGGACATTCCTCCTCAGCTTGAGGAAGAAGCCGAAATCGCAAGATCAGAGATGATCGAGGTGCTTGCGGACTATAACGACGATATGATGAACCTTTATCTCGAGGGTGCGGAAGTACCTGTCGACATGATAAAAGCGACAATCAGAAAGGCCGTAATAAGCCTTGATATCGTTCCCGTTATGTGCGGCTCGGCCTTCAAGAACAAGGGTGTACAGCCACTTCTTGATGCGGTTGTAGCCTACCTCCCGAGTCCGATAGACATGCCTCCTGTTGCTGCCGTTGATCCCGACGACACAACAAAGGAAATAGAAATTCATCCTTCCGCAGATGCTCCTTTCGCAGCTCTTGCGTTTAAGATTATGGTTGACCCCTTTGTGGGCCGTCTTGCGTTCTGCCGAGTCTACTCGGGCAAGATCGAAAGCGGTATGTCGATTTATAATACAAATACAAGACGCCGCGAGCGTGTAGGCCGCATCCTTCGTATGCATGCCAACAAGCGTGAGGAGCTCGAATCTGCGCAGGCAGGTCTTATTGTTGCGATTCCGGGTCTAAAGCAGGTTCGTACGGGAGATACTCTCTGCGACGAAAAGACACCGGTTCTCCTTGAGAACCTTGTCTTCCCTGAACCGGTTATATCTCTCTCCGTTGAGCCTATGAGCAAAGCGGACCAGATTAAGCTTGCAAAGGGACTTGAGGCACTATCCGAGGAAGATCCGACATTCCGCGTCTCCGTAAACGAAGAGACAGGTCAGACACTGATCAGCGGTATGGGCGAACTTCACCTTGAAATAATCGTTGACAGACTCCGCAGAGAATTCAACGTCGAAGTCAAGGTAGGGCGTCCCCAGGTCGCATACAGAGAAGCAATACGCAAACCTTCCAGAGCTCAGGGCAAGTTTGTCCGTCAGTCCGGCGGTAAGGGACAGTACGGAGATGTCGTTCTTGAGATCGAACCTATGGAAGAGGGCAACGGCTTTGAATGGATCGACAAAATTGTCGGCGGAGTCGTTCCTAAAGAATACATTCCCGCAGCGCAGAAAGGCGTTGAGGAAGCCCTTAACAACGGTGTACTCGGCGGCTATCCCGTTATAGGAATCAGAGTTGCCATAGTCGACGGCAGCTATCACGAAGTCGACAGCTCCGAAATGGCATTCCGTATTGCAGGTTCCATGGCAATAAAGGAAGCTATAAGAAAGGCAGATCCCGTACTGATGGAACCGGTAATGAGCGTTGAAGTTGTCGTTCCGGAAGAATACATGGGAGATGTTATCGGAGACCTTTCATCACGCAGAGGACGCGTACTTGAAATGGGCGTAAGAGCCAACGCGCGCGTAGTCAAGGCATATGTCCCTCTCGCATCGATGTTTGGATATGCCACGGACCTCAGAAGCAAAACTTCGGGAAGAGCTTCCTTCACAATGACATTTGACCATTATGAAGAAGTTCCGAAGAGCGTTGCGGAAGAGCTCTTAAAGCAGTAATATAGCTAAGTATTTTTATAAACAGCAACGGAATTTAAGAAGGAGGTACGATCGTTATGGCAAAAGAGAAATACGTACGCAGTAAGCCGCATCTTAACATAGGCACAATCGGTCACATCGACCATGGTAAGACAACAACGACAGCGGCAATCACAAAGACCTTGGCCCGTCACGGCGGAGCGGACTTCACACCGTTCGACATGATCGACAAGGCTCCCGAAGAGAGAGAACGCGGCATCACCATCAACATAGCCCACGTTGAATATCAGACAGAGAAGCGCCACTATGCTCACATCGACTGCCCGGGACACGCCGACTACATTAAGAACATGATCACAGGCGCAGCCCAGATGGACGGAGCAATCCTCATCGTTTCCGCAGCAGACGGCCCTATGCCCCAGACAAGAGAGCACGTACTTCTTGCCCGTCAGGTCAACGTTCCCGCCCTCGTAGTATTCATGAACAAGTGCGACATGGTTGACGACCCCGAACTTCTCGACCTCGTAGAGATGGAAATCAGAGACCTTCTCAACAAATACGAGTTCCCCGGAGACGACATTCCTATCATTCGCGGAAGCGGACTTAAGGCCCTTGAGTCAGACGAGGACAACGAGTGGACAGCGGCAATCATGGAACTCATGGATGCATGCGACAACTACATCCCCGAGCCTGAGCGCGCACTTGACCAGCCGTTCCTTATGCCGATCGAAGACGTCTTCACAATCACAGGCCGCGGCACAGTCGTAACAGGCCGTGTGGAAAAGGGAATCATCCACGCCGGTGACGAAGTAGCAATCATCGGAATGAGAGACACCCAGAAGACAGTAGCGACAAGCCTTGAAATGTTCCGCAAGATCCTTGACGACGCAGAAGCGGGAGACAATGTAGGTATACTTCTCCGCGGCGTAGGCAAAGACGACGTAGAGCGCGGCCAGGTACTCGCGAAGCCGGGAAGCATCACACCGCATACACACTTCAAGGGAGAAGTTTACGTCCTTAAGAAGGAAGAAGGCGGCCGTCACACACCGTTCTTCAGCGGCTACAAGCCCCAGTTCTACTTCCGTACGACAGACGTTACAGGCGAAATCAAGCTTGCCGAAGGTATAGAAATGGTAATGCCCGGAGACAACAGCACATTCGAAGTCAACCTCATCGTTCCGATCGCTATGCAGCCCGGACTCCGCTTCGCAGTACGTGAAGGCGGACGCACAGTCGGCGCAGGCGTCGTAACAGAGATTATCGATTAATAAAAGATTAACTTAACAAGGGGGCGGCTGCCCCGTGCGGCCGCCTAAACTAAAATTGTCTGGAGTGAAAGAAAATGGCAGACATCATCGGTCTTCAGTGCACAGAATGCAAGCGCCGCAACTATGTAACGCTTGTCAACAAGAAAAAAGCCACAAAAAAGCTAGAGAAAAAGAAATACTGCAAATTCTGCGATAAGCACACCTTGCATAAAGAGTGCAAATAGTGTAGAATAACCAACGCACGCAGGTCTGTAGCTCGAACTGGTTAGAGCACCGCACTCCAAATGCGGGGGTTGAGGGTTCGAATCCTTCCAGGCCTGCCATTTTTTATTTCTCTTGTTTTAAAAACCACGAAACACGAACATATCAAAAAGTCGATGAATGAGGAGGTCGGGGGAAATGGATAAAGTCCTCGACTACATCCGGGAATCAAAAGCTGAACTCAGAAAAGTCACGTGGCCCACAAAGCAGCAGTTGTGGTACTCGACAGTAATAGTAATAATCGTGACACTAATAGCTTCAGCTTATCTCGGGCTGGTAGATCTGCTTCTAACAGGAATATTCTCCAAGATTCTTTAATCGATGGAGACGATAAGATTCGACTGTAATCTGGAGGTGAAGGGGGCCGCGGCCCTCTTACTGGCATGAGCGAATTATTTGGAAACACACAGGAACGCCGTTGGTACATAGTGCAGACATACTCGGGATACGAGAATAAAGTCAAGGCGAATCTCGAACAGAGAATTGCCACTATGGGCATGGAGGACAGAATCTTCCGTGTCTTAGTTCCCGTAGAAGAGAAAGTTTATGTCAAGGAAGGCAAGACAAAACGTTTGCGCCGCAAAGTCTTTCCAAGCTATGTTCTGGTTGAAATGATGCTTGAGGATCAGTCATGGTATGTAGTTCGCCATACCCCGGGTGTAACCGGGTTCGTCGGTTCGGGGAATCATCCTATTCCTCTCTCTCCCAGAGAAGTCGAAGAGATAATGAACAAGCTTGGCAAAGAGGCAAAACCGAAAATAGAAGTTGATTTCAAGGTCGGCGACATGATTCAGGTCAAAACCGGCGCTTTCGCCGGACAGGCCGGCCCGGTTGTCGAAATAGATGCAGACAAGGGCAAGATCAAATTCAGCGTCACGGTATTCGGACGCGAGACAGTTGTCGAAGCCGGATACGCCGAACTTGAAAAGATATAAGTTTTTTTGTTTTAAATAAGCTTCACGCACATTGAAAAATAAATAATAGCCCTAAAGGGGCTTTTAAGCAACAACATCAAGGAGGTAACACCAATGGCTAAGAAAGTTATTGGGGAGCTCAAACTTCAGCTTCCCGCAGGTAAAGCGACACCGGCTCCTCCTGTAGGACCGGCACTCGGACAGCGCGGAATCAACATCATGGAATTTGTCAAGGCGTTCAACGCCAAGACAGCAGACCAGGTTGGAATGATTATCCCTGTCGTCATCACAGTTTATGCAGACCGCAGCTTCTCCTTCATCCTGAAGACACCGCCCGCAAGCGTTCTTATCAAGAAGGCATCCGGCAAGGATAAGGGTTCGGCTGTCCCCAACAAGGATAAGGTCGGCAAGCTGACAAAGAAGCAGGTTCAGGATATCGCAGCACTTAAGATGCCCGACCTCAACGCCAACGACATCGAAGCGGCAATGAAGATGATCGAAGGCACAGCCCGCTCAATGGGTATCGAAATAGTTCGTTAGCAATAATCTAAAAATCTTAAGGACGGATACGTTCTTGAGAGTGGGAGGAAGTTTTCAGGCTTCCGACATTACCACAAGGAGGAATATATTATGTCAAAAAAAGGTAAGCGTTACAGAGCACTGCTTGAAAAAGTAGACCTCACAAAGCAGTACACAATATCCGAGGCAGTCGCACTTGCGAAAGAGTGCGCTACAGCAAAGTTTGATGAAAGCCTCGAACTTCACGTTCGTCTCGGCGTAGACCCCCGCCATGCAGACCAGCAGGTTCGCAGCACGATAGTTCTTCCTCACGGCACAGGCCACACAAAGAAGGTGTGCGTCCTTGCCCTCGGCGATAAGCAGAAGGAAGCTCAGGATGCAGGCGCGGACATCGTCGGCGGCGAAGATCTCGTGAAGGAAATTGCTGACGGCAGAATGGATTTCGATGCGGTTATAGCCACACCGGATATTATGAAGTCGGCCGGTCGTCTCGGTAAGGTCTTGGGCCCCCGCGGACTTATGCCCAGCGCAAAGACCGGAACAGTTACATTCGATGTCGCCAACGCCATAAGCGAAATCAAAGCAGGCCGTGTTGAGTTCCGTGTAGACAAGACAGCTATCACCCACAATGCGGTGGGTAAGGCTTCTTTCCCTGTCGAGAACCTTGAAGCAAACGTCAAGGCTCTTGTCCGCGCCATTATAAAGGTTCGTCCGGCAGCGGTTAAGGGAACATACGTCAAGGGCATCACGCTCGCCACAACAATGGGCATAGGCCTTATGATAGAGCCCTCACAGGCACAGAAGGACGTCGCAGCCGAATAAGGCTCTGCTCCTTCTTCACAGCAAATCATAAAAAAGACGCGGATTTTTCCGCGTCTTTTTTTATGCCTTTAATTTGCCGAGATTTTGTTTATGAGGCTTGGAAATCCCGTAATTCTGCATTCTACGGTGTCTTCGGCTTTAAGCTCGATGGCTCTTCCTCCGTATGTCAGGATGATATCCCCTTCATTCCATGCCGCAGCATCGGAGGGCGAAGGGTCAGAGGCTTCTGCACCGTTTTCTCCCGTCACTGTGCCGTTTCTCACAATCTGCATCGAGAGAGCCGATATGTCCGAGATTTCGTCCGATGTTATGAGCTGAGGCCCCATGCTGAAAAATTTTTCAAAGTGCCTCTCGGAAGAGTTGGCTCCGTCTTCCTGTGTTACCTCGAGCACGGAGGTAAAGGCGGCTGCGCAGGAGAGGAAGTTTTCGCCGCGCAGCTCGGATGAGCTTTTGCCCATAACTGCGCCTAAAGCCGCTCTGCATATGACTTTTGCCTCGGCTTCGGCAAGGTTTATTTCATCTCCGCAGCCCAGAAGCGTGATTCGGCTCTGAGAGTCGGAAGTTTCCTGCACTTTGGTTTCATTCTCTTCGCCTAAAACTTTGGGAGCTTTTTTGAAGAGAGGCGCGTATATCACTTTGTCAAAAGGGATTATGGACTTTATCATTATATCGATAACGTCCCTGCCTCCCGCTCTGTACCACCTTACAAGCTGCGGTATGTGGTCTTTGGCAATGAGAGTCTCTATGTCCGTGCCCCACTCGGTTCTCTTTATTTCGTTGAAAGTTTCTATTTTCATCAAACCGCGCGATGTGACAAAACAGGCTGTCTCTCTCTCCTGCTCTTTTATCATGGCAAATCTCATACAAAACCGTTCCTTTCGCGCGCGGCGGCTCTCTCTGCGCGCAGTTTTCTGCTATTTAAGGCAGCCGCAGATTTCGGTGTTGCCCTTATCCGTCACTTCCGCTTTTATCTCGCTGATGTTTATTCTGCCCTGTCTGTGAAGTGTCAGAGCCAGGGATATTATTGTGGCGGGCGTTACACCTATGGTCTTTGCTATTTCGTCGGGGCTGAAAGTGCCTTTTTCTTCGACTGCTCTCACGACTTCTTCTCCCAAGCATGATATCCACTGGTGGAAGAGGTTCTGCATTTCAGGCGTGTTTGAGCACGCTGTCTGATTAAGTGTAACTACTGATTCGAATATTCTCGCGGAAACGAGCTCAAGCGAGTGTACCAGCATATTCATGTCCTGCTGAGGAAGGTCTTTTATATCAATATTCATTGAAACTCACACTCCTGTCTGTTCTATAAGAGCCAATCTGATTATATAATAGCATATAGCAAGAAGATTTCTTTTTGCTATGTTGTTTTGCGCCTATTTGCAAAATTTTTATTTTTCATTTCTCTCTGTGAAAAAGGAAAGGTGGGGAAGATATGTCCGCAAACATTATAGACGGCGGCAGAATCGGGATTTTGTCCGACACGCACGGAAGCCTCTCTGCCTGGAACGCGGCTCTCGCCGTTTTCGGTGATGTCCGCACCGTGCTTCATGCGGGGGACGTTGTTTACAGAAGTCTCGGTTTTACAGCCGGAAGAGGGGATTCGGGCAACCTTGCGGAAGCTCTGAGGGATTATACAGGAAATATTCTTGTCTCGCGCGGAAACTGCGACTCATCATCGGACGAGATGCTTACGAATATTATTATGCCTTCCTGCGTTTCGGTTCTGTGGAACGGCAAAAGGATTATTATGATGCACGGGGATAATTTTCCGCTGCTGCGCCGCATGGCTCTCGACAATAAGGCCGACCTTGCCATATACGGCCATACTCACATATCTTCCGTTGTTCGGGAGGAAGGCACTATATTTTTGAATCCCGGCTCTACGACGATTCCCAAGGGTAAGCACCCTGCGAGCGTCGCTGTTGCGGATATGAATGCAATATCCGTTATCACTCTGGACGGAGGACTTCTGCACCGTGAAGAGTGGTAAGTTTGCTTCGGAACATATTTTCCGAAGGAGAAAGTTCTGGCCGCAGTTTCTCTGGCTTCTTATGATGTTTGCGGGAGTTGGGGCGGCCTGCATTTTCAGTTCCGTCTCGCTTCTTGTGGCATCCATTCTCTCGGCGTTTCTCGGGCTGAATGAGTCTGGGCGCTGGGCATACAAGACGAACCTTTTTATCTGCACGGCCGCCGCTGTGGGAGGCTCTATAGCGGGGGTGTTCACATGGGTGGAGACGGCATCTGTCTTTATTCTGCTATTTGCCGTAGGCGCGTTTATGCTCTATTACCGCGATAATGTGACTAGGATAGTTCCCGTTATGGAGGCTCTTGCGGAGGATATGTCCAAAGCCTCATCTCTCTCCGACTGTGTCAACAGAGCGTTATGCGGCATGGCCGATATGGCGGATGGATGCGAGCCGTTTATAGTTCTTGCGGACGGTGATGAGCTGTATATTCCCTGCGACGGAGAAAATGGAGAGAAGCCTCTGCGCAGAAACGGCTCTTCCGTATGGCGTGTCTTTACATCGGGACGCCCCTATCTTAAAGCTGTAGTGGAGCTTTCAAAGGACCAGCCTCTATGGAGGGACGCAAGATCTCTCATATCGGTGCAGATGAGTGCGGGAGGGGAAAAGATAGGCGTTCTTCAGCTTGAGTGCGATATCCCCCACCGATTCTCCGAGGATGACCTGATGAAGCTGTCCTTGGCGGGCTTTGTAATAGCTCACTCTCTGTGCAGATTTATTCCGGAATATGAGGAGGACTGTTCTTGTGATATTGATTGACATGCACGTTCACAGCACATATTCTGACGGCACTCTGCCCGTTGAGGTAATTGCAAAGAGCGCCAAGCGCAGGCATCTCTCACTGATATCGCTCACAGACCACGACACGACCGCGGGGCTTGCACCTTTCGCCTCTGCGTGCAAGTCTTATGACATACAGGGGCTCTGCGGGATAGAACTTTCCGCCGAGGCGGACTACACTCTCCACATATTGGGATACAGAATTTCCCCATCTAGCACTCCGCAGCTAGACAAGGCTCTTGCGGAGATAAGAACACACCGTGACGAAAGAAATCTGGAGATTTGCTCCAAGCTCAGAAAACTGGGGCTTGGCATAGAAATAGAAGAGGTTAGGGCTTTGTCGCGCGGCGAAGTAGTTGCGCGCCCTCACATAGCGCGGCTCATGATACAAAAGGGCTATGTTCACTCAAACGCGGAGGCTTTTATAAAGTATTTGGGCATGGGAGCGCCTGCCTATGTGCCGCGTGTGAGGCTTTCGCCCGAGGAGTGCGTGAGGCTCATAGCGGATGCGGGCGGTGTCGCGGCTCTGGCTCACCCCGCTCAGACACACCTTGCGGACGATGCTCTGGACTCTCTCTTAAAGAGACTCAAGGGGTGCGGGCTCTGGGGCATAGAGGCAGTATATTCAGGTCACAGCCCCGAGCAGATTTACTATTTTTTGTCTCTTGCGGACAAGTACGGACTTTTCCCCACGGCAGGCTCGGACTTCCACGGTGCAAACAGTCCGGGAATAGATCTCGGAATGCCTGTCAGCGAGGATTTTCTGCCCTGGGCAAGGCTTGGGGTCAAAATTTAAAATGTATGTATAGGGAGGCGGCATAAAGTGAAATATATGGATTTTCGCAGTGATACAGTAACAAAACCGACAGACGAGATGCGCGAAGTCATAGCAAGAGCCGAAGTCGGAGACGATATTTACGGAGATGACGCGTCTTCAAACGCTCTTTCCGCTTATGCGGCGGAGCTTACGGGCAAGGAAGACGCTATATACACATGTTCGGGCACTATGGGCAACCTTCTGGCTTTTCTCTCTGCGGGACATCACGGAGAGAGCGTGCTTGCGGGGGTAAATTCGCATGTATGGTGCGCCGAAGTGGGCGGTATGTCCGCGGTTGCAGGCCTCTGCCCATATCCCCTCGACGACGCTTCGGGCATACCTTCGCCCGAGGATATAATAGCTGCGAACAGGGCTGACGGAAATATTCACCACCCCGATACTACTATATTGGCGCTTGAAAACACTCACAACTACACGGGAGGAATAGCAGTGCCGCCCGAGAAGTTTGCCGCCGCGGCACAGGCGGGGCACTCTCTGGGATTCCATGTCCACATCGACGGAGCGCGCATATTCAACGCTGCGGTGTTTTTCAAAAAGGACGTTAAAGTTTTTACCGATGAAGCGGATTCGGTGCAGTTCTGCCTCTCCAAAGGGCTCGGCGCGCCTCTCGGCTCAATGCTCTGCGGCTCGCACGATTTTATAGAAAGAGCCAGAAAGTGGCGCAAGTGCATAGGCGGAGCACAGCGTCAGGTTGGAATCGCAGCCGCCGCGGGGCTCTACGCTCTGAAGCACAACATTGCACGCCTTGCGGAAGACCACTCCAATGCCTCATACATGGCGGAGCTTCTGACAGAGGCGGGAATCCCCGTCGAAAGAGTCAATAACATGACAAATATGGTATTCTTCCCCATGCCCGAAAGCTATGCGGATGATGCAAAATTCATTGCCCAGTGTGCGGCGAAGGGGCTTCTCATCCACATGACAAGCCCGCGCAGAGTGCGCCTTGTCACACATCTGGACGTGACAAGGGAAGATGTCAAAAATGCCGTAACAATCATAAAAGAGGTACTTTGCGCGTGAGAAATATTGTAAAAAAATCGGAAGTTGAAGCATTGGCATCATGGGCGCTGGACGAAGCCAAGCGCGCAGGAGCGTGGGGAGCGGACGTTCTCTACGCAGAGGGGGCGGGCTTCGGGCTCTCCTTAAATGACGGCGAGGTTGAAGAGTGCGTCAGCGGCTCAACCTCCGGCATGGGTGTACGCACCATTATGTCGGACGGCAGACAGGGAATAGCATACGGCAACAGGCTGGATAAAGATTCCGTGAAGGAGCTTGTCGAGTGGAGCATGGCAAACTGCCGCAATGCAGAACCCGAAGAGGGCATAACTCTCCACAGCGGAAGCCTTGTAAACGACCCATCCATAACTTTGGAGGACGAGAGAATTTCCGCAGTCACGGCTAAGGACAGAATGGACTACTGCCTTGCCATGTCGGATAAGGCGATGAAAGAGGACAAGAGAATTATCTCCGTCAGAAGCGCATCCTGGCATGACGGCTGGGGCGCATCCTTCTACTGCACCACAACGGGGCTGGCAGGCTGGGAGCGCGGAAGCAGCGCAAGCTGCGGCGTCACTGTTCTTGCTCAGGAGGGAGACAGCACGGAGATAGGCGGATACGGCATAGAGTCGCGACGCTTTGACGAGCTGGATATGGACTTGACGGCAAAACTCGCGGCCGTGCGCACGGTAGAATCTCTCGGAGGAAAGCCAATACCCACGGGAACTTACACATTGATGACAGAGCCCGAAGTCACTGCATCTCTCGTGGACATTATCGGAGACCTTTTCTGCGCACCCGAGATACACAAGGGACGCTCCATGATGGCGGGCCGCCTCGGCAGCACTGTGGCATCTTCGTGCATCACACTTGTGGACGACGGGAGAATCCCCTGGAAGGCCGGCACGGGCTCGTGGGACTCGGAAGGCTATCCTACCGGCAGAACCGTACTAATTAAGGATGGCACGGCAGCCTCATACATGTACAATCTCCAGTATGCGCTGAAGGACAATGTGGCATCCACGGGCAATGCTTGCAGGGGAATGTCCTCTCTGCCAGATGTGGGAGCTTCAAACCTCGTCCTCGAAGCGGGAACGGAGAGCCCCGAGTCCATGAGAGGAAGAATCAAAAAGGGACTCTTGGTTACCGAGTTCATGGGGCTTCATACAATAGACCCCGTAAGCGGAGATTTTTCAATAGGAGCGAAGGGGCTTCTTATCAAAAACGGAGAAATAGCGGGCGCTGTGAGCGGAGTGACAATCGCATCGAACCTCATGGATTTCATAAAGAAAATTGCATGCGTAGGCTCCGACTTAAAATTTTTCGGTTCCACGGCGGCACCGACAATGGTGGTGGAGAATGTTGTTATCGCGGGAGAGTAAACACTTAATAAGAACAGCGGCAATATCACTGCTCCTTGTACTTCTGGCGGCGGTATCTGCTTTTGCGGATACATCGGAATTGTGGTACAAGGACATCAAAAAGGGCGACGTAGCTTCAAGGACTGCGGCTTCGGGCACGCTCGAAGTGGCGGCGGACGAGGCTGTTACGGCATTGGGACTTGCTCGCGTCCCTGACCTTCAGGGCGTGATTGTCACTTATGACGGAAAGAAACTGGAGTTTTGGAGCGGCTCGAGCGTAGTCAGAGTCAGCGGAGCAATAATCAGCATACCGGGAACGATAAGCGCATCTGACGGACACTGGTGGATAGATGCAAAATCACTGGCTATGGTTTTGGATAAATTCTACGCCTCCATAGGTAAAGAACCTGGAATGTCATTCGGAGGCAAATCGAATTCTGCGGCAAAAGAAGTAAAAAAAGAGACACCCGTAAAGCAGGAAGAGCCTAAAAAGGCTGATATCGTGCCTAAAAAGGAAGAGACCGTAAAAAAAGCCGAACCCGAAGTGCCGAAGCCCGAAGTGCGCACTCCCGACCCTGCTCCCGCACCGACGGAGCAGGCGGAGCTTATACCTTCTGCGGTCAAACCCGTTCCTGTTTTCACGGGGAACAAGAGACCTATAGCCGTGCTTGACGCGGGACACGGCGGACATGACCCGGGTGCGGCTGCAAACGGGGTTACAGAGAAAAACATCAACTTAAAGGCAGTCCTCATACTCGGAGAGCTCCTGCGCGAATATGGAATGGACGTGCGCTACACAAGACACACGGACGTATATCTGAAGCTCGCCCAGCGTACTGCTTTTGCAAACGACAACAAAGCGGATATCTTCATAAGCCTGCACTGCAACGCCATGCCGAAAGGCAGCAGAAAAGTCGCGGGCATAGAGTTCTACATCATGGCTCTGCCCTCGGACAAAGACGCAATGAGGCTTGCCATATATGAAAACAAAGAAATAAGCGGAGGCGACAACGAGGCGGCAGCAAAGAAAGCCGACCAGAAAACACAGCTCCTTCTCAAAATATTGGGCGACATGCAGCAGAATGACAAGATAAGCGCGAGCACTACTCTGACGGAAGTTCTTCACAAGGCTGCGAAACACTCCTCCCTTCCGATGAGAAAAGTTGGACAGGCGCCTTTCTTCGTCCTTCGCGGAGCGGGAATGCCCGCAGTTCTAATAGAGATGGGATACCTGACGGATGCTGCGGAAGCGCGCAAGCTCTCGTCACAAAGCTACCTTCACTCTATATGCTCAAGCTTTGCGAACGGCATTGTAACGTATGTAAAAGACCATCCGGTCGTGGCGGATTAAAAGAAGACAGGAGGCGTTATCATGAGGGAACCCGAAGAGAGAAGACCGCGGCAGTTTGTTGTCGGAGAGAAAAAAGACTATGACGAGCCCACTGTTCGCCGCAGAGGTGCGTCACAATACACAAAGGATAGAGACGAACAGCGCGAAAACGAGGAAGACAGAAGACAGTTCCGCGCCGCTCCCGCCAGAAAATCCTTAAGGGAGAGGGACGAGGAAGATTTCGGCTCCCGCTCATCCTATTCAAAACGCATGAAGGAACCCGAACCTTATGACGATGAAGAAGATTACGGTGCGGAACCTGCAAGAAAAGCGCCCCTTCTTGTAAGAATATTCGCATGGGGAGCGCTGCTTGCCATATTCTTCGCATGCGGCTACTTGGGAGCGAACTACTTCTTCAAATGGGCGGACAAACGCGGCGGGCCGCGAGTCGGAGACGTTGTGGCCAGCAGCTCCGAAGTGGCTCAGCTTCCGAAGACGGAAGGCACGGCATCGCCGCTCAACGCATCATACACGCTCTTCATGCCCGAAAACGGAACATTTAAAGAAAGAGGCATAGACATAAAGAAAGGTCTTCCCGAAGAGGACATAGAAAAAGTAGTCTCTATGTACATAGACGGCCTCAAAGAGATAAACATGATGGGAAGCGGGGTCAGAGCGCAGAATATATTCCGCAGCGGCGAATGGCTCTACCTCAACATGACGTCCGACTTCCAGAAATCCATAAAGAGCATGGGCAAGGACAAAGCCACTCTCGCTCTTTCGGGACTGCTGAAAACGATGAACCAAAACTTCAGCCCGATAAAGAAGATAAAATTCTACACAGACGGCAAAGAGATAAAAGACATCACACCTGTCGACCTTACAAAACCATGGGAGAACAAAGGATAATATGAGCATTGAAAGAGCTGACGGAAGAAGTTTAAGCCAACTGCGCCCGATAACGATAGAACGCGGAATATCCCGCTATGCCGAAGGCTCCGCATTCATAAAGTGGGGCAATACACACGTGCTCTGCACTGCGACCGTGGAAGAGAAAGTCCCCCCATTCATGAGAGGAACGGGAAAAGGTTGGGTCACGGCTGAATACTCCATGCTCCCCCGCTCCACGCACCAGAGAATGCAGAGAGATTCCTCAAAAGGCAAGATAAACGGCAGAGC
>CAZNYN010000002.1:0-105460 GCA_964577295.1 uncultured Synergistaceae bacterium | reverse complement strand
AGAAAGGAGGGCAGTCGCCGTGTCTACCGGCGGAAAGAGTTCAATGTAATTTTATATAAATACAGGCTCTTTCTGCAGGCCTGTCTGTTCATTCAGACATAATTGAGAGGAGGAAGAAAATTTATGAAGTCTTTGTTTAAACTTACCCCAATATGTGTAATTGCCGGTCTTATGTTATCAGGAATGGATATTCTGCTCGCAGCACCAATTTCATTTTTATACTCTGTTTTTGTAGCAATGATAGCGGATCGCTATAAGTTTAACGAACTGCTCGATGCGGCTCTTGAAAATCTTCAGCACTTCCTTATCGTCTTTCTTATCCTTCAGCTTGCCTATGCTGTCGCCGAGTGTTTTATGGGTACTGGGGTAGCGGCTTCCGTTATTAACATGGCTCTCGCTGCCGGACTCAGCGCCAAAACAATCGCAGTTGTGGCACTTCTTCTTACATCGGTTCTTTCAACAGCTACCGGAACATCATGGGGAACATTTGCAGCCTGCGCCCCTATCTTCCTTTGGCTCAATCACATTGTAGGCGGAAACATCGCTCTTACAATAGGAGCTATTGCCGGAGGTTCATGCTTCGGTGACAATATCGGACTTATTTCGGATACAACAATAGTCAGCTCTGGTATCCAGGGTGTTGAAATTATCAAGCGTGTCCGTCACCAGGGAGTGTGGTCAGCCCTATGTCTCCTCTCTGCTGCCGTTGTCTTTTATGTTGTTAGCGTCTCAATGGGACTTCCCAGCACCACGGGAAGCGCTGCCGACGCAATCTCGCAGATACCTCAGGAAGTATGGAAGGTCTTGGGAGAAGAACGCCCCTCTGCCGTTACACTGCTTGAACTTGTAAAGTCAGGCGTGCCTTCTTACATGATAATTCCCCTTCTTCTCGTCATCGGTACAGCGATAAAAGGCTACAGCACCTTCACATGTCTTGGTACAGGAATAATATCTTCGCTTATCCTCGGACTTTTCTCAGGCACTGTTACAAGTGTTGACTCTTTCCTTAATGACCTCGTATTCACAGGCTTCTCGGATGCAGGCGGCTGGTCCATAGCCATGATGCTTTGGGTAGGTGCTTTCGGAGGCGTTATGAGAAAGATGCAGGCATTTGACCCAATTGCCGTGATCGTTCTTAAAATGGTCCATAAAGTACGTCATCTTATGTTTGCAAACGCACTTCTCTGCCTTATCGGAAACGCTGCTATGTCCGATGAAATGGCACAGATTGTTACAATCGGCCCGATTATTAAAAATATGACAGAGACAAGCGTTGAGGGAAGCCCCGAGGATATGTACACCTTGGCGCTGCGTAATGCCACATTCTCCGATGCTATGGGCGTTGTAGGATCACAGCTTATCCCTTGGCACTGCTACATGGGATTCTTCCTTGGCATAAGCGCCGCCGTATATCCGCTTGCTGCGAACCTCTCTGCAGGAGATATTATTTTCAACAACTACTACTCATGGATAGCTGTTATTTCTATGCTTGTGCTGACGTTTACGGGACTGGATCGCTTTATACCGCTCTTTAAGTTACCATCTGAGCCTCAGGTATACCTAAAGACGGAAGCTGCGAAATACGCAAAATAAAATATAATTAACAGAATATTGTTTAATAAAGATAAAGTGATTAAGCGCTGTTGTTTTGTGCTTAATCACTTTATCTTTATTTTTAAATTGTTACATTAAAGCAGTAAAACTACTTAATTTGTAAATTACTGTTGTGTTTTTTATAAAGACTACTATAATTGAGCAATCCAGAAGGGGGGTTAAAATCTGAGGTACGACTTATGAGACTTTCAGTGGTTAATTTTTTAGAGCGCTTTTAACTTTTCCCACTATTAATCGTTTTGTCTGCAATGTTTTGCAGGTATATTTGAAGGGAGGATACTAAGCTAATGAAGTCACTGTTTAAGCTCACACCTATTTGTGTCATAGCCGGACTTATGCTTTCGGGTATGGATATATTGTTGGCCGCACCGATCTCTTTCCTCTATGCTGTAATCGTCGCAATGTTGGCAGATCACTACAAATTTGACCAGCTTCTTGATGCAGCTCTTGAAAATCTTAAGCACTTCCTGATAGTTTTCCTTATTCTGCAGCTCGCATACGCGGTTGCCGAGTGTTTTATGGGTACAGGTGTTGCGGCAGCCGTTATTAATATAGCTCTGTCAGCAGGGCTCAGCGCAAAGACAATCGCAGCTGTGGCTCTGCTTCTTACAGCGGTGCTCTCCACAGCGACAGGTACATCTTGGGGAACATTCGCGGCTTGCGCTCCGATATTCCTTTGGCTTAACCATATAGTCGGCGGTAATGTTGCTCTTACAATCGGAGCAATCGCAGGCGGTTCCTGCTTTGGAGACAATATCGGACTTATCTCCGATACTACGATAGTCAGTTCCGGTATTCAGGGCGTCAGTATAATAGACAGAGTACGCCATCAGGGTGTGTGGTCTTTCCTCTGCTTGGTTTCAGGTATTGTAGTTTTCTACGTTGTCAGCGTCACAATGGGACTTCCCGACACAGCAGGCAATGCGGCAGATGCTATATCCAAGATACCCGATGATGTCTGGAAAGTTCTTGCAGAGGAGCGCCCCTCCGCTGTAACGTTGCTTGAGCTTGTAAAGCACGGAGTACCTGTTTACATGGTAATTCCTCTTCTCCTAGTCATCGGAACAGCTATAAAGGGTTACAGCACATTCACATGCCTCGGCTCCGGGATAATATCTTCCCTTATTCTTGGACTTGCAGCCGGAACAGTCACAAGTGTTGATTCCTTCCTTAACGACCTCGTATATACAGGCTTCTCCGATGCAGGCGGCTGGTCTATAGCAATGATGCTCTGGGTCGGTGCGTTCGGCGGCGTTATGAGAAAAATGGAAGCTTTTGATCCTATCGCAGCTCTTGTGCTTAGAATGGTTCACAAAGTCCGTCACTTAATGTTCGCAAACGGCATACTCTGCATGCTCGGAAATGCGGCAATGGCAGACGAAATGGCTCAGATAGTCACAGTCGGCCCGATCATTAAAAACATGACAGAGACCAGCGTTGTTGCAAGCAAGGAAGACATGTATGTGCTGGCTCTCCGCAATGCTACATTCTCTGATGCTATGGGCGTTATCGGCTCGCAGCTTATCCCGTGGCACTGCTATATGGGATTCTTCCTCGGCATCAGCGCCGCAGTATACCCCTTAGCAGCAAGCCTGACACCAAGCGATCTTATCTTCCACAACTACTATTCATGGATCGCCGTATTCTCAATGCTCGCCCTTACATTCACAGGCTTTGACAAGTACATACCGCTCTTTAAGATACCGTCAGAACCACAGGTCTATCTGAAGAGTGAAGCTGCAAAATACGAGAAATAAAATTAACGACTATAAGCCGTAAACGAATAAAAGAGGCGCTGTATCCTAAGCGCCTCTGTGTATTTTTCATCGAAGATGATTCGGATTGTGTCAATGGAGAGATAACAAAAAAGAGGGCGGAATTATCCGCCCTCTTTACATTGCAGAAAAACTACGTTTATACGAGTTTGAAAGGAACTATTGATTCCGGAGCAAGTGTACGGAATGTGAAGCTCTCCGTGATGTAGAAGTTGACTTCTGTGTTTGTGTGTGACTGATATCCTATGGAGAAGTCCTGTCCGATTATCAGTTCGCTGTCGCCGCCGCGCAGAGAAACGAGCATTGATGTCTCATACTGGCTTGAGAGAACGATTTTGTTGCCGATAATGGCTTCCAGTCTCTTTTTAAGAGGATAGACTCTGGACGATGTCTGAATTTTTGTCCACAGCGGGAGTGAGCATACGAGGGCGTATGGGCCTGTTACGTTGCGTGACGCAAGTGTCTGTGCCGCTTCTGCTATAGCAGTTATAATTGATTCATCGTCAAGCTGCATCTCTATAGCTTCATTGTCAGCCTCAAGTTCAAGTCCGAGAATTCCTGCGTCCTCAAGTCCCTGAAATACTGCTGTGTCTTCGAATAGTGCGGCTTTGCGCGCGGCTTCCTGAACAGGTGCGAAGTCGACAATTTTGCAGCCGCGGCTGATGTCATCAAGATCCCACATGGGCATTGTGAAGGGGACGCGTATTTCAACAAGCGGCAATACTTCGCGGATACCGTAGTTTACGCCTTCGATGGGGGACTCTTCGACAAGCGAAAGTGTGCCTTCGGATGCTGCGTCATAGTTCCATCCCATGGGGCCTTTCACGTCAACAACTTTACGTCCCGCCAATGTGGCTTTAAGTACGCCTGCGGCCTGTGAATCTATCTCTTCCCATGCTGCGGGAACTATCGGTGCCAGTGATCTTTTAAGAATATCCATAATTTGTTCCTCCTAGTCTGTGGAGTTAAAGCTTGCCGATGCCAAGGTCTTTTGATGCGGAGGGAGCTGCTTCTCCTGCCGCCTCATGTGCGCCAAGGGGTGCTGTTGAGAATATATAGTCGTGAAGTTCTTTATCCCAGTTGTCCATATTGCGGCGAACCCACTCAAGAAGCATTGCTGCGTGTTCTTTTTCTTCGTCTCTGTTATGAGCCATTATTCTTTTAAGTTCTTCGTCTGTCGCTGTGGCAACCCTCTGGTTGTAATAGTCAACTGCTTCGAGTTCCTCACGGAGGCTTGTGATAGCCTTTGTTATGTCCAGTGTTTTTGAATCCATTTTTTCATACGGTTCTGTGTATGCCATAAATATTCTCCTTTCGATTGTGTTTAATTTGAAATTATTATCGATTACAATGTTATAATACTACAAAACTTTTTTACTGCGTCAGCACAATTACTTGTTTGATATTATAGCTCAAAATAAGGTTACGGTACACTTGCCGCAGATAAGCGGTATGCTTCTTTCACTGCCGAAGCTAATAGTATAAAATATAGCAGAGCGCACCTATTTATGTAATGGAGGAATACTTATGTCAGAGTGTTCATGCGGAAAAAACAAGATAAGAGATTATAGATGCAAAGTTGTAAAGACGGAAAAACTTTCGGAGAGAATATTCTGGCTTACGGTCGAATGTCCCGAGCTGGCATTCTCCGTGCGTCCCGGACATGCTGTTATGATATATCCTTCGTCCACGACAGACCCTCTGCTAGGGCGCCCATTTGCCGTTGCGGACATAGACAACGAAAAAGGGTATATTTCAATCTGCTATATGATACTGGGGCGCGGAACAGAGATGATGACAAAATTCCAAGAAGGGGATACCGTGCAGGTTAGGGGCACATTCGGAGTTCCTTTTTCGGAAGAGACGCAACCTGTTCATCTTGCCGGAGGAGGAGCGGGAGCCGGGATTTTATTTCTCTTTGCGAAACTCTGCCCCGAGAAAACGGCATCGCTGAGCATAGGAATGCCGGGGCGCGGATATGAAAAATTTGCCGAGAAAATCTTGTCTGTCGTCCCGGATGCAAAAATATATACTGACGACGGTTCTTTTGGTGACGGTGATTCAATGTTCAAAGTGCTTCCTAAGGAGCTTAAGGAAAACGAGCAGATATGGGCATGCGGACCTCCCGGCTTTTTAAAGGCTCTTGAAAATCACTGCGCTGCGTCGCTTGACAAGCTTTACTTTGCTCTTGACAGCAGAATGGCGTGCGGATACGGCGGCTGTATGGGATGTGTGATTGATACAAAAGACGGCTTAAAGAGGATTTGCGTGGATAAATCACTTTTTAGAGCTGATGAGGTGATACGCGATGAGCATTAATTTATCTGTGAAAGTAGGAGATCTTACACTGAAAACACCGGTAATACCGGCATCGGGCGTATGGCCTTATGATGAGGATTTCTGGAACGGCGAAAATGTAGACTTTCTTGGTGCAGCCTGCACAAAAGCCATAAGTTTGAATCCGAGAAGAGGCAACATTGGGCATAGAATTTGGGAAACTCCGTCGGGCGTGCTCAACAGTATAGGGCTGCAAAATGTCGGTGCAAAGGATTTTGTGAAAAGATATCATAAAATGGTGACTTCTGCACCGATTCCTGCGATAGCCAACGTTGTAATGGAAAGCGAAAAAGATACAGCGGAAACACTCACCATATTGCGGGACGCAGGCGGGGTTGCCACTGCGGAGCTTAATATATCATGTCCCAATGCAGACGGAGACGGAATGGCATGGGGTATGGAATGTTCGGGAGCCGCAAGAGCAGTCGCTGCGGCGCGCAAGGTGTGGAAAGGGCCTCTGTGGGTCAAAATGACGCCGCAGACGTCCGATCCTGCAGGAGTCGCAAGAGCGATAGAGGCAGAGGGTGCAGATGCCATAGTCTGCGCCAATACATGGCTTGGCATGGGAATGAATATGGCTGTGGGTAAGCCTGCTTTTGCGAGAGTGGTGGCAGGGCTTTCCGGCCCCGCAGTATTTCCGCTTGCCCTTCGTATGGTTTGGCAGGTCTGCAAGTCTGTAAATATTCCTGTAGTTGGCTGCGGCGGCGTGACGACTTCGGAGGACTGTGCCTCGATGATACTGGCCGGAGCTTCGGCGGTCGAAGTAGGAACGGCATTTTTCCGCAATATAAAGGCTGGCGAGGAAATATGCGCAGGTCTTCCCGAACTAATTAAAAGATACGGCTTTTCCTCACTTGAAGAACTGAGGGGCTATGCGAACATATAATCACAATAAAGTATATTAATGCCGGAGAGTGCCTGTTTTGTGTTATGATAGTCAGATGTGAAGGTGGGATAGTATGTTCATAACCTTTGAAGGCATAGACGGCTGCGGCAAGTCTACTCAAGCAAAAAAGCTTGCAGACCTGTTAAAAGAAAATAATAAACCTGTCCTGCTTACCAGAGAACCCGGGGGCTGGGACGGGGGAAATATCCTTAGAAATATGGTGCTGAGCGGTTCTTTAAAGCACCCTTGGAGTGAGCTGTTCCTTTTTATGCTTGACAGGGCAGAACACATAGCATCAGTGATAAATCCGGCCTTGGACGCGGGCGGCAGCGTTATATGCGAAAGATATCACGACTCTACTCTGGCATATCAGGTATGGGGCCGAGGGCTTCCTTACGGCATTATCGAGTCTTTGGCCTGTGTGTCAGGTTTTCCCGTCCCCGACTGTACCGTGCTCTTTGATCTTCCTGTGGATACCGCTGTTTGCAGGACCGCAAAAAGAGGGGAGCTGGACTCATTCGAGCAGGAAGGACGCATTTTTATGTCCAAAATAAGAGAGGGATATTTAGAGCTCTCGCGAAAAGAACCGAACAGATGGCTTGTTATCGATTGCTCCTCAAAGAATGAGGAAGAAGTGTTTCTTTTGCTGATCGAATCTCTGGCAAAGAGAGGTCTTATGTTTGCCTGAAGATATGTTGGATCTATTAAATAACTCCAGAGGGTGGAACGAAATTGTGCTTGCATCCGAGACGGGACGCTGTCCTCAATCCATGGCTGTTGTCATTCCTTCCTCGGTGCAGGAAACTTTTGTAATGAATTATGCCAGGCTCAGGCTTGGAGACTATCCTACATGGAAAGATTCAGTACATCCGGATCTGATTTATGCCGGAAAGTATATGACCGCTCCGTCAATCGATGAGTGCAGAGTACTCCAGGCGGAGCTCGGGCTGCACCCGATCGCTTCCGATAAACGGCTTGCAGTAGTGTGGTCGGCGGACAAGCTTTCGCCGGAAGCCTCCAACAGCCTCTTAAAGCTTACGGAAGAGCCGCCTGCGCACGGTGCAATCCTCTTTGTCTCCGAAGAGGATAAACTTATCCCTACGATAAAAAGCAGAGTGTGGTCCATACACATAGACTTGCCGGAAGAACTGGTAAAACCGCGTGCTCATCCCGTATCTGCGGAAGAGTGGGCAGTGTGGATCGAAAATTCAAAAAAGAACAGTACTGAACTTGTATATCTGGAAATAGAGAGCTGGATAAAATTTTTAAGTGATAATAATGATTACGGAACGGCTGCAAAACTTGAATCCATGCTAAGAATAATGGAACAAAAAAGGCTCTCTGTCTCCATGATTCAAGATGTTGCGGTGGCTGTACTCAAGGAGGGTATTCCCTGTGAGCAAATATTTAGTAATATATGGTAAGCCCAGATATTTGGGCATAATCGAACATGACGGACAAATTAACAAAGGTGATTCTGTCGTTGTTGAATCCCACAGAGGCGAGGAACTCTCCGTAGTAGCCGGAGAATTGACAGAGGAGCAGGAGACATCTTACAGACAGCTTCGCAACGCTTCGGAACACGGAGATTCTGCGACAAAGAATACAGAGCCGGTTGTTACGGACTTGAACTTTATCGCATTTGCGTCGGAGGAGGATATTGCTTCTGCTGCAGAATATAGAATCGAAGAAAATGAAATCCTGAAGAGCGCCAAAGAACTTTTAAAGCCGCACGACCTAGAAATGAAGCTGATCGATGTAGAATTTTTGCTGAACAAGAGAAAGCTCTTTTTCTACTTCTCCTCTGAACAGAGAGTCGACTTCAGAGCTTATGTGCGTGACCTTGCTAGAGAGTTTAAAACACGTATAGAGCTAAGACAGATAGGAGTAAGAGATGAGGCCAAAATAATAAGGGGCGTAGGTCCTTGCGGACAGCCGTGCTGCTGCAGCTATTGGCTCAACCAGTTTGCGCCGATCTGTATAAAAATGGTAAAAGAACAGAACCTTGCTCTCAACCCAGCCAAAATATCGGGAATATGCGGACGCCTCATGTGCTGCATGTGCTTTGAACATAATGTGTACCATGAAATGTGGGAAGGACTGCCGAACCCGGGAACAAAAATTAAAACACCAAACGGCAGTGTCATAGTTGCAGGCATAGAAATACACAACAAAAATGTTCGCTGTTTCGTTCCCGGGAGGGGTGAGGTCAAAGTTCCGATAAAGGATTTTGATCTTTTTAAGGAAACTGTAATGTCGGGCAAAGACTGGATTGTTGAGGAAGATGTTAAGGAAGCTCCGCTCGGAGATCTCAGAGGCATATTCCCCGACTTCTCCTCAAGGTCTGATGCGTTGGTTCCTCTCTCCGAAAGGGCTGAAATAGAGGTAATTACAGATAAAAAGAACTCAAGGCAGGAGAGCGGCGAACATTCTTCCGGTGACGGGGCGGCGAAGAAAAAGAAAAGGCGGCCGCGCAAACCTGCCGCAAACGGCGAAAAACGTAATGACAATAACAATGAACAGGAAAAAATAAACAAAGAACGCAAAGTGGTACAGAACGCGCCGGAAGCTCGAGATGCTGCCCCGAAACCGCACAAACCGAGGCATAGAAGACCGCGCGGTCCGAAAAAAAACACGGAATCAAAGCCCGAATAGTTACAAAAATCACCGCAAGGAGGGAACAACGTGGCAATTTGGAAAAATCTGGCCGACAAACTTAAGAATGCCGGAAATAAATGGACACAAAGCGTATCAAATTTATTCTCTGACGAACCCATAACGGAAGAGTTTTGGGATAATCTCGAAGAACAGCTTATTGCGGGAGATGTGGGGATTGATGCCGCGGAATCTCTGATAAAAAAATTACGTCAGGAATCTATAGACAAGAGAATATCAAATGTCTCGGAGCTGAAAACAGCATTCTCCGAGTTGCTGATAAAGCAGCTTGAAGCAATTCCGGGAATGGGCGAACCTCTCCGCCTTGAAAAAAAACCTGCCGTTGTGATAATGATAGGCGTAAACGGAAGCGGAAAGACGACTACATCCGGAAAGCTTGCGTCGCAGCTTAAAAACAACGGTGTAAAAGTCATAATGGCCGCAGCCGATACCTTCAGAGCCGCGGCAATAGAGCAGCTTAAAGCATGGGGTGTTAAGACAGGAGTAAGGGTTATCGCTCAAAGTCAGGATTCGGATCCGGCCGCTGTAGTATTTGATGCCATTATGGCAGCCAAAGCTGCGGGCGACGATGTCATCATAGCCGATACGGCAGGACGTCTGCACACAAAATCGAACCTCATGGAAGAACTGTCAAAGGTCAACAGAGTTGTAAAGAGGGAAATCCCAGAAGGTGCGGCCGAAGTCCTCATTGTGCTTGACGCAGTGACGGGGCAGAACGGCTTTCTGCAGGCCGAGACCTTCAGCAAAGTAATGCCTATAACGGGTGTTATACTGACAAAATTCGACAACACATCAAAAGGCGGCATTATTTTGGCCATTGCCGATAAATTAAAAATGCCCATAAGATACGTCGGGCTCGGCGAGGGTGTCGACGACTTGCAGCTCTTTAATCCAAGGACATTTATCGAGACACTGCTTGATGTTAAAAAATAACGATAACCTCCTTAAAGATTGTGAGGGCAGGCATCCTAGAGACCCTCTCGTAAAGAAAATTCTTGCGCTCCTAATCCCAAGGTGTGGTGCTGACGTTTTTGAAAATGTCAAAAAATTACTTGCATCCGAGTGGGGGGAACCTGAGAGAATAAGCCCTGTATATCCGTTTATATGGACCAACTACTACGAGGAGATTGCACCGGAATTAGACAGGTGTTTTTTCTCATATCCTGGCTTGTATCCGCTATCAAAACTGCCCGAATGGAAGCGGCTTACTATAGCTTTAGAGGCGGAGACAGGCGATTCGAGACGGGTGAACCTTGATCCAGGCACACTTGACGGAGCGAGGCTCTTGCTAGCCTCTACAAAGGGACAGGCTCATAGAATATATCTGAAAGACGGTATATTCGCAGAAGTCACATTGTGCAGAAGAAAGGGAAAGTGGGAGAATTTCTTTTACACATTCCCCGATTTTAAAAGCGGAGTATACGATTCATGGCTGGAGACAGTAAGAGAAGATTGGAAATCGGAACATTTTTTGATAACACAAAATAATAAATAAAGTTATAACGGAGGCGGCTTTAATGATTCCACGCTACGAAACACAGGAGATAAAATCCGTATGGACAGACAAAAATCGTTTTAAGCGCTGGCTTGATGTAGAGGTTGCAGCATGCCGCGCATGGAACGAAGCGGGAGAAATCCCAGATGAGGACTACGCCAACATAGTCGAGAAGGCTGACTTTGATGTTGACAGAATCCGCGAAATCGAAGAAGTGACGCAGCACGATGTTATAGCTTTTGTATCCAGCGTTGCCGAAAAAATAGGCGAATCGGGACGCTTTGTACACTTGGGTCTGACAAGCAGCGATGTCATAGACACCGCTGCGTCACTGCTTTTGGGCGAAAGTATGCAGATAATAATATCGGCACTTAAGGAACTTCACTCCGTCGTAGGCAAAAAAGCCATCGAGTACAAAATGACACCATGTGCGGGAAGAACGCACGGCATACACGCAGAGCCCACCACATTCGGACTCAAGCTTCTTAACCACTATGCCGAAATAGGAAGGGACATAGAACGCCTTACGCTTACAAGAAAAGAAATGATGGTTGGAAAGCTTTCAGGCGCTGTTGGTACATACGCAAACTGCCCACCTTCGATAGAAGCCAGAGTGTGTGAGATATTGGGACTCGGTGTTGACCCTGTAGCGACCCAGGTTATCCAAAGAGACAGACATGCAAGAATAGCGACTGACATAGCTGTCTGCGGTGCGTCACTGGAGAGGCTTGCACTCGAAATTCGTCACCTTCAGCGCACGGAGGTTCTCGAAGCTCTTGAGCCGTTTAAAAAAGGACAAAAGGGCTCGTCCGCAATGCCGCACAAGAAAAACCCCATACTTTGCGAAAGAGTGTGCGGAATGTCAAGACTGCTGCGCGGCTATGCCGTTCCCGCTCTTGAAGATATAGCTCTGTGGCACGAAAGGGACATAAGCCACTCATCCGTCGAGAGAGTAATATGGCCCGATATGTTCCATACCATACATTACATGACGAAAATAATAACAAAAGTTATAAGCGGACTTGTCGTCAACGAAGACAAAATGCGTGAAAATATAGAGATTACAAAGGGTCTCTTATTCTCAGGAAGAGTGCTTTTGGCACTGCTTGAGAGAGAGGGAATCAGCAGAGAGGCTGCATATGCCATTGCACAGAGCAATGCCATGAGATGCTGGAACGAAAAGATTCCTCTTCTGGAACTTTTAAAATCAGACGAAAGAATCACAAAGTTGACAAATGATGAACTGGAATCTTTGTTTGATTTGGGGTATTATCTAAAGCATATTGACGAGATATTCAGTCGTTTTCCTGAGCTAAGTGCTTAAACGTTAATACTCTTGTTTTCGCTTACAATAATAAATTTATACGGAGGGGTAAAAATATGGCTGCGCCGGACAGAAATATAGCATTAGAAATGGTCAGAGCGACAGAAGCCGCCGCAATGGCGGCAGGCCGATGGATGGGCAGAGGCGATAAAAACGGGGTTGACGGAGCTGCTGTCAATGCCATGCGTTTTATGCTGAACAATGTTCAGATGGAAGGGCGGGTTGTTATAGGCGAAGGAGAAAAAGACGAGGCTCCTATGCTCTTTAACGGCGAAAAGCTCGGTATGCACTGCGATCCCCAGGTAGACATAGCCGTAGACCCGATAGACGGAACCAGACTTACGGCCGAAGGATTGCCGAACGCTGTCAGTGTTGTCGCATTCGCCGACAGGGGCACAATGTACAATCCCCAGCACATATTCTATATGAACAAAATAGCGACAGGCCCATACGCGGCTCATGTGATAAACATCGAAGCCACACCTACAGACAACATCCGCGCGGTTGCAAGGGCTCTCAGAAAATCTGTTGAAGATGTTACAGTAATAGTCCTCGACAGACCTCGCCATACAGAATTGATAAAAGAAATACGCTCTCTCCACGCACGCATTCGCCTTATTCCCGACGGCGACGTCGCGGGAGCTCTTTCAACCTGTAAACCACATTCAGGAATAGACCTCTTAATGGGTATAGGCGGATCACCCGAAGCCGTAATCACAGCATGCGCGGTAAAGTGTGTCGGCGGCAATATGCAGTGCAAGCTCTGGCCGCGCAATGACGAAGAGCGCGAAAAGTGCAAAGAAAAGAATATGGATGTTAACAAAGTCCTTCAGCTCAATGACCTTGTTGCGTGCGACAACGTATTCTTTGCTGCCACGGGAGTAACAGACGGTGACTGGCTCAAGGGTGTTCGCTACTCCGGAGATGTCGTCCAGACCTCATCTCTTGTAATGAGAGCAAAGAGCGGCACAATACGCTACATAGACGCCATTCATAACGTACAGAAATTGGATGAGATAAGCGGAATAAAATACGGGGCACATTCCACCTCAGTCTCTTTCCTCTAATTTTGAGAAAAAAAGACACCCTATACGATAGGGTGTCTTTTTTAATAGTGGCTGATTTTGAAACTTTTGTGAAATTTACGTATATTCACACTAAATAAAATTTGATATTTTTTGCTCAATCTGGTAAAATTCTTTCCGCAAAGAAAAAGAATAGAACCTTAGGTGGTGTAGCATAAATGGCTGCAAAGACAGTTGAAGACAAAGTTATAATGACCAGGGAAGGCTACGACAAGCTTAAAGCAGAACTTGTCGGACTGCGCGGTGACGGCAGAGCGGAAATAGCGGCAAAATTGGAAGAAGCCCGTGCATTCGGAGACCTCAGCGAAAACGCCGAATATCATGCCGCAAAGGAAGAACAGGAAAAGCTTGAAAACAGAGTTTTGCTTCTTGAGTATCAGCTAAGCAAGGCTCAGGTTGTAGATACGGAAGATATCGACACAAGCGTTGCGAGCCTCGGCACAACAGTAACAATACTTGATACCGACATGAACAAAACCTTCACATACACACTTGTGGGTACGGAAGAAGCCGATATCAAAGACAACCGCATTTCGGCCGCAAGCCCCGTAGGCAAGGCAGTCATAGGCAAAACGGCAGGCGAAGAAGTAATAGCAAGAACGCCGCGCGGAATCAGGCACCTCAAGATAGAAAAAATACAGCTTAAGTAACCAAAAGGCTATAACATAATTGCAAAAAATACGGGTCTCTGCGGCTTACAACAGTCGGAGGCCCGTTTTTTGATGTACTCTGCGGATTGGAGATGTTATAATGAAGACAGGAGTATTCAGTCCAGTCGCTGACATTACAGCCAGAGGAAAGTCCGGGCTCCGCAGGGCAGGATGCAGGAGAAATTCCTGCGAGTGCGAACTCAGGGAAAGTGCCGCAGAAAAGGATACCGCCCATTTTGGGTAAGGGTGAAAAGGTGGGGTAAGAGCCCACCGGCCGTCGAGGTGACTCACGGGCTTGGTAAACCCCATCCGGAGCAAGATCGAATAGGGAAGGCTGAAGCGGCCCGCTGACTTCCGGGTACGATCGCTCATCTTTGCCTGCAAGGGCAGAGTTAGATAAATGACTGGAAAAGTTTAATACTTTTACAAAACCCGGCTTACCGAGTGCTCCTATTATATTGGGACATCTGACTTATACAGTTAGCTGTCCCAATATTTTTTATGTTTTATTTATTATAACCTTATAATTTAATGTTTTTGATTTTTTCATGTATGCATTTGACTTCTTCAAAACTCCCTATAAATATTTTATTGCTTCTTTAGAACCACTGATAGACAAGGATTTATTGTATAATAATCCTATGGTCCTAATTTAGATAACCGCAAAAGAATTTTAGGTATTGCAACATAGCGGGCAAACATATAATGTGGTGTGCAGTGGGGCAGAATGTCATAAAGTGGGTGAAATCTCAATGTTGGTGGGGAGCTATAACCATAAGATAGACAACAAAGGCAGAACGGTACTTCCCTCAAAGTTCAGAAATGAGCTTGGCACCTCTGTTGTCGCAACCATCGGCATTGATAAGTGTATAGCCCTTTATCCCGCTGAAAAATGGGAAGAGCTTTTGCTGAAGCTGAAAGATCTCTCCGGATTTAAAAGAAAAGCCCGCGATTTTCGCAGAGTCCTTCTCTCCATGGCCGCTGAGCTTGAAATAGACGGAGCAGGAAGGATTCTTCTTCCGTCCGTACTCAGAGAGTATGCTGGCACAGAGCTTGATATCACTCTTATAGGCGCTGAAGATCATATGGAAATATGGGATTCGGCTAAATGGGAAGAGCACAGAATGTCCGTCCTGTCTGATTTCAGTGAGCTGGCGGAGGACTTGGAGGAAATATGAGAGAGCACGTATCCGTCATGGTAGATGAGCTTTTGGATGTTATTAAGCCATGGGGCTCCGTAAATGTTTTTGTTGATGCGACTCTGGGTTTAGCCGGTCACTCCACCGAAGTTCTGAGTAAATGTCCCAATACGCGAATAATAGGTTTTGACCAAGATCCATGCGCACGCGAAATAGCTGCGGAAAGGCTCGGAGCTTTTCAAGGACGTTTTGAGGTTGAGGCCGATAACTTCAGAAACATCGGCAAGCTGGCGGAAAGAGATAATTGGAAAGGCGCGGATGTTGTTTTTTTCGATCTCGGGGTTTCCAATCTGCAAATAACCGAGGCGGAGAGGGGATTTTCATTTCAAGAGGATGGACCTCTCGATATGAGAATGGATAGAAACGATGAATGCAACAGTGTTATTACGGCAAAAGAGATTCTGAATGAGTGGTCTATAAAAGATTTAACGCAAATTTTCAGAGATTACGGCGAAGATCCTCACGCATATCAGATTGCAAAAGGTATAGTGAGATTTCGTGAAAACGGCGGAACAATTGATACTACATCGGAACTTGTGGAGTTAATAAGAAAAATTCTTCCCGCTCCTGTTCAGAGGAAAATGGGCGGACATCCGGCACGAAAGATATTTCAAGCTCTGAGAATAGCGGTAAATGACGAGATGAATGCTCTGAACGAGGCGTTGGATGGGGCTGTCAAAGTTTTAAAGCCCGGAGGCAGAATTGTTGCGATCTCTTACCATTCATTGGAAGACCGTATGGTGAAGCACCGCTTCCGTAAGTGGAAAGAAGAAGGTTTGGGAGATATGAATCCGCGTAAGGCATTGCTTCCGTCAGAGGAAGAGATCGAAAGAAATTACAAGTCGCGGAGTGCGAAACTAAGGGTATTTGAGTACAGCGGTTTGACTGGAGGGAAATTGAATGCGCTGCAAAGAATTCCGACATGAGTATGAACGTCCTCATTCTTCTCTTTTTGTTATCAGTTTTCTGTGTGTATTTATAAGTGCCGCCGCATTGGGTTCACTCAGGCTTTACGGTCTTTACCTTGAGCACAGGATATCGGAAACAGCGAATCGCATAGAAATTTGTACAGAAAAAAATCTCGTAATGTCCCGCCAATATTCTCAGCTTCTATCTCCGGCAAGGATATACAGTTATGCCAGAGAGACTCTGGGAATGATGAACGCCGAAAGCGTAAAAACAGTACGGCTTGATAATTCCGCTGTAACTGTGGCTCGTGCGGCTGTTGAAGAGGCAAATGGAGAAAAGGGACTTTTCGATGCGTTAAATCCATTTGTAAAAAAGGCGCATGCCAAGAATTAAAACACCTCAGTCGGAGGAGCTGCGCCGTTCAAAATCAGTATGGAAGGCTTTATATATCGCACTTATATTGCTTGCCTGCGGAACTGCTTGGATTCAGCTTAACCCGGATCCCAGGATAGTAAGGCAGTCTCAGAAGCAGTATTGGGCTAACGTGGCGCTCAGTGCCACAAGAGGAAATATCGAGGACAAAAACGGTATCCCTCTTGCGGTTTCTGTTCCTGCCACGAGTTTTTTTATAGACCCCAAGTATTGGAACCCGGCTGATGCCGGTTTGCTTGCGCCTGTCTTCGGAAAGGCAGTGGTCCAAAAATTTTCTAAGCAGCTCAAAGGAAGATTTTATTGGGTAGCAAGAAATGTTCCCCCGGAAAAGGCTAAGCTGCTTGAGGGAAAAGAAATTCCCGGTCTCTATGAAACATCGGAGAAGATAAGAGTATATCCTCACGGGGCCCTTGCATTTCATGTGCTGGGGTTTTGTGACATTGACGATTACGGCCAGGCAGGCATAGAGTTTTCTTGGAACCATATACTTTTTTCCCCCCCCAGAACAAGGTTTCTTACGAGAGATTCTAACGGAAAAACGCTTGATGTTATGGGCGGAAAATCCGGTGTGATAAAAAATACTTCCGGTTCGATTCAACTTACTATAGACTCCAGAATACAGCAGATAATGGAATGGCGGCTCAGTGAAGGTGCCAAAGCCTCGGATGCTTCGTGGGCGGCGGGAATATGTGTCAATCCATGGACTGGTGAGATAGTAGCCCTGGCCAGTTATCCAACGGTCGATCCCAATAACAGGAAAAATTTGAAGAATATAGAGGCCACAAGGAATAATGTGGTCGGCCGTGTTTATGAACCGGGCTCAATTTTTAAGCCGATTACAATGTCAATTGCTATGGAGAGTGCGGCTGCGAATAAAAATTCGACCTATAACTGCCATGGTACTATGAAACTTGCGGATAAGACAATGAGTGACGTCAACAGGAAGGCCCATGGTTTTCAAGATTTGACTCATGTTTTGATGAATTCCTGCAACATAGGCATGGCTACAATGTCCATGGGAGTTCCGAAGTACCAGGCTTACGGGATGCTTAAGCAATTTGGCTTTGGGGACAAGACGGAAGTGGAGATGGCGGGAGAAGAGAGCGGACTTATAAAATCTCCCGAAGAGTGGCTTGGAACAGTGCCTGCAAATATTTTCATAGGGCAGGGAATAGCTGTTACACCCCTTCAGGTTGCTATGGCAATATCTGCCATAGTGAATGGCGGCGAGCTGTTGAAGCCCTATTTGGTTAAAGAAGTAAGGGATTCAAACGGCAAGGTTATTCACAAGGGGAGTAAGAGGATACGGTATCAGGTTATTTCAGATAACACGTCATCTTTTGTCCGCAGTGCCATGAAGAGGGTTGTAAGCGAAGGCGGAGGAAAAGCCGCCTTTTCGGATAAGGTGGCTATTGCAGGCAAGACAGGCACAGCGCAGATAGCATCTGCAGGCCAATACACAAAGGGGCATTATGTAGCGTCATTTGTGGGGTTTTGGCCGGCTGATAAACCTCAGTATGTTATGCTTATAAGCTTGGGCGAACCTAAGGGTGCAAGGTATTACGGAGGTCAGATAGCGGCTCCGGTGTTTAAATCTATAGCAGAGGATATATATCAGGTTGTTTCTGAACGGAATAAAAAATAGAGCGTGGGGAGAGTGCATATTATGAAATTCAACACATTGATAGAACTACTTTCTAAGAAGAAACCGGACATTTCTGTGAATATTCCCGACGGTACATTAATAGACAATCCCGATGTAACGGTGCTTTTTTCAGACAGCAGAAAGGTTGCCGCAAACAGCATATTCGCATGTGTCAAAGGCGGACACTTCGACGGGCACGAATATGCCGCAAAAGCCGTGCAGCAGGGAGCTTCGGCTCTTATATGCGAATATCCCATGGATATTCCACTGCCGCAGATAATAACTTCCGACATAAGGAGAAATATGGGAACTATCGCTTCCGTGCTGTATGAGGAACCGGCAAATAAACTTTCCATGATGGCTGTCACGGGTACTAACGGCAAAACAACGTCCGCATTTATGACAAAGTCCATTTTGGAACATGCAGGCATGAAAACGGGTCTCCTCGGTACTGTGTATTATGAAGACGGAGACGTTGTCGAAGACGCGGAACATACCACCCCGGAAGCTTCCGATTTGCAGTACTGGCTTTACAGAATGGTCAATAACGGATGTAAGGCATGTGTTATGGAAACGTCCTCTCATTCTATAGATCAGGGGCGTATAGACGGAGTTCTGTATGACAGAGCGGGCTTTACAAATCTCACAGTCGACCACCTTGATTATCACGGTGATATGGAAAATTATTTCAACGCTAAAAAATTGCTGTTTGAAAAATATATGAGAAATAACTGGAAAGCATGTGTAAATATAGACGATCTCTACGGCAGACGTCTTTATGAAACTCTTTGCGATAAGGCAATGACGTTTGGAATAGATGACGCGTCCGCAGATTTCCGCGCCGTTATCAAATCCAGCTCTATCGAAGGCATGGATGTCGATATTAAAATTCCTGACTCAAAATCACCTTACAGCGTAAGGCTGCCCATGCTCGGCAGCTATAATGTTTTGAATGCTCTTCAGGCCCTTTCTCTTACATGGACTCTCGGAATTTCCAATAGCGATGCAATATACGGGCTTAAAAATATGAAACAGGTTCCCGGGCGTCTTGAAAGGTATATGATTAAAGACGGCGGTTCATGCGTCATCGATTTCGCTCACAGTCCCGACGGGCTGGAAAAGGTGCTGACTGCTTTGCGCCCTCTTTGCAAAGGAAAGCTGGTTGTTGCTTTCGGCGCCGGAGGAGACAGAGATAAGACAAAGAGGCCCATTATGGGTGAAATAGCTGCCAGACTGGCCGACGATGTTATTATCACATCAGACAACCCGAGAAGCGAAGACCCTGCCGTTATAACAAGCGAAATCGAGGTTGGAGCCAGAAAGCATAAAACAGACTATAAGGTCATCGTTGACAGGCGCGAGGCGATATATGAGGGATTGTCATCAATATCTAAGGGAGACATTCTCGTAGTGCCTGGAAAGGGCCCCGAACGGTATCAGATATTAAAGGATGAAGTTATACCGTTTTTGGATAAAAATGTATTGAACGATTGGTGCTCAATAAATAACAGGGAGCTTGCATAATGAAAACAATCAGTGCTTCGGAAGCGGCCGGATGGTGTGAAGGTGTCCTTTACGGGCCGGATATTTCTATAACCAGGCAGTGGAGGAGCGACAGCAGAGAGGTTGTAAAGGGAGATGCGTTTGCTGCGATAAAGGGAGCAAAAACCGACGGGCACATGTACATTCGCAGCGTCATCGAGCAGGGAGCTTCACTTCTGCTTGTAGACAGAGATGAATTTCCCAAGGTGTCCGCTTTGCAGGGAGAGTTTGAAAATGTAACAGTTATTGCGGTCAATGACGTTAAGAGCGCCCTTGCGAGAACAGCTCAGAAGTATCTTGACGCTGTTTCCCCCTATGTAATAGGCATAACGGGAAGTGTAGGAAAGACGACGGTACGTGAACTGACTGTATCCGTGCTTAAGAGCCGCTATAAGGTTCACAGTGCCATAAGGAGCTTTAATACGGTTTTGGGGTGCAGTCTCACCATATTGGCGATGCCTGCTGATACCGAAATGCTGGTACTAGAACTCGGAACAAACCACTTTGGCGAGATAGCTGAAATGGTGGCTCTCTTCCCTCCGCAGACGGCTGTCATAACAGAAGTCGCTCCCGCACATTTGGAAGGCTTCGGCTCTGTTGAAGGAGTTCTCAACGCAAAAATTGAAATTTGCGGTTCCAAGAAGCTGAAGGAGATAATTTTTAATAATGATAATGTACTGTTAAGAGAGTACATGCTCAATAATATTCCCGAGCTGACAAAGATTTCAGTCGGCAAATCGGATACACCTAATATCAAAATAGAAAATACAACCATAAATTTTGCTGAAAAAGAAGCCGTTGTCCATGTTGACATAGCTGCGGAAGACCAATTATACAAATTTACAGCATCACTCTTCGGAAGCCAGCATGGCTATAATATCGCCTATGCCGCGGCAATAGGAAAGTGCTGCTCCATCCCTTACGAAGATGCGGTCTCTGCCATTGAGTCGCTCTCGCCGATAGCGGGACGGGGAGTATGCTCAAAAGTGAAAGACAACGTATGGATTATCGACGAGTCATACAACGCAAACCCTGCCTCAATGGGAGCGGCTATAGACAATGTTACGGGTGTGAGTCATGACGGTTATAATATGTTTGCAGTATTGGGGGGTATGAGAGAGCTTGGGAACACCTCCGCGGAATTGCATCAAAAAATAATCGATAAACTGAAAAATTTTAAAAAAGTAGTATTACTCGGAGAAGAGTGGTATGATAACAAACTTGTGCTGCCGTGCGGTATAGAGAGGTATTCAAGCTTTGAAGATATGCTGCCGCACATACCCAAGAATTACGAGAAGAACAGCATCGTACTTATAAAAGGCTCTAATTTCTATGGTCTTAAAAAAATAGTTGCAATGCTTACGGAGGGCATGGATGTTTAATCAGCTGATAATTATTTTGTCTGTTTCCATTGTTTTGGAGATAATGCTTCAAAAAATGTGGACGGCCAAGATGCACAAAATGAAAATAGAGCAGGTTACAAAGGAGTACGGCCCATGCTGGCATGAAAAGACTAAGATGGGAACTCCCACTATGGGAGGAATTGTCTTTATCCCTGTCATTGCCGCAGCCGCACTGCTTATATACATTATGAACGGTTCTCTTCCGACAGAACGCACCGCGCAGATACTTTCTTATCCTATACTGGCGGCTGTAGTAGGATTTATTGATGACTGGCTCAAATATACAAAGCATTCGAGCGACGGACTTAAAAGTCTCCAAAAACTTTTTTTGCAGATAGTTGTGACACTGCTGTGGGCATACTGGGTTTTGCCCGATACGCTCCTTGTCCTTCCTTTTCTTGAAATACCGAAGCTGCCCGCGCTGCTGTTGGTGATTTTTGTTGGAGTCGGATTTCAAAATGCCGTCAATGTTACTGACGGTCTTGACGGTCTTGCGGCCGGATGTTCTATGATATCCCTGGTGGGGGCCCTTCTGTTTCTGCCAAACGATAACTTAGTCTCTCTCTTTGCAATATCCGGGTTGGGAATAGCCTTGGGCTTTTTGTGGCACAATGCGAACCCGGCATCAGTGTTTATGGGAGATGTTGGAGCTCATTTTTTTGCGGGGCTTCTGCTCTCGCTCTGCCTTGCATCTGGTGCTTTTATCATGATAATACCTCTCGGTTTTCTTTTTGGAATAGAGATTATTTCCGTTGCAATTCAAATTTTTGCCATCAGGCGTCTTAAAAGAAAAGTTTTTCTTATGAGCCCCATTCATCATCACTTCGAGATGCTAGGCTGGAAAGAGACGCAAATCGTACTTAGATTTTGGATAGTACATATAGTCGGAATGCTGGTTTTAATGGCTTTGCTTTTTGTACTGGTCAATGCCATATGACAAAGGCCTGTATTGATTTCTTTGAATGAAAGGCTGGAAAGATGCAAATGAATAATATGATTAACGGCAAAAAAATATCAGTACTGGGCGCAGGTGTCAGCGGTGCCGCGCTTGCCGCGCTCGCGGCTAAACAAGGCGCAAAAGTTTTTGTGTCAGATGCCAAGGAGATATCCAAAGAAACAGAAGAATTTTTTAAAGCAAACGGCATTATGTGGGAGGCATCCGGCAACACTGAACTGTTGCTTGATGCAGATGTAATTGTAGTCAGTTCCGGTATTTCGCCCAAAAATGAAATGCTCGTTGAGGCTGGAAAAAGAGGAATCACTGTCATAGGTGAGTTGGATTTTGTCTCTCCGTATCTAAGCGGTACAATAATTGCAGTTACGGGGAGCAACGGAAAGACAACTACGACATCAATGATAGGGCACTTGCTTGCTGAAGCAGGGTGCAATGTTATTACATGCGGCAATATAGGCATACCGGTAGCCAAAGCGGCAGACAGTAATTATGACTTTATAGTCATGGAACTCAGCAGCTTTCAGCTTTATTGGGCCAAAACATTCCGCTGTGATGCTGCCGTTGTCTGCAATCTGGCTCCGGACCATATAGACTGGCATGGCTCATATGAGAATTATGTCGCTTCAAAGGCCAACATAATAAAGTGTCTCTCCTGCGGAGGAGCGGCAATATATCAAAAGAGAGACGAAGCCGTGCTGGGCGCGGCAAGTGATGTAATATCACTGCCGATGTCATGGGGGTCTTGTCTGAAAGATAAGAACGGAATCTATATGGACAGCGAAGCATCATCAGCCTGGCTTAACAACGGTGGGTGCTCCTCATGCAAAAAACTTTTTGACTTTTCATCGGTAAAACTTCTTGGTAGTCACAACCTTGAGAACAGTGCCATGGCTATGACAGTTTTGGCTCTGTTTGAAATAGAAGCGGCTGCCGGCAGCAT
The DNA here is from genome assembly GCA_964577295.1 of uncultured Synergistaceae bacterium. GTDB lineage: Bacteria > Synergistota > Synergistia > Synergistales > Synergistaceae > CAZNYN01. Next base: position 82,593 of record CAZNYN010000002.1, on the reverse strand, counting down.
AGAAAATTATGTGCCGCCGAAGCATCGCTGCGCGTATGCGGGAGAGATCAAAGGCGTAACTTTTGTCGATGACTCAAAAGGCACGAATGTGGCGGCGACACTTACCGCCATGAGCTCTCTTCCGGGAGGCAAAGTCATAATTCTCGGCGGACAGGGCAAAGGCGAAGATTACGCACCTCTTGCCGAAGGCGCTATTAAATATACAAAATGCGCGGTGCTTCTGGGTTCTGAAAAAGATAAAATCGCGTCAGCTCTCAGCGCGGCAGGCTATAACGCTTTTACAAAAGTGAATGATATGGATGAGGCCGTAGAAGCCGCATATATAAAGGCATCTGCCGGTGAGACAGTGCTGCTCTCTCCCGCGTGTACAAGCTGGGATATGTATCCTAATTACGGTGCCAGAGGAGATCATTTTGTAAGGGCGGCAAAAAAAATAATAGAGAGAGAATCATAGATTTATAATGAGCGCTGATGCGGATGTAACAAATAAAAGCAAAAAAGTGAGAATAAATCCGTTTATATGGCTTATTCCGCTCATATTGAGCGGGATAGGCATTCTCATGATTACATCCACAACCAGCCCGACTTCATTTTTATATACGGGAACCCCGTTTCAAATGGGGATGAAACAGCTCAGATGGCTTGCTTTGGCTCTCTGCGGAATGCTTTTTGTCTACTCTATACCGCTTAGATTTTGGTACAAGACGAGTTCCGGCCTTGTTATCACGGCATGGCTTATGTCATGGCTGCCGCTCGTGCCGGGCATAGGAGAGTCAATAGGCGGAGCGAGAAGATGGATTCAGATCCCGGGCGCGGGGCTTTCTATTCAGCCAGGAGAGCTTCTTTGTCTTGCAATGGCTCTGCATCTGGCAAAACTGCTTTCCAAAGGAGACAAAGACCCGACAAAGGCTTTTACCGTGACGGCTGTTTTGATACTTATTGCCGCAGTGCCTCTGCTTTCGCAGCCCGACTTGGGAAGTACAATCCTGATTTTCTTAGTTTCCATGGGAATATATGTAGAACGATACGGATGGCGCCTGCCGCTTATAAGCGGAGTTGTTCTTGCTCTGCCTGCTCTCTTATTTCTAATTTTCGGAGAGTCATACAGAATGCGCCGCGTAACCGCATTTATAGACCCGTGGTCAGACCCTCTTGATACAGGCTTCCAGGCAATTCAGGGGCTTATAGCTTTTGCAAACGGAGGCTTTTGGGGAACGGGGCTTGGGCATGGATTTCAAAAATTGAACTATCTTCCTGCCGCTTATACAGACTTCATTTACGCTGCTGTAGGAGAAGAACTGGGCCTAATCGGAACCTTGGCAATTCTAGGATTATTTGCTTTTTGGGTGACCGAGATGAAAGGAATATATTACCGTACATCAGACGCTTTCAAGTCATCGCTCGTTTGGGGGGTGACTCTTACGGTTCTAATCCCCCTTGCGATTAATATAGCCGGGGTTACAAAGCTGATGCCTCTTACAGGTATGCCTTTGCCCTTTATAAGCTACGGAGGAACGTCTCTGCTGACTATGTGGTCGCGTGTCGGAATGGTCATGCGTCTGGAAAGAGAAAGCCGTATGGAGGATTTGTAAAGTGAAGACAGATATACTTATTGTAGCGGGAGGAACGGGCGGCCACATTTGGCCCGCTGTTTCATTCGGCAGTTGGGTACAAGCCAATAAGAACAAATCCGTAGAGTACGTTTGCGGATGCCGCCCTTTGGAGCTTGAAATATACAAAAGTGCGGGCATAAATCCCATTGTCCTTCCTATGGACGGTTCGCCATTTTCCGGAAGCACTGTTTTAGTCAGAGTAAAAAGAGTAGCATGTCTTATAAAATCTATAATATTGTCTTATTTTCTGATAAAAAAATATTCACCGAAATGCTGCGTAATGTTTGCAGGGTATATTTCTTTCCCTCTGCTTTTTGTCTGTAAAATGACGGGAGTCAAAGCGGTGCTGCATGAACAGAATGCATACGCCGGCAAAGTGACAAGGATTGCCGGTAAACTCAAGGTAAAAATACTTACGGGATGGAGCAAATGTCGACCTCTCTGCGATCAATCGTATGAGTATGTAGGTGTGCCCATAAGAAATTTTGATCTGAAGGATAGAGCTGCCGCATGGAAGGCGATGGGGCTCCCTCTGTCATGTGAGTCAGAGATGAATGTGGTCGTTATGACGGGCTCTCTCGGAAGTCTTGCAATAAAGGATTTAGTATGCAAAGCAGCATTAAGGGACGAATTCAAAAAGTGTTTTTTTATACTGCCCGCAGTAAGTGAAAAATGTGAGATAATAGGCAGTAATGTCTTTTTGCTTCCGAAGGTGTGGGATGCTTCGCTTTTGTTCAGCATTGCCGATGCTATGGTAGTAAGAGCCGGCGGCTCCACATTAACAGAGGCGGGAAATCTGGGGATAAAATCGATTGTGATTCCGTGGAGAAAAGCTGCGGACGATCATCAATATTACAATGCAATGATCTTCGCTTCAGAAAACAATGCGGAGGTATTTTTAGAGGATGAGGATGACGAGAAATTTATAGATATTCTTAGAAATTTAAAAGAAAATTGTCAAAGATCCAATAGCAATATAACAGGCAGACTGTATAATAGCTCAGGAAAAATTTGTGAAAATTTTTGGCTGGCACTCTCCCCTTATTTTGAAAGGAGCGCTTGTAGTGACACTGGACAGTAATATGGACATTAAGACAAAAAAAATACATCTTATGGGAATAGGCGGGGCAGGAATGAGCGGCCTTGCCATCCTGCTCAGCCAGATAGGGGCGGATGTTTCAGGGTGTGACTTGTTCCAAACATCCTACATGAAGGCGCTTAAAGAGAGGAAAATCCCTATAGAGATGGAGCATGACGCGAAGCATATCGATAAATATTCTCCGGATATATTGGTTTTTTCGAGTGCCATTCCCGTCGATCACTCTGAAATACTCAAAGCCTGGCAAAACGGCATATCCGTTGCGCGCCGCGCAGAGGTTTTAAGCCTGATATTCAACTCTCACCGCGGCGTAGGAGTTGCTGGCACTCACGGGAAGACAACGACCTCATCGATGATATCTTTGGTTGCCGAGATGGCTGGCACAGATCCGACCATAGCCATAGGCGGAGAACTTGCCGATATAGGAACAAACGCAAAACTCGGCACGAGCGATTTTATGATAGCGGAGCTTGATGAGAGCGACCGCTCTTTTGTCTATTTTCACCCAGAGATCGCAGTCGTGACGAACATAGACTGGGACCACAGAGACCACTATATGACTTTTAAATCCGTAACGGATGCGTTTTATGAATTTCTTTCAAACTGCAAAAGCGGCAGGCGTGTTATCTTGTGCATGGAAGACAACGGCATCAACAATCTTCTCGAAGATTACGCCATCGGAGACGGTATCATAACTTACGGCTGGGGAACTTCGTGGAACTGGGGAGCTACCGAGGTTGTGCATCACATGGGTGGAGGCGTCTCTTTCACTCTCAACCATGACGGAGTACCTCTTTGCACAATTAATCTGGCTGTCTCGGGGGAACATAATGTCTTAAATGCGCTTGCTGCAGCCGCTGCATCTTATGAAATGGGGCTATCCATAGAAGATATATCCAAAGGCCTTGCCGTCTTCAGCGGAGCGAAGCGCAGACTCCAGAAAACAGGAACTGTTGACGACATTCTCATTTATGACGATTATGGACACCACCCCAACGAAATTTCGGCGACACTGAACGCAGTGCGCAAAATATTCCCCGAACGGCGTCTTGTGGCTGTCTTTCAACCCCATAGGTTCAGCAGAACAGCGGCATTATATAAAGAGTTTGCGAGTGCACTTTCCCTTGCAGACAGAGCATTTATACTGCCCATTTATGGATCGGACGAACAGCCAATAGAAGGTGTGTCGTCAAAAATGATAATCGATGCCGTGTCGGAAGACAACAAATCTCACTGTGAGCTTGCAGGCAACTTTGACGATGTTGTCAAATCCGTATGCCATGTCGCAAAGAACGGAGACTTAATCCTTACCATAGGTGCGGGAAGCGTGGGAACTTTGGGCAAAAAAATATATGCCATGCTTTTGGAAATGAAATCGAACAAAGACGAGGCTTAGGTTGTTTAAAGATTACTCTCTAAAGGAACTTAATACGTGGGGAGTAGGCGGCAAGTGCGCCCTCTTTTCGACGCCAGAGGATGAAATATCCGCTTCTGCTGTCATTTGCAAGGCTTTTTCTGCCTCAATGCCTCTTTATATTCTGGGAGGCGGCTCTAATATCCTTGTCTCTGACGGTATGATACCTGCCGCCGTTCTGCATACTGCTTCTTTGAATAAATTAAACGTAAAGAACATATACAGTGACGGCAGTGCGGATATAGAGGCAGGAAGCGGTGTTTCTGTAAGAGATTTTATCTCCCTTGCTATCAGAAGCGGGCTTGGCGGAGTGGAATTTTTGACAGGTATCCCGGGGACACTCGGAGGTGCTCTTTGGGGAAATGCGGCGGCAGGCGGAGAGTCACTGGGCTCTTTTCTGACTGAGGTACGCACAATAGGCACTGACGGCAAGACAAGAATTTTCTCGCCCGACGAGCTCGAGTGGGAATACAGAACGTGTCCTTGGAACAAGGAAGAAACAGTGCTTATAACAGGCTGTTCAATGCATCTGAAAAGAGCGGACAGAGATTATGTCCTTTCGCGTGTCAGCCACTTTGCATCTTTAAAAAAAGGACAACCCTTCGGAAAGAAAACAGCAGGATGTGTATTTAAAAATCCGCAGGGAACAAGCGCAGGAAAACTGCTCGACGACTGCGGCTGTAAATTGATGAGAATCGGGGATGCCTGTGTTTCCTCGTGCCATGCCAATTTTATAGAAAACCTCGGCAATGCATCGTCAGATGATATTTTTGCCCTAAGTGAAAAGTGCAGAGCCCGTGTTTTTGACACATATGGGATAAAACTCGAATATGAGATTTGTTTCTTCGGAAGCTTCCAAAAAGCGTAAAAAAAGACGCAAAATATTATTGATATTAACAGTGATTCTTTTCGGTGTGTTTTGGGCCGCGGAATCACGTTATGCCTTTTTTCGTATAAGAAATATAGAGGTCACGCCTCCCGATATCCTTTCTCAAAGGGATGTATGGGGCTCTCTTTCAAAATATCAGGAGAGATATTGGCCGCTGCTGTGGATTACAAAGGATCGTCAGAGCAAACTTATAGCCATGTACCATCCTATGGATGTGAAGCTTAATCTTACGGGATGGGGATGTTTTGCCTTGGATTGTGTGCCGTTGAAGCCGGAGATAAAGATGTACTGGGGCGGAAAATATTGGTATGTAGCTTCGGACGGCAGGGTATGGCTTGCCTCCTTGGAACAAAAAAGGACGGTGCCCGATAAGATGCATAAGGTTCCACTTTTGTACTGGAGCAGTGACAGGACGTCGCCAGTCGATATTGCAAAAGGAAACGGAAATGTCTATGTATCGAGTCTGCCTATTACAAAAATAATGGAATGGTATGGTAATATAGAGTCATTTGGATGGACAAAGCATGTAAAATATATTCAAGCTGTTATGCGCGATGGCAAGCCAGTTGTAAAAATTGTATTTATACCACGTTTCCCCGAAAGTTATCTTGAGATTTTATTTTCAGATGATCCAGCCGAGTGGAGAGATATAGGAGCAGCTATTAAAAAAATATTTACCAACCTTGAAGAAATGCCCAAAAAAATATTTATCGATGCTACATATAAAGATAAAATAATTGTCAAAAATAAGGTACAATAAATAGAGTTATTATCTCATCAGAAGAGGGGGCTATTTACTTGTTTAAGAAAGCCTCAGGCTATATGGCAGAAATCGAACCGGAGCTTCTTGTCGGGCTGGATCTGGGCACAAGTAAAGTCACAGTAGTTGTTGCCGAACGTGAACATGACGGTGATGAGGCACAGATAATCGGTGTGGGACAGGCGCCTTCAAATGGTATAAGGAAGGGCCTAATTGTCAATCTGGATCAGGCTGTGCGTTCTGTAAAGCAGGCTGTCAGCGATGCCCAGAATATGGTAGGACAAGATATCAAGGAAGTCACAGTATCATTCGGCGGAGGAGAAGTCACAAATATCCGCTCAAAAGGCATGGTCTCCCTCGGACGGACGCCTCGACCGGTAATGCAGCTTGACGTTGAGCGGGTAATCGAGGCAGCTCAGGCCGATGTGTCCATACCTGCGAACCAGAGTATACTTCACACCATACCTGTCGAATATTCTCTGGACGGACAGGTCGGTATTGACGATCCTCTCGGTATGACGGCAATGAGACTGGATATACAGCTTCAGTCTGTTATCGTGCCGACAGCTACAATCCAAAATGTCTTAAATTGTGTCGACAAAGCCGGTTTGGATGTTAATGGACTTGTTATCAAGCCTCTTGCCGCCGCTCTTGGAGTTTTATCTCCCGAAGAGGCTCTCGCAGGAGCAGTTGTAATGGATATCGGAGGAGGAACAACTTCAGTATCAGTCTTCTCTGACGGCAGACCTAAGCATTTAGGGCTTATAACGGTCGGCGGAGACCATATAACAAACGATGTCGGCAGTGTGCTGAAGCTCCCGCTTAACAAGGCGGAAGAGCTTAAAAAGGAAGTATCTGTATTTGTCGAACCGGAAAATGTCGATGACAGCATCGACTTTAACTATAACGGAAGAGACTATTCCGTATCCAAAACTGATTTGCATGAAATTATAAGGTGCAGAATAGAAGAACTGTGTGAAGTTCTTGTCCGCCCCGAAATCAAAACAGCAGGAGTATCCATGCTTCCTGCCGGCATCATACTTACAGGCGGTGTATCCAAGACGGATGGAATCGATGCCTTGATGCTTGACTTAATGGACTTGTCAGCAAGAGTTTCCGCCCCCCTTGATGCCAACAGAATGCCTCCCGGCAGAAATACACCGGAGTACTCTTCCGCTGCGGGAATAATAAAATACATGCTTGAGAAGGAAAGAGACCCGTTCCGTTATCTGGATAACCCTCTGATAATGAAGAGCATGTCTGACGGTTATGTGAGGCAGACTGCTCCCGAAAAAGTCATATCCATTCCCGGCTCGGACAAAAAATCTGGCGGCGGTTTCGATCCCTTCGGCGGTCTGAAAAAGCTGATCAACGAACTGTTTTAAAGATAAATCCCCTTTGACTTAGGAGGAAACAAAATGGCTGATATGTCGGAAATATTCCAGCTGGATAAGTCAAATTATCCGACTAGAGAAGTTATAAAAGTAGTAGGTGTCGGCGGTGCCGGCAATAATGCGCTCAATCACATAATACGCGGCGGAGTTCGCGGCGTTGAGTTCATAGCGGCCAACACAGATATGGCGCACCTTGAGTTGTCCGAAGCGTCATCGCGAATAATTCTCGGAAAAGAACTTACCAAAGGCCTTGGCGCAGGCTCCGATCCTGAAATAGGGTGCAAGTCTGCGATGGAGTCGCGCGAAGAAATACGTGCCATTGTGGACGGAGCGGACATGGTCTTTGTTGCGGCAGGTATGGGCGGCGGAACAGGGACAGGAGCTGCGCCCGTTGTCGCATCTATAGCCAGAGAGGCAGGGGCTCTTGTCGTAGCCGTTGTAACCCTCCCATTTGCATTTGAAGGACGCAGAAGAATAGCTCAGGCTAATGCCGGAGTTAAACAGCTCAAAGATAAAGTTGATGCTTTGATTATTATTCCGAACGACAGATTATTGAGCGTAACAGATAAAAAAGCCTCTATTGTCGATGCGTTTAAGATGGCCGACGGCGTTCTTCATCAGGCTGTCCAGGGTGTTACGGATCTCATACTCCGTCCTGGCCTTGTAAATGTCGACTTTGCCGACGTCAAGACCATTATGTCAAATGCCGGTACCGCGATAATGGGCATAGGAGAGGGCTACGGAGAGAAGAGAGCCGCAGCTGCCGCCTACAACGCCATAAACAGCCCGTTGATGGACACAAGGATGAGCGGAGCAAAAGGAATACTTTTCAATATAACAGGCGGCGCTAATGTGGGCATACATGAAATTGACGAAGCGACAAGAATAATAACCGAAGCTGCCGACGAAAATGCCTTCATCATTTGGGGCCATGTATATGACCCCGAAATGGAAGATTCTATACAGATAACCGTTATCGCCACAGGATTTGATGAGATAGAGGATACTCTTGCTCCTCAGCCGGCGGCATCGGCGCACAATTTCAGACAGACTTCTCCTTCAAGAGAACTGGACATCTCCGCCGTTAAAAACTTAAACAGCTATACTGCGTCAAAAATGTCTGCACAGCAGAGCCCAAAACAAAAGGCTAGCGGAGCTGTTTTTGCCTCTCACAGAGACGAGGGTGCTTCTGCAGATGTAATTATTTCTACTCCTGTCCAGACAGAGAAACATGACGAGCCCAGCGTGGTAAAAAGCGCTCCTCAGCAGCCTGCCAAAACATCGGCAGATGAGGATTTGTTCAAACTCAGCGGTGCTCCCGTGGATCAGTATGACGCTCCCGCGTTTTTAAGAAAGAGGCACTGACCCTGAGCAAAGTTAGAATTCCTTCGGACAAGAAAGCAAGGATGGGTGCGTGGCAAAGCTGGAATGACTATCGCACCGATGAAATATGGACATTAGAACTGCCCAGGGGGGGAGATCTTCCTTGGGCGCTCTTTTATCCTGCCGACTATTCCATCGGGGCTGCAAACCTTGGCATACATTACATATATAGATTGTTAAAGGAAAACGGGGTGGCTGTAGAACGTTTTTTCAGCTCTCCTATAAGTTACAGGTCTGTAGATTCAGACACAATGCTTGAACGCTTTCCCATAATTACTGCGGGAATTTCTTACGAAGGCGGCTTTGTCACCCTGTGTGAGTGGCTCAAAGGCGCTAACATCCCTCTTTCTCCTTATGAAAGGGAGAAGAACTCTTATCCCGTACTGGGAATCGGCGGAGCAATCAGCTACATAAATCCGCTTTTGGTGTCTGGCATATGTGACTTTATCGTGCTTGGCGATGCCGTCGATATTCTGCCGTACATTGTCGAATGCATGAGGGTGTATATCTCATGCGGTGACAGAAGAAAGCTGTGGCGGCAGCTTGCGGAAAATGAATATATTCTTGTACCTCCGCTTCATTTGAGCGATAGAAACGTAGAAGCCAGAAGGCTTGGCAGGAGCATACCCATTGACGATACATATCCCATGTACAGCTCATGGGTAACTCCGAGAGGCGCTTTCGGCAACACTTTGCTGGCTGAACTGCAAAGAGGTTGCGCCCGTTCCTGCAGTTACTGCACTCTTCCCGGTTCTTTCGGAAAGATGCGCTACAGAAAGTTTGACATGATAAAACCCGGGCTTGATAGAATTCTGGAGTCGACAGAGATTAAGCAAATAGGTCTTGTGACACCCGAAGCCGGAGATTATCCTGATATCGAACTGCTTCTTGATTACATGAAGTCAAAAGAAATAGGCGTATCCTTTGCGTCTCTCAGGCTCGACAGACTTACCGACCGAATGGTGGATACGCTCACATCGGGCGGAAGACACAGCATTACTGTAGCCCCGGAAAGCGGCAGTGATGCTTTGAGATTTTCGTGCGGCAAAAAATTTACCAACGATTTAATAATAGAAAAACTTATTATGGCGAAATCAAAAGGCGTGGACCAAGCAAAATTATATTTTATGATAGGACTTCCGGGAGAAACAGAGGAAGATATATTGGCAATAGCTGATTTGGCAGCAAATATAATAGAAAAAACTGCCCAAAATATAATATTGTCAGTTACCCCGTTCATTCCGAAGCCGGGAACTCCTTGGGAAAATGAATCTTTTGCAGGAATACCCCAAATTAGGAAAAAGTATAATATACTTTCATCAGCAGTGCGGGCAATAAAGAAAAAGACCCCGCAGCTTAGGCTCACAAGCCCTAAAGAAGCTGACACAGAGTATAACCTTGCGTGGTTTGGCTATAAAGACAGTTTGGATATCGCTTTGGCACCTTCAATCTCTGACTACTTAAAAAACAATAGGAGCAGCAGAGAGAAAACGCTTTTTGATTTAAAAAATTTATTCCCCGACAAATAAGGAGAGAGAGATGCTTAAGAGGAATCACAGGGCTGCAAAAGCAAAGAGACCGATGACCGTATTTGGGCGTTTTATACTTCCGCTTACGGCGATTATGGCTGTTGCTCTGCTTTTTTTCAGCGCAAAACTTTTCTTCTTAACTTCCAACGAGCGCAGTTATTACAGTGAACATAATAGTGCCGTCCAAATAGAAAGCATAGATGAAATAAAGGATGAGCATCTCACGCAGAATATCGGGAATGTTGAAGATGATGTTCCGCAAGCACCTAAGCCTCCCAAGGCGGATACAGCGCAGAAGAAAGATTCAAGCCCGATAAAGAAAAAAAACGATGAGAATAAAGCTGCTCCGACAACGGACAACAAGCAGCAAAAGACAGAAAAAAATAAAATAAGCACAGTTAAAGAAACAACGACACCGGATACTAAAAAAACGGATGCGGCTAAACCGGAAAAAAAGACAACGGCTTCTGTAGAAACAAGATGGGATATCCAGACGGGAGGCTTCTCTTCAAAAGAGAGTGCCGCTGCCTTGCGCGACAAATTAGTTTCGGAAGGTTTTAAAGTCTATATTCTTGATTCCACTCATAATAACGCGCCGTTTTATAAGGTCAGAGTAAAAGGTTCGGCAAAAAAGACAGAGGCGGAAAAAATTTCATCCGTACTTATCGAAAAAGGCTATCCTGTCTATGTTGTCTCGTCTGAACCTTCAAAATAAAAGTAAAGAAAGGTCGATGAGAGAATGGCCGGCTTTGTAAAAGAAGTTACTCCGAGGTCTCAGGCTATTGACCTTGTTTCAGAAGCACTTTCATTCCCATGGGCAACAAGGGAAAAATATTTGAATATCAATGATTCTTTCGGCAGGATAATATCAAAAGATATAGCGGCAGACGAACCGTATCCTCCATACACCAGAAGTTTGCGGGACGGCTATGCCGTTGCGGGAACAGATGTCGTGGCGGCAACGGAAGGAACTCCGTCATTTCTCAGAAAGACGGGGGAAATCTTAATGGGAGAGGTCCCTGCCAAATCTGTCTCTTTCGGCGAAGCGTTTTCTATCCCTACCGGGGGCTTGCTGCCCGAAGGTGCTGATGCTGTCGTCATGACAGAAGATACTTCTCTGACAGCAGATTGGGTCGAGGTTCGCAGAAGCGTTCAGGCCGGAGAAAATATTATAAGGGCTGGCGAGGAGTTTGCATCAGGCGCAAATGTACTGCACTGCGGCGAAATTATAGATTTTCGTTCTATCAGCCTGCTTGCCGCCCTCGGAATAAATGATGTGCCCGTTGTAGATTTAAAGATAAGTATCATCAGCACAGGAGATGAGATTGTCCCTGCGGAAACCGAGACATTGCCGCCAGGCAAAATCAGAGACGTAAACGGCTGGTCTGTACTTTCATTGTTAAAACGTTTTGGATTTCAGCCCGAGTACAAAGGCATCCTCTGCGATGATAAAGAGATATTTGAGAAAAAGGTTAAAGAAGAGTTGGCGGGCTGCGATGTCCTTATATTGAGCGGCGGCTCCTCCGTAGGTGTGAGAGATCACTGTTCATCCGTTCTTGAAAGCCTGCCGCAGCCGGGACTTATTATAAGGGGGATAAACATTGTCCCCGGAAAGCCGACTCTGATAGCAGGGTGCGGAGATTCAAAAAAACTTGTCATTTCTCTGCCGGGCCATCCTCTTTCCTGCCTCACCGTAGGTTTTACGGTTTTGCTTCCTCTTCTCATGAAGCTGATAGGCGGAGATGATTCTCTCTTATTCCGAAAGATGCACCTTCCAGTTACAAAAGATATTACGGCGAGAACAGGGCCGGAGGAATTCATTCCCTGCAAACTTTCGCAGGGCGGCACAGTGGAGCCGCTCATGGCAAAATCAGGCTATATTTCTGTATTTTCAGGTTCTGACGGACTTATTCGCATACCAAGCGACAAAGAAACAATAAGAAGCGGAGAAACGGCGGAGGTGTGGTTATGGCAGTAAAATATCCGGAACATATTTCTCTTGAAGAGGCGCAGAGCATAATGCTTTCAGCTTTTGCGCAATCGGCAAAACAAAATATATGTGCGGTGAAAATATCGCGCTCTTTGGGGCTTGTGCTTGCCCGTGACATAACAGCAGGGCGCAATGTGCCCCACTATGCGGCTTCGGCTGTCGACGGCTACGCTCTTGACGCTTCCGATACAATCGGAGCAACCCCCGCTACTCCGAGAAGAGCAGCATCCGAAAAATATTCATGGGTCAATACCGGTTCGGATATTCCCTCATGGAGCAATGCCGTCCTCATGGTTGAGGATTCGTCCCTTGACGGAGACGACCTTTTGATATGCAAAACACTGACAAACTCTGCCAATGTTCGCCCCTTGGGAGAAGATGTCATGGCAGGACAGATTATAGCGAGAGAGGGAGATATTGTGACCCCCGCTCTCATATCACTCTTTCTCTGCGCCGGCATAGATGAGGTTCCTGTTTATAAGAAACCTAAAACGCTCTTTATCCCGACAGGAGATGAAATAATATCAAAGGATAGGTGGCTTTCCGATTCGTCTCCGAAGGCGGGAACCGTCGCGGAAAGCAACTCTCTGTTTATAGAGGCTTCATTTAAAAGTTGGGGCTATGATATTGATATTTCTCCCATTCTTCCCGACAATGCCGATATCTTAAGCGAACATGTACGCGCTGCCGCCGATGAATACGATCTCGTGCTTGTGGGAGCAGGTTCCGCAAAAGGCAGACGAGACCACACACTTGAAGTATTCGAAAATCTCGGTTCGGTGCTTTTCCGCTGGCTCAGAATGAAGCCGGGCCGTCCTGCTATGGCTGCGGAGATTAACGGCAGGCCCGTGATATGCCTTCCCGGTTTTCCCATGTCCACAACTGTTGTTTTGTGGAGCATTGTGTATCCGCTCCTTAATATCTTATCGAACAAAGAAGTTTACCCTGATTCCATTCAAAATGCCATAGGCAGCAGCGAGACATGGAATACAAAACTGCTGGTTTCTCATACATCACCTGCAGGTATTCTAGAATGGCTGAGAGTTAAAACTGCCCTGGTAGGAGAAACTCTATACTCGTGGGCATTGACTTCGGGTGCGAGTGTCCTTTGGGCTCTCGCCGAATCCGATGGTATCGCTCTGCTGCCGCAGCAGGCTTTGGAGTGTGAAAAGGGTACTGATATCCCGGTCTTTATGACAAAAAAGATAGATTTGGAAAAGAGAGTGCTCTTCCAAGGTTCTGACGACCCTGCGATACAGCTTCTGGTCACGCCTATAAGAAAAAGAGGCGGAGATTTTACGGCACGCGCGGTAGGAAGTATGGGCGGACTTGCCGCATTAAGCAGGGGAGAGTGCCATTTGGCCGCGGCACATCTGCTTGACGAGACCGACGGGACTTATAACGACAGCTTTATCGAAAGATTTTCCTGCGGCAGAAAATGGATAAGAATTCATGTCTTTTACAGAATGCAGGGAATAATAGTCGCAGCCGGCAATCCGAAAAAAATAACAGACTTCAAGGCTCTTTGCGACGGCGACTTTGTTTTCTCTAACAGGCAGCCCGGGGCAGGAACAAGAGTTCTTTTCGACCACCTACTGAAACAAAACGGAAAAAGTCCGTCTGACATAAAAGGCTACACACAGCAGTGTACTACTCACATGGAAGCGGCGAACAGGGTATATACTGGATTGGCAGATGCCACACTGGGAATAAAATCCGCCGCGGATGCTTTGGGGCTTGATTTTATACCGTTGGCGGAAGAGCCGTACGAACTTGTAATTCCCGAGGAATATATGGATCACATAGGCATAAAGGCGCTCCTTGACAGTATAAACGACGTTAAGTGGAGAGAAAGCGTGGAAGCGATGGGTGGCTACAGATGGCCATAATGATTGATGACTACGGCAGACATCTGAATTATGTCCGCATTTCCGTGACGGACAGGTGCAATTTTCGCTGTACATACTGCATGCCTGCCGACGGTGTTAAGTGCATGGATCACAAAGATATTTTAAGATATGAGGAAATAGGATTTCTCTGTGACGCATTTTGGCAGCTTGGGGTGAGGAAGTTTAGATTTACGGGCGGTGAGCCACTTGTAAGAAAGGGCATCATAGATTTTCTCGCATCTTTGAAAATTAAGTATCCTGATATGAAAATTGCTCTGACTACAAATGCTTCTCTGCTTGGGGAACATTCTAAAAGGTTGGCGGAGATAGGCATACACTCTCTTAACATCAGCCTTGACACTCTTGACCCCCAAAAATTCGCTTCCGTGACGCGGATAGGAGATTTGCAGTCCGTAATCTCCGGAATAAGAGCCGCTGCCAAAGCAGGGATAAAAAATCTCAAACTTAACGCTGTCCTGATAAAAAATTTTAATGACGGCGAAATAAGAGATCTTTTGGCCTTTTCAAAAAGAGAGGGACTTATGCTCAGGCTTATAGAATTTATGCCTCTGGAGGATTCCGTGTGGGATAAAAAGGATTTTATCAGCGGAGAGGAAATATTGAAAATGCTGCCAAACGGCGATAGCTGGCAACTCATGAATCGTAAAACTTCGGAAGACGGCCCCGCTCAATATTATTACAATGATGTAAGCGGAGAGACCATAGGCATTATAACCGCAGTGTCGAACCATTTCTGTAAAAACTGCAACAGACTGAGAGTATCAGCTTCGGGCGGACTTAGGACTTGCCTCTTCAGCCCAGATGAAATTAACATAAGACCTGTAATAGCTGAAAATGACATAGAACTTCTTAAAGACAAAATTTTGGAAAGCATCAAGACTAAGCCCAGATGCTGGAATGATATAAGGACCGGACAGCTTCATATGTCCGGGATAGGGGGATAAAAAATGGCCGAATATACGCATTTCGATGCTGACGGGCGTCCGACTCTTGTCGATGTGAGCGGCAAAAATATTACTAACAGAACGGCATGGGCCGAAGGATGGATAGATTTGCCCGAAGGAGTCTTCGAAGTAGTCTCAAAAGGCAATGTAAAAAAAGGCGATCCGTTCCGTATAGCTGAGCTTGCGGGTATAATGGGAGCAAAGAAGACGCCTGATCTGATACCGCTTTGCCACACAATCCGCCTCGATAATGTAAAGGTAAAGTGCAATCTCGATGAGGATTCAAAATCGGTGCATATAACGTGCGAAGCGACTTCAAACGAGGTTACAGGTGTTGAGATGGAAGCTCTTACAGGCGTATCCGTTGCCGCTTTATGTTTTTACGATATGTGCAAAGGGCTGGATAAAGGAATGATAATACGTGACATTCGCCTACTGCGCAAAACCGGCGGTAAAAGCGGAGAATGGAATACAGGAAAGGGGTATTCAAAATGAGAATACTTAGGCTGTACGCACCATCATTGATAGGGGATCACACTCTTTGCTACGTGCACTGCAATTCGGCAGGAGAGAGCTGTATTAATGAAGTTCCTATAAGAATAAGCTATTCGTGTGCGGGAGAGGATATGCCCGCGGAGTATTCCGATTCTATGACAATAGTCTTTCCTTCAGGCACAAAATTCCGTGACGGTGATTTTCTCTCTGTCAGCAATGGAGGCGCTCTGCTTTCATGGAAAGACGAGACTGAATCTTTTTCGGTGGTAAAAAACGGATTTTTCAGTGTATCCGCATTTGCGGAAAAATGGAAGCCCATAACAGCTGGCGTTCTGACTATAAGCGATAAGGGAAGCCGCAATGAACGGGTAGATACGGCAGGGCCGGAACTCGAAGAGCAAATATCAGCTTTGGGCGGTGTTGTAAAACATAGAGAAATTGTCCCTGACGATAAAGAATTGATATCCCGCAGAGTAACGGAGTGGGCTTCCGCCGGGTGCAATGTTATACTTACCACAGGCGGAACAGGATTGTCACCGCGCGATGTGACGCCCGAAGCCCTGCTTGCTGTTGCCGAAAAAGTGGTTCCGGGATTCGGCGAAATGATGCGAATGAAGACATTGGCATTTACTCCGAGAGCATTTTTAACACGCGGAATTGCCGTAATAGTAAAAAATTCCCTTGTAATCGCTTTCCCCGGCAGCAGACGCGGTGCAAAGCAGTGTTTTGAAGCTATTGCTCCCGGACTTCGCCATGGAGTCGAAACGCTCCTGGGATGGGACAGCGAATGCGGAAACGAGCACAAACATTAATTTGTGCATATTTAAAATATAATTTTACTGCTTTGCCAAGCATGTTATACTGTATAAAATATAAAATGCGACTGCATGTTCTTATGCGGAATACGGAGGGTGACGACTGAATCTATGCAAAATTCGGGCATAGGCAACACCATAAAGCGCTGTGTAATTATTACGGGAATGTCCGGCGGAGGAAAGTCATCGGCGCTGAATGTTTTTGAAGACCAAGGCTA
Organism: uncultured Synergistaceae bacterium; assembly: GCA_964577295.1. Classification (GTDB taxonomy): domain Bacteria; phylum Synergistota; class Synergistia; order Synergistales; family Synergistaceae; genus CAZNYN01. The sequence continues at coordinate 66,140 of CAZNYN010000002.1, read as the reverse complement.
CTATGTCATAGATAACCTCCCCCCGACATTGCTTCCTCAGCTTATAGACGTGCTGGCGACACACCAGTCCGCTGTATCAAACGGTGTGGCCGCTGTTGTTGATGTCCGCGGAGAAGAGCTTTTAAATGATCTTGATAATGTCTTATCTTGTCTCAGAGAAAAAGTTGATAAGCTTGATGTGCTTTTTATTGATGCCACCGACGATAATTTGGTCAGGAGATTTGAAACTACCAGAAGAAGGCATCCGCTAGCCAATGAGACAACGATACTCGACGGGATTATAAAGGAACGCAGCCTGCTTAAAAAAATATACCAAAAAGCAGATATTATCATAGACACAACAGATTTAAAAACCCCTGACTTCAAGGCTAAACTGCTTGAAGTTATGGGAATGGCATCTGACAAGCCGACTGTGATATTAAGTTCGTTCGGCTTCAAATACGGACTGCCGCAGGATTCCGACTATGTGCTTGATGTCAGATTCCTGCCAAATCCAAACTACATAGACGAACTTCACTCACTTACAGGCAAGGACAGTGCAATACAGGCGTATCTTAAAAAGTTTGATTCACTTGATGAATTTATCGCCAAAGCACGTCCTCTTTTAGAGTTTGTCTCATCTGTATACTGCAACACTGGTAAGCGGCAGTTGCATATAACCATAGGCTGCACAGGCGGCCGCCATCGCTCCGTAGCTGTCACCGAAATGCTCTCCTCCCTTTTGCAGAAGAGCGGTATAAAGGTCATAACGAAGCACAGAGACATAGATAAGGGGAATCACTGGTGAGCCCTTTTTACATCTTTGCCGCCATATTGCTCCTCTCTCTGGCTGTTTATTACTGCTTTAAAGCAGGTGTTTTCAAAAGCAGAGAGGAAAAAAAATTCAAGTACGCTTCTCAGCTTAACGAGTACAGTGACTATCAGCTTTCCTTTGCCCCCAAAATCGTCACAATAGGCGGAGGCACCGGACTTTCAACTTTACTTTCCGGACTTAAAAAATTTACGCGCAATATAACGGCGGTAGTGGCGGTAACAGATGAAGGCGGAAGCTCGGGAAGACTGCGCCAGGAATGGGGCGTGCTGCCTCCCGGGGATATCCGAAACTGTATTGTCGCTTTGGCGGAAAATGACAGCTCCTTAAACAGCCTCTTAAATTTTCGCTTTGACAGGGGAGAGCTTAAAGGACACAACCTCGGAAACCTCATTCTGCTTGCCACAACAGAAATGATGGGAGATTTTCAGAGGGCGGTAGAGGAGCTGAACAAACTTCTTGCCATAAGAGGTCAGGTGCTCCCGGTTACAACAGAGACAGTCACCTTGAAAGGGCAGACCGAAGACGGCACTTTAATAAGCGGCGAGCTTGAAATTTCCGATAACGGAAGCAAACTTGCAAAGCTTTGGATAGAGCCTTCCAATGCTGTTCCTCTGGACGGAGTGCGCAAGGCCATACTCTCGGCAGATGTCATAGTGCTGGGGCCAGGAAGCCTCTTTACAAGTGTTTTGCCAAATTTATTGCTAAAAGAAGTAGCTCTTCTCCTCAAAGATTCATCAGCACCTGTTATATACGTTGCAAACCTGGTAACTCAGCCAAAGGAAACAGAAGGTATGAATATCCTCTCACATGTGGATTGGATAGCAAGCGTTCTTGGGCGTGTGCCGGATTATGTTCTGGCAAACCAGTCTCCTGTGGCCGAAGAATTTTTGGCAAGCTACAGCAGAATAGGGGCAGAGCCGCTCTATCTCTCCGACAGAGAGCAGAATTACCTTGAGTCTCTCGGTACAACAGTAGTTTTCGGCGATTTTGCCGCAATAAAGAACGGAAAATACTTAAGACACAACGCGCAGAACCTGTCTGATAAAATAATAAGCATAGCGCAGGAAAACAGAGAAAAGCAGGAAACAAAAGCATGGAACAGTTAGATCACAAGCTTTGGGACGAGTGGACCGGATTTTCTCCCGTCTCGCCTGTTGAAGACGAAATATCGGGCATAATCGACGGGCTGGTCTATAAAAATGAAGGCGGCTGCTATAATTTCTGCAGTACGAGATTATTTGCGGTAAGAAGGCTGATGAAACTGTGGCCCGACTCCGAATATCAGACTGATGCGAACGAACCGGAATCAATAAGGCTAAACCATGTACAGCAAAAGGGGCGCATATCATTTTATATAAGTGCTCAGACGGCCGAAAAAGCTCTGGCGCACAGCTCGAAATTCGGAAGGCGTACCAGGAATTGGAACTGGGTCAGAGGACTGTGGGGGAGCTGCGGCTCGCTCTACATTCCAAAGGCAGGCTATCACTTGGTTATGCGTCCTCCTACAGCCAACGGTGCAGTTGAAAGGCTTCAAAGCATATTAAAATCAGCCGGTTTTTCGCTGGGAATAAGAAAAAAATCTGAAAATAAGGAGTTGATGCTTAGAGACCAGCAGCAGATAGTCACGTTTTTATCACGGCTTGGTTTTGTACAAAGCGCGCTTGCTCTCGAAGAGACGGCAATATACCGTTCAATGAGGAGCCACGCCAACAAACTTGTCAACTGTGACGCTGCTAATATAAACAAAAGCCTAAACGCGGCGCAGAGCCAACTGCAAGTTATAAAGCAGTTGGAGGATTTGGGATTGGTGGAAGAACTTCCTGACCCGCTGAAAGACTTAATTTTTGCCAGAAAAATCAGCCCGAGCATATCTTTAAAAGAATTAGGCCAAAGTTTACCGAGACCAATTAGCAAAAGTACGGTAGAATATAGATGGCGCAAGTTAGACAATCTATTACACAAACATTTGAAGGGGGATGGTGGCCATGTACTTGGGAAAAGCAGATGTCAACACCTATGATAAGGGCGCAGGAAGAGAATTTCTAGTTTCTAACGGGCGTGGTAGCTATGGCTTTTCAACGGTAATAGGAGCCAACACAAGAAGAGAACACGGTCTTCTCGTAGTTCGTCCGGAGGGTTCATCACAGCATTCCGTGCTTGTCAGTAAAATTGAAGAGACAGTATTCGACCACAACAAAAAATATCAGCTATCGACAAACCGCTACAAGGATCTTGTCTATCCCGATGGGTATCGTTATCTTCAGGAATACCAGGGTAATCCATTTCCAAGCATGTTGTTCGTAATTCACAGCATACTCCTTAAAAAATCAATATTTATGCCTCAGGGTGAGGCATGCACAATTTTGAAATATGAACTTCTCGCAGCGCCTGATAAGGTCAGACTTGATTTACGTCCTCTCTTCGCACATAGAATCAACTCGGAAGTTTGCTCCGAGTCGCAGAAGAACATCTTTGAGATCGCGGAGCAGAACGCTTCTTCTCTGGGAGTAAAAGGCAGAGAACATATGAGCTACTGCAGCGTCACATCAGGGACATGGTCTGTTAAGCCTTTATGGTTTGAAAACATAATATACGAACAGGATGACAGACCGGATTCACCGTCTGTGGATCATCTCTGGTCGCCCGGATTTGTCACAAACGAAATATCCGAGGGTGAAGTAGTATATGTTGTCCTTTCCGACACGCCGAAGTCATACTCATATGATGATATCCGCGCGATGGAAAAAGAAGCTTCCGAGAGATTTGAAAATATACTTGAAAATGCCAACCTTCCCGCTCTCAGCAGTGCGGAGCAGGATATGATATTTGCTTCATATCATCTTGTTGATGACAGAGAGACACCGGTTTCACCGATATACACCGGCTATCCTTCCGTAGAATATAAGGCAAGGGAGACATTTATATCCCTTCCCGGGCTTGCTCTTGCGACAGGCAGAGAAGATGTCGCCTGCAGGGCTCTGAAATATTGGATCTCCAAAGCGGAAGATTCTTCGTGGGCTATGCCGTCATACATTACCCCCGAATCGGCTCCGGTCTTTGAAGGAGCAGACACAGGACTTTGGTTTGTCTATGCCGCGGATAAATACCTTAAGCACATTCAGGAGTCAAAGAAAGACGAATCCGTGTGGAACGCTGTAAAATCCATAGTTGAACGCTACATGTCAGGTGTTGCGGAACTGGATATCGTGTGTGATTCCAACATGCTCCTGAATCTCCTCAACGAAGCCCCCGGGCGCCATTGGATGTATGCTGTAGCAGGCGGAGAGACCGTTGTCTCGCGCAAAGGCTACCTTGTTGAAGTAAACGCTCTTTGGTACAATGCCCTTAAAGTCGCTCAGGAACTTGCAGGAAGTTACGGCGACAGCGCAGCCGAGGCAAAATTTGCAGACGCTGCCGAAAAGTGCGGCAAGGCATTTACGGAAACATTCTGGAGCAACGAAATCAACGGACTTTACGACTTCGTAGATCCCGAGACGTCAAAACATGACTTCTCAATACGCCCGAACCAGATTTTGGCCGTATCCCTTCCGTATTCACCTCTGAGTGCGGAGCTTGGTGAAAAAGTCGTAAAACTCTGCTGGAACGAACTTTATACAACATACGGACTGCGCACTCTCGACCCGAGGCACGATAAATTTAAGGGGCGCTCTGAGGGAAGACCTGACCAGAGAATCAAGGCTCGTTACCGCGGTATGGCCTGGACATGGCTTCTTGGGCAGTTTATAACAGCATACTTACGCTGTAATCCTACCAAAAAAGACTTGGGCTGGGTCTTCATACGTCCCTTCAACTCACATTTGAGACATGGCTGCCTCGGTGCCATAGCAGAAGTCTTTGACGGAATGATGCCCTACAGACCGCACGGAGATGTACTAAGTGCGACATCATTGGGTGAACTGCTCAGAGTTCTCCACGAAAATTTACAAGAAGATTAATTCTCTTGCAAATTTAAATTATTAAAGTATATTAAACATGCTGGTAGATTTTCATTATCAGCATGTTTGATTTATAGAATAGCAATACAAAAATTCAAGGAGGCACTTATCATGGCAAAGTATAAAGTGGCAATTAACGGATTTGGGCGTATAGGACGCCTTTCTCTGCGTTCAATGTTTATGAATCCAGGCGCAGAACACGAATTTGAGATAGTTGCAATCAACAGCCGCACTCCTGCTGATTCCCTGGCGTATCTCTTCAAGTATGACTCAGTCTACCGCAGGTTCCCGGGAGATGTGCAGGTGGAAGAGAATGCAATGGTCATAAACGGCCACAGAATAGAGACCATTGTACAGCCCGACCCGACAAAACTGCCTTGGAAAGAACTCGGAATAGACCTTGTCATCGAATGCACCGGTAATCTGACAAAAGAAGGCGCTTCAAATGCTCATATTGACGCAGGAGCGAAGAAAGTCATAATCTCCGCAGCGGCAAACGGCGTCGACGCCACAATAGTCATGGGTGTAAACGAAGGTATATATGACCCGGCAAAGCACAATGTCATATCAAACGCTTCATGCACAACAAACTGCTTAGCACCGGTATGCAGGGTTCTCAGCGAGAGATTCGGCATAGTCGAAGGCCTTATGAACACAATCCACTCATACACAAACGATCAGGTTATACTCGACCGTTCGCACAAGAAAACACCTTCGCGCGGAAGAGGTGCGGCTCTTTCGATAATACCGACAAGCACCGGTGCTGCAAAGGCTATTTCGTTGGTAATGCCAGAACTTAAGGGAAAACTTAACGGATTTGCGCTGAGAGTTCCGACTCCGACCGTTTCCGTTGTAGACCTGACAGTGAAACTTGCAAAAAAAGTTACTGCAGAAGATGTCAATGCGGCAATGAAAGAATACTCGGAAGGACCTCTTAAGGGAATACTCGGTTATGAGACCGACGACCTTGTTTCTATGGACTTCGTCGGAGACAGCCGCTCATCAATCTTCGCACCCAACAACACAATGGTAATCGGCGACAATCTTGTAAAAGTCCTTGCATGGTATGACAACGAGTGGGGATATAGCTGCAGAATGGTGGACCTGGCGGACTATATGCTCTCAAAGGGACTCTAGTCATGGAGCTCAAAACATTTTCTCCCTCAGATGTGCAGAGTAAAAAAGTATTGGTACGTGTGGACTTCAACGTTCCTACCGCTGATGGAGCCGTCAGTGACGATACGCGCATTAGAGCCCATATACCAACCATAAAAGCACTTCTTGAAGCAGGAGCCAAAGTAGCTCTTATCTCACATTTAGGAAGACCCAAAGGGCAGGTAAACTTGAAATATACACTTAGGCCTGTCGGAGATGAGCTTGCAAAAATCACAGGCTGGAATGTCAAATTTGTCCCCGACTGCATCGGAGAAGAAGTTGCTTCTGCCGTAAGCGCATGGAAAGAGGGAGAAATACTCCTTCTCGAAAATATGAGGTTCTATCCTGAAGAAGAAAAAAACGACGGTGAGTTTGCAAAAAAACTTGCGAAAGGATTTGATGTTTTTGTGATGGATGCATTCAGCGCATCACACAGAGCTCATGCCTCAACACGTGCAGCTGCGGAAATCCTTCCTTCTTTCTGCGGAAAACTCATCCTTCGCGAGATAGAAATGCTCAGTGCAGTGCGCGATAACCCCAAAAACCCCTTTGTTCTTATATTAGGCGGTGCTAAAGTATCCGATAAAATAGCCGTTGTCGAAAACATGATGACAAAAGTCGACACCATACTCATCGGGGGAGGCATGGCCTTTACATTCTTAAAAGCCAAGGGCTATGAGATAGGCACATCCCTCTGCGAGGCGGATAAATTGGACTTTGCCGCAGAAATGCTCCAGAAAGCCGAAAAACTCGGTGTACAAATAGTTCTGCCGTCAGATATAATCGCTGCCGACGAGTTTAAAGCGGATTCGCCTTATTCTGTCGTTTCATCCGATGCGATTCCTTCGGACAAACTGGGGCTGGACATAGGGCCTAAGAGCGCGGAAGAATTTGCCAAAATCATAAAAGAAGCAAAAACAGTGCTCTGGAACGGTCCTATGGGAGTCTTTGAAATGCCCGCCTTCTCGAAAGGCACGCAGGCGATAGCTGCGGCACTTGCTGACGCAACCAAACTGGGTGCTCTCACCGTTGTCGGCGGGGGAGACTCGGCTGCGGCAGTAGCTCTGTTCAAATATGAGGACAAAGTATCACATGTCTCAACGGGAGGCGGAGCAAGCCTTGAATTTTTTGAAGGAAAAATGCTCCCCGGTATCGAGCCTTACATAATATAACGTAAAATAATCACAAGGGTGATTTCCTCCCGTATAGGGATGTAATCACCCTTGTTTTCTACACATTGCGGTTACTTGGAGGGTAAACAAATGCGCAGGAAATTCATAGCCGGCAATTGGAAAATGTACAACGGACCATCTGCAGCATACAATTTGATAAATAAAATCGTTGAAAACATTGCAGGCAAAACAAAAATAACAGATGCACTGGATGAAAAAAAACTCGAAATAGCAATATTTCCGCCTGCAATATCAATAGAAAGCGCAATAAAAGCCAAAGGAGCGAACCCCCTTATAGTCGGAGGCCAGAATATCCATTGGGAACGAGAAGGGGCCTTTACAGGCGAAATATCGGCTTCTATGCTTATCGAAGCAAAGTGTACCCATGTAATTATAGGACATAGTGAAAGACGTCACATATTTCATGAGACAGATTGTGACGTAAACAGAAAAATATCGTCCTCATACCAAGCCGGGCTTGTTTCTGTGCTCTGTGTCGGAGAAACCCTGGAAGAACGTGAATCAGACAGAACGTACGATGTCATAGCAGATCAGCTTAAAGGCGCATTGCTTGGTGTAAAGCCGGCAGCTTTGGCAGACAACGTCATCATAGCTTATGAACCCGTATGGGCAATCGGAACAGGCAGAACGGCAAGTCCGACCGATGCGCAGAATGTCTGTAAATACATACGAGGGCTTATAAATACAGCCTATGGAAAAGATGCTGCGGACAAAATTATCGTTCTTTACGGAGGCAGCGCCAAACCGGAAAACTCTGGTGAAATACTTAATCAAAAAGATATTGACGGACTTCTTATCGGAGGCGCGTCATTAAATGCGGAAAGTTTTGTAAAAATAATAGAATCTCTGCCGAATATATAAGAATAAGAATACGCATATAATTGACAAGCAAAGATAAAAATTGTACTGTTATAAAAATTATAAGACAAGAAAACTACATGAAAACAGATATCTATATATGTTCCTATAACAAGATCTTATGTTATTTTATATGATAAAATAACATAAGATATATTATAGGACATTATGTATTCCGAAAAAATACCCCCATGAGCATGGTTGCTATGGGGGTATTTTTGTTTTTACTAGTATCCCATCTTTTCGGGAATTACTCCGCGTACTCCGCCTTGCGGTGAGTTCGTATCACCTTTGTAGCGCGGTATCAAATGCAAATGCATATGCATTACGCTTTGCCCCGAGCATTCGCCGCAGTTTATGCCGATGTTGTAGCCATCGGGGTGGAACTTTTCATCTAAAAGTTTTTTTGCCGAGTCCAGTATATCAAGCAATGCGGACTGTTCCTCTTTTGTAAGGTCAAAGTACGTTGCCGCATGTCTCTTTGATATCAGCAGCATGTGCCCTTCGTTTACTGGAGTTTTGTCATAGACCGAGTAGAAAAGGTCGTTCTCGAGTACGTAATCTTTGATTAAACAAAATATGCAGTTCATTTTATTCTGTCCTATAAAAAATATAAGTTAATCGTCAATGTCCTTGAACTTGGCGACGGGAGCATCCCCCCAGAGTGAATCTAAGCGGTAATAGTCGTTTCCGTCTTTGCTGAGAATATTTACTATTATGTGCCCCGCATCCATGAGGCACCATTTTGAGCTGTCCTCACCCTCCACTTTGTGCGGCAGATTCATCTCGTCAAGCATGTCGCCCGCAGTTTCCTTAAGCGTTCTGGCATGTATGTCAGATCTTGCTATGGCTACGATAAAAGCTTCCGTAAAGGTGGAAACCTCACTTAGGTTGTGAACTGTTACCTCTATGGCATGTTTATCAAGCAGCGCATCTACCAATGGTTTGTATTGTTCGTAAAATTTTTCTTTTTCGTCCATTATGTTAAACACCCTTTCTTATTTGTTCTGTATGGAAATATATTGATCTAAAAGTTTGACGATTCTTTTGTAGTCATGCCCCAGTATTATCGAAGCATAAAATGCCTGTTTGCTTGGACGTACCAAATTTTTGGGAACTTCCAAGAAGCTGCCGAGCATTTTAGCTGTCTCTACTGATTTTGCATCCGAATTTACGGGGTAAATAACATTGGATGTCTGGTAGTCAAAATGTTTGGCGTTTCCTGTGTCAAGAACATCGATTCCCAATGTCTGAAGGCGGACTGCCACTTCCTGCCCCACTCCGGCTTTGCCTGTTCCGTTCAGGACTGCTACGGAGTCTGGGATGGATTTTATGATTTTTGTCATTTCTTCTTTTGTCAGCTCTTGCTTCTCCTGCTTTGAAGGGCTGTTTGTATCTTTGGATGTATTCTGCGCCGATGACGGAGCTTCGTCAAGCGCGTTTGTGTATGATAGCGACAGCCCCGAAAAATTATTCTTAGATGTAGTTTTTGTATCTATATCGCCTGACAAGAGTACATCAAGCGACGCATTTAAGAATGACTTTGTTGTATCGATATCACCTATCCAGTAGCTTAGCCTGTCTATAGTTCTGGCCTCTCCGTGCAGTGTTGAGAAGAAGATTTTGTCTCTTCCTATTTCATTGCTGACAAAACCGCCAAGCTGTATAGCAAGAGTAGGCGTCATATCCGTTCTGAAAAGTTTAGCCATTTGCCCTATCAGTTCTGGGATTTTTATAATCGCGGTCGGATCATAAGCTTTTTTGATTAACGCTTTTACAAACTGTTGCTGTCTTTGAACTCGTCCTATGTCACCGAGGGCGTCTTTACGGAATCGTACGAAGTGCAGCGCTGTTTTTCCGTCCATTGTCTGAAGTCCTGGCTGTATGTTTATGTCCAGTTTGCCGGCTCTGTCAACATAGCGCATTCTCTTCTTAACGTCAATCTCAACTCCGCCCATAATGTCTATCAGAGCGGGAAAGCTGTCATAATCAACAACGACATAGTAGAGAATCGGTTCTCCTATGTATCTCTCAACCGTTTCTGTCATTAGGTCGTGTCCGCCGTATGCAAATGCGTGGTTAAGCTTCTGTGTGCCGTGTCCGGGTATTTCCACTCGTGTGTCTCTGGGCAGCGAAAGTATTCTGATGTTCTTGTCTTTTATATTAACAGATGCAAAGAGGATTGTATCCGAACGTCGGGAACCTTCAACATTGTCCTCCCCCATTATCAGGACGTTGAATTTTCCCTGTTCTTTCAAGGCTTCGTATTCTTTGCTGTCAGGACTGGCATTTTTTTCAATTTCTTTGTATATTCCGGATGCACCCGAGTGGTAGGTCATATAAAATTTTAATCCGACTCCGGCAACAAGAGCCGCAAATGCGAATACGACAATGAGAACCGCTGATTTAGAAACTTTCACAAAGTACTCCCCCGTTAATTATCTTCTTTGTACAAAGTTTTTTTCATAATATATTGTTCAACCGAAGGCGGAACAAGAAAACGTATGCTCCAATTGCGCCTTACCCTGTCTCTGAGCTCTGTGCTTGATATGGCAAGCAATGGTATTTCCAATGGTATTATTGCAGAGCTGAGTTCTCTGGGCAGTTCCTGCATTCTTTTATGAGTATAACCATATCTGCTGACCGCTACAAATCGGCACAACTGCATAATTTCCTCGGGATTTTTCCACGACACGATATCCATAACGGCATCGAGTCCTGTTATAAAATAGAACTCGGCATCCTCGTATTTGCTCATTGCACGCAAGGTTTTCAGAGTATCTATTGTATAACTCTGCCCGTTTCTGTCTACTTCCACCCTTGAAACCGAAAAATACGGACAGTCTACCGTCGCCAAAACAGTCATCATATATCTGTCTTCGGCGGAGGTAAGCATTTTGCTGTTTTTATGCGGAGGCTGTCCCGTCGGGATGAATATGACCTCCGAGAGCCCAAGAGCGGCGTGAGCGTCATCTGCTGCGCGAAGATGCCCATAATGTATTGGGTCAAACGTTCCGCCCATGATTCCGACACGTCGCTTTTCCGAGTTAACCATTCAACACACTCCGATGCAGTGTTTATTTTTTAAATTATTCTTCGGTTGCGCTTTCTTCTTCAGAAGGAACCTCAAAGATCTCAGGCTCTCTCGTTTCTTCCTGTTCCTCCGCGCTGTCTTCGCCGGCGGCATCTGTCTCGTTGGCAGATTCATCTTCAAAGTCGGAGGGATAGTAATCGGGATAGAATATGAAGTCTGTATATCCTATGTTGATCGTGTCTCCCTCTTTGGCGCCGGCGGCTTCCAGGAGCTGCTCTACTTTGTATTTGCGCAGCAGAAGGGTAAAGCGTGCAACATTCTCATCTTGGCTCATATCGTAGCGCTCTGCCGCTTTTTCAAGCTGTTTGTGCATGACTTTGTAGCCGCCGCCGTGAAGCGCAACTATCTGTATCTTATTTCTTCTGCGCACAGGTGCCGGTGTGTCAAGAGGAACCTCTTCGAGTGCGAAAAGTCTTACCTCGCTGTGCGGTCTGGGATTTGCGTCTGTAAATTTAATTATCTGCTTTACAAGGTCGGGAATTCCTTCATCCGTAAGAGCGCTTACAGTGCAGAAGGGTATGTTTTTCTCCTCAAAATAGCTGCGCAGTTTCGGTACAAGCTCGTCATTTCCCTCTATCTCGTCAAGTTTGTTTGCTACAACAAAATATGGACGCTCTTCGAGATTCGGGTCATAGAGTTTCATCTCACTGCGGATGGTGTTAAATTCTTCCGCCATGAGGTCAAAATCTCCAGACTCCAGGCTCAGAACATGAATCAGAAGGCGGCTGCGCTCTATGTGGCGCAGGAAATCGAGACCAAGCCCCTTGTTCATGTGAGCTCCTTCTATCAAACCGGGAATGTCCGCTATTACAACACGCTCATAGCCTGTATTCAGCACGCCGAGGTTCGGAGAGAGGGTTGTGAAGGGATAGTTTGCAATCTTTGGCTGGGCATTTGAAATTGATGCAAGTATGCTGGATTTGCCTACATTAGGGAGGCCTACGAGCCCTACGTCGGCAATAAGCCTAAGTTCGAGGCGTATTTCAGCCTCTTCTCCCATATCTCCCTTTTCGCAGAATCTCGGAGCTTTTCGTGCGGAGCTGGAGAAGTACCTGTTGCCTCTGCCTCCCCTGCCGCCTCTTGCGGCCATAAAACGATCGCCAGGCTCGACAAGGTCGGCCAGACCTTCGTTTGTCTCTGCGTCATAAATTATTGTGCCGCATGGGACATGTATAACTATATCGTCACCGGCTGCGCCGTTTCTGGCACTGCCTTTTCCGTGGCTTCCGTTGGAGCCTTTTATGTTCCTTTGATATTCGAGGTCGGCAAGTGTCTGAAGGTTGGTGGTCGCTTCGAATATTATGCTTCCGCCTTTGCCTCCGTTACCGCCGTCCGGACCGCCGTCAGGTTTGAATCTCTCTCTGAGAAAACTCATACAGCCGTTTCCGCCTCGGCCTGCCTTAACGGAAATACGAACAGAATCTACAAATTTCATTTAGCTACCTCGTTTTTCTTAAAATAAAAGGGGGCCATAATATTGGCCCCCGGATAATGCTGATATGTGTAAAACTAAAGTGTCTCAGGTTCCACTATTGCAAACTTGCGATCAGCCTTAGTCTGGAAACGGACTTTTCCCGCTGTAAGTGCAAACAGTGTGAAATCGCGTCCGAGTCCTACATTCTGCCCGGGATGAATCTTTGTTCCGCGCTGGCGGACGATTATTGTTCCCGCATTTACCAACTGGCCGTCACTGCGCTTCACACCAAGATATTTAGGCTGACTGTCGCGACCGTTAGTACTGCTACCTTGACCTTTTTTATGTGCCATAACTCAATATCCCCCTCTATCGTAAAACTAAGCGTTGATTCCTTCGATGACTACAGATGTGAACTGCTGGCGATGACCGCGGAATTTACGGTAATTTTTCTTTCTGCGGTACTTGAAGACGATAACTTTGTCGTCTTTGCCGTTCTCAAGGACTTTGCCCGTTACCGATGCGCCCTCTACATAAGGAAGACCGATTACAGGCCCGTCATCTTTGCCAAGAAGGATGACTTTGTCAAATGTTACTGTTGCTCCAACTTCGGCGTGGAGCACTTCGAAGCGTACTTTGTCACCTGCTGCGACTCTGTACTGCTTACCGCATGTTTCGATTACTGCATACATTATAATTTCCTCCCTCCGCTGCGTGCTGGGTAGTCAAAAGACTTTTAAGACCCACACCAAGCGTATTATACAACTTGTGTATTATATGGAAATTTCCGTGATGTGTCAACGCTGATTATCGCTGCTCCATAACAAAGATTTCGCATGTTCCAAAGCTTCCGGGGACGACTCATCGCCTGCAAGCATTCTTGCTATCTCACGTTCTCTTTCATTGCCGCTTATTTCGATAATTTCCGTGTCTTCTCCGTATCTTTTTACGACAAAGTGCTGATCTGCCATTGCTGCAATGGTGGCTTCGTGGGTTATTAATATTGTTCTGCAGCGCTTTGAGAGTTCCCTAAGTTTGCTGCCGGCAAGCAGTGCCGTCTTCCCGCCGAGTCCGGCTTCGACTTCGTCAAAGACGAGTGTTCCCGGGAGCTGACTGTCTCCCAGGGAAAGCTGGAGGGCGATTAATATTCTGCTGAGTTCTCCGCCAGATGCCGTTTTGCCCACAGGCAGCGGTGTCTGGTCAGGAAGCGAAAGCATGAAGGAGACGTTTTCCGCTCCGCTGGCTCTTACTTTGATCTGGTGTTCCACCTGTATAGTAAAATTTGCATGTTCCATTGCCAAATCTTTTAGGTGAGAATTGACCTTTGAGCTTAGAATCAATGCGTACTCTTCACGAAGCCGTCTCAGCTCCATTGCCAGAGATGATGTTTCTTTCTTTAATCTTGAGGCTTCCTTTTCGAGAGAGTCGAGCTCCTTGAAGCTCTCTTTAAGCCATGTTATTTCAATTTCCGCGGTTCGAACATATTCCAGCAGTGCGGCGCACGAGGTGACTGAGAGAGTTCTTTTTATTTTTCGCAGTATTCCCATTTTTGTTTCGAGGCGTTCTTTGGACTCCTCGATATTTTCCGGCGAACCCAATGCGAGTGTGTGGCTTTTTAGGTTTTTGGAGAGTTCCTGCGCCGCCGAGAGCATCTTTTCGATAGACTCTTTCCATTGAACGGACTCCGTAGGCAGTGCGGCATATATCTCTCTTGCTATTTTTTCCGTGTTTTCGAGAAGAGATCCGCCTTCGTATGCGCCTGACATTTTTTCCGACAGAGTGCTTACGGCTTCGTATGTTTTTGCGTTTCGTTCGAGTTCGCGGATTTCTTTTGCCCATTGTTCTTCGCTGTCAGATGTTAGCTGAAGGGAGTTTATAAGGCGTATAATTTTATCGGAATCTTGGTATTTTTCTTCAAGCTCTGTTCTCTTTTTTTTGAGAGCGATAATTTTGCGCTCGCAGGAGACTGTGTCGGAGAATGTTTGTTCAAGTTTTTTAGCTGCGTTCAGAACAGAGTCCCCTCCGCATGAATCGACAAGTTCCATCTGTTTTTCCTGGTCGAGCAGTCCCAACTGGGCAAACTGGCTCTGGATGACCAGTTCTTTTTCCATAGCGGACGACAGTATGTTGAGCGGGACATTATGTTCCTGTATTGTGCAGCGTCCTCGCCCGTTTCTGTTAAAAGTTCTTCGTGCTATAAAAGTACCTTCTTGGGGCTGATATTCGTCAGGAATGTTATTTATGAATTCAGTGCTTAAAATCACCTGTGCCTCGGATTGATCTTCCCCCGTGCGTATGTGGTTTACTTGAGCTCTTTTGCCTGCGGCAAATTCCAGTGCGCGCACAAGACTGCTTTTCCCCGATCCGCTTTCACCTGTTATCACAATGAAATTACCGGAAAATTTGAGCGAAGCTTCTTTTATGCCGCCTATGGCAAATACCCGCAGTTCTTCTATCAAGGCTACTCTCCCTCGCCCGAGATCCCGTTGAATCCCCAGCGCAGTTTTTCTCTCAATAGGTCGTAGTAGCTTCTTCCGTACAGTTGAATTGTATTTACGTACATGTCCGTATCAATCATCACTTCAAGCCTGTCGTCGGGCAGAAGTTCATAGCCAAGCTGTCCGTCCTGTGTCAGCATCAGATTTCTTGTCTCACCTTTTGGGATTATGACAGCGTTGTCGTTGCTGCTTAGCACTACGGGCCTTGCGTATAGCGTATGCGCGCATATAGGGGCTATAAGCATGCAGGGAACGTGCGGCGGAACAATGGGGCCTCCTGCGGAAAGAGCGTATGCCGTAGAGCCTGTAGGGGTAGAAAGAATGAGTCCGTCCGCCAAAAAGAGTGAGAGTATTTCGCCCGACACTCTTACCTCAAGGTCTATGACGCGTGCGATATTTCCTTTTGATATAACAAGGTCGTTCAGAGCGTGCAGTTCATGCACCAGGCGTCCGCCTCTCCAAACATGTCCTTTAAGAAGGCTGCGCTTCTGCAAGGTATATTTTCCGGCTATTATGTTCATTATGTCATTTGAAGCGGAATCGGGAGAGCCTGTTGCCAAAAATCCCAGGCGCCCCAAGTTTATTCCGTAAAGCGGAATGTTATATCCGAATGTGTATCTTGCGGCTCTTAAAAATGTTCCGTCACCGCCCAGTATAACGGCGAAGGACACAGCCTCGCGCCATATATGATCTGGTGTTTCTGGAACGGAGAGTGCAGATGCCTCATGGGGGGGAAAGAGGAAGTTAACTTCATGTTCCTTGCCCCAAGAGCATAATTTTTCGGCCATTTCGAATGCGGCCGGTTTTTGCGTGTTAAAAAGCAATCCAACGTTACTTGGCATTTGGTGTCATCCTGCTTTCTTCCGCTGCTGAGGCTGTTACTATGTGAGCCTCAGAGACAAGAGTTTCCATATCTATAATTTTAGCAGATTTGCACTGTATATTCTTGTGTCCGAGCAGAAAGAGAAATTCGATATTTCCCTCAGGGCCTCTTATAGGTGAGAAAGTAGCATCCAAGAGTTTCAAGTTTGTCTCTTTGTCAATAAAATCCGACAGTTCGTTAAGGACATCTTTATGGAGAGACGGATCCGAGACAACGCCCTTACCCACTCTCTCTTTGCCGACTTCAAACTGGGGCTTTACCAGCACAGACATCAGTCCTTCGTCTTTCAGAAGAGGTTCCAGCGGGTTCAACAGAAGTTTCAGAGATATAAAAGATGCGTCTGAAACAATAATGTCAGCTTTCCCGTCCGGGAACATCTCTCCCGTAAGAAAACGCGCGTTTGTGCGTTCCATAACAACCACGCGTTCGTCCGTTCTGAGCTTCCATGCGAGCTGTCCGTAGCCTACGTCAACAGCATAGACTTTTGCAGCTCCGCTGCTGAGCAATACATCTGTAAAGCCTCCCGTGGAAGCTCCGATATCGATGCACACTCTGTCCTTCGGCGATATTCCGAAGAAATCAATAGCTTTTAAAAGTTTGTGCGCTCCGCGGCTCACCCACTGTTTTTCGGGAGTGTCTATTTTTATTGACGCTTCGGGGGAGACCATCGAGGCAGGCTTTGTCACGATGGTGTTTTCTACGGACACTCTTCCCGACTCTATATATTCTTGAGCGAGAGTCCTTGATTCTACGAGCTTTCTGTCTGTTATAAGTTTGTCCAGTCTTATAAATTTAGGCTTCATTATCCGCACACAGCCTTACTATATTTTCGATGCTCATACCGCACTCTTCCCACTGCTCTTTTCTTTTCGCATGGTGGATGAACCTGTCCGGAGCACCCAAGGAGATTACTTTGCATGAGCAGGCAAGATTATTTACAAAAGCCGCAGCTGCTTCGCCTATTCCGCCTATAAGGGAGGATTCCTCCGCCGTTATTATCAATTGATGAGATTCTGCCATATCCTTTATTGTGTCAAAGTCAATAGGCTTTATGAAGCGTAAGTCTGCAACAGTAGGAGCTTCACCGTCGTTTTTGATTATTTCGTCCGCTGCGTCCAGCATTAATTTTACAGTGGAGCCTACTCCTATAAGGCATACTTTTCTACCATGCTTCAATATCTCACACTTGCCCCATTTATGCGGTGTCCTTTCTTTGCCGTCTTCGTATTCAGGTAAAGAGCGCACAGAGTTCCCTCTGGGATATCTTATTGCAAAAGGAAAGGAGTCTTTAAGCCATTCTTCAACGAAAAATTCTAAATCCACAACGTCCCGCGGGGCTGCTATTGCGATATCCGGTATTGTTCTGAGCCATGGGATGTCAAAGAGTCCATGGTGAGTCTCTCCGTCTTCTCCGACAAAGCCGGCTCTGTCAATGCCTATCAGTACGGGAAGCTTTGAAAGGCATATATCGTGCATCACCTGATCTGCCGCTCTTTGAAGAAAGGTCGAATAAACGCAGACTACGGGTCTCATTCCGCTTGCCGCCATTCCTGCCGCATAGACTATCATATGCTCTTCGGATATTCCCACGTCAAAAAAACGAGCAGGGTACAGTTTTGCAAAACTTCCAAGTTTGGTGCCGTCTTTCATTGCCGCAGTACAGGCTGTTATTCTTTTGTCATCTTTTGCAAATTTGCACAATATAGCCGACATAGCGGAGCTCCAGCTTGAAGTCGTCGATTTTATTGCAGTGTACGGCGCATTAAGGGGCGTGTTGGGTCCTATACCGTGAAAGAAGGAGGGATTATCCTCTGTCTGCTGATAGCCCTTGCCCTTTTTTGTTATTACATGGATTATTAATGATTCGTTATACTCTTTTGCAAGCTTGAAAACATCTTCCATTTCATGGATGTTATGACCGTCGAATGGTCCCCAATAGCTTATGTCGAGCTCCTCAAAAATATTTACCGGCAAGAGGAGTGATTTAAGTTTTGACTTAACTTTGCCCAAAGCGTACTCTATATTGTCTCCGTTTTTTACCGAGCGGCACTGTTCTTTTATAAAATCTTTGAGCTTGCGGTATGTAGGGTTGACGGCAAGGCCTGCCAAGTGAGACGCCATGCCTCCTATCCTAGGATTTATAGACATCTCGTTGTCGTTTAAGACGATAATCACTTTTGATTTTGTAGACTGAATGCAGTTCAAAGCCTCGAAAGCGACGCCGTTGAGCAAGGCTCCGTCTCCTATGACAGCGATCACTTCTCCGCTCTCTCCCCTAAGGTCTCTTGTCTTTGCATATCCCATAGCTGCGGATATTGATGTGCTGCTGTGCCCTGTTGTAAAAAAATCGTACGGGCTTTCGTTCATGCGCGGAAATCCAGCGATGCCGCCCTTTGTCCTGAGAGTTGAGAAACGCTCCATGCGGTTTGTAAGAATCTTGTACGAATATGCCTGATGTCCAACGTCAAAAATAATTTTGTCAATGTCGGGGTTAAATGTGCGCAGCAGTGCTACCGTGAGTTCAACAGAACCCAAAGACGAAGCGAGGTGCCCCCCGTTTTTCAGCGTTGTCTCCAGAATCTTCTCTCTCAGCTCAGCACACAGCCGTGTGAGCTGGGCGGATGAGAGAGTGTGAAGGCCTCTAAAGTCTTTTATCGATTCAAGAAGACTCATATTTGTTCACCATGCCTTTTAATATTTTTAGTTTGTCCTATACACCAAATAGTCGGGCAAACCTATCAAGAAATCATCTTTACCAAGCAGAGAGGAGATGGCATTCTTTGCCATGGAAGATTCCTCCTGTGCCATTATACGTGCTTTTTCAAGTCCGAATACCGTGACATGTGTTATTTTACCCTGCTCTGCATCTTTGCCCACAGTTTTGCCCATTTGTTCGTCCGTGCCGATAACATCAAGTATGTCGTCAACTATTTGAAATGCCGAGCCAAGGTGGGCACCGTAATTATTGTAGCACGAGAGGATATCTTCGTCGTCGGTTCCCAAGGCGGCGCCGGCAAGGACGGATGCCTTTATGAGAGCGCCTGTCTTCAAAGCCGCTATTTTGCGCACATAATCGGAGTTTTCAAGGGCGGCTTCGGCGTTCATGTCAAGAACCTGCCCGCCGCATACTCCGGATGGACCTATCGCCGATGAGAATATCTTTATTGCGCGCAGCAAATTTTTATCCGATACACCGTTTGTGTGCAACAGCGGGAATTCCATGGACTGCGTGAGCAGGGAATCTCCGGCAAGCACGGCCATAGTCTCTCCGAATACGATATGGTTAGAGGGCTTGCCTCTTCTCATATCGTCATTATCCATGCAGGGAAGGTCATCGTGTATCAGCGATGCCGTATGAAACATTTCGAGACCCATTGCCATGGGAAGGGCTGATTCAAGGCTACAGCCGCATCTTTTGGCTGCGGCCATGCAAAGTATAGGACGCAGCCTTTTGCCTCCTGCGTCAAGTGAGTACTCCATTGCTTCAAAAAGATTTTCGGGAACTTTTGATTTTCGCAGTTCTTTTGTTTGTCTCATAAAATCCTCAAAAACGACTCTGTAGCTTATCATCTCGTTCTTTAGAAACGCCATTTTGTCAGTATGCATAGTTACTCTCCTTTTATGCCGCCGAAGGGCATTTCGCCTTCTTCCGTCAGCACTGTGACTTTCTGTCGTGCTTCTTCGAGAAAAATTCTGCACTCCTTTACAAGAGCGATTCCCCGTTCAAATTCGGCGAGAGATTCCTCAAGGGAGGTGTTGTCGCCTTCCAGTTTTTTTACTATTTTGTCGAGCTCCGCCATTTTTTCGGTAAAGTTCACATAAATTCCTCCTTAACAGATAGTTGCAACTTTTTCCAATACTGTGATACAATGCGTAGGTTGAATGTTCCAAGGTAAACAAGGGGGGGAAACAAATGTCAAAGTTCTGTGATTGCTGCGGCCGCGGACCGGCTACAGGAAACGCTGTCAGCCATTCGAACCGCCACACAAGACGCCGCTGGCTGATTAACGTCCAGAGTGTGCGCGTTGATGTGGGCGGCGGAGAGACACGCAAACTTCATATATGCACGAAGTGCCTCCGTTCCGGTAAAGTCCAGAGGGCCGTTTAAAAACGGCCCTTTTTTTCTGCCTCTAACGTTTCTTAGCATTATCAAGAAGCTCCTGTGCTCCGTCCTCATCAACCAGAATTTCTCTGGGTCTCGATCCGTCGGCGCTGCCGACAATACCGAGCTGCTCCATCATATCTATGAGTCTCGACGCACGGGAAAAACCGACTCTAAGCCGCCTCTGCAGACCGCTTGCAGAGGCGATTCCTGTTGACATCACGCTCTCTATTGCGTCCTCAAGCAAATCATCGTCAAAAACAGCACTCTCAAAGCCGCCCTGCTGGCTGCCCTGATTGTCTATTTCGATAAAATCGGGTTCACCGAAAAGATTGCTTAAATACTTCAGCCACTCTGTGAGAACATCCTCTCCGACCCACGGGGACTGTATTCTTATGGGTTTAGGATGCTTGGTTGATAAGAAAAGCATGTCCCCCTTGCCTAGCAATTTTTCAGCTCCCGCACAGTCTATGATGGTGCGTGAATCGGCATTGCTGGGCAGTGTAAATGCCACTCTGGCAGGGATATTTGCCTTTATGAGCCCTGTAATTACATTTACAGATGGTCTTTGCGTTGCAAGCATCAAGTGTATTCCGGTGGCGCGCGCCATCTGTGCTAGCCTGCATATATACTCTTCAACTTCCTTTGCCGCAGTCATCATGAGATCTGCAAGTTCGTCTACCACTATCACAATATGCGGAAGTCTGTCTTTGGGGATGACCTTCTCGTTAAATCCTTCAAGATTTCTTACCCGAGCTTTGGCAAATGTCGTATATCTCTGCTCCATCTCCCTTATCGCCCATGCCAGCACGTGTATGGCCTTCTTGGGATCTGTAACGGGCGGTGTCAGGAGGTGCGGCAGTTTGTCATATATAGCCATCTCGACGCGTTTCGGGTCTACAAGTATCATACGAAGCTCGGCAGGTGTCTTCATGGAGCATAGTCCTACTATGCAGGAATTGACAAAGACGCTCTTTCCGGAGCCTGTTGTTCCAGCTACAAGAAGATGAGGCAGTTCCTCCATGCCTACAACCACGGAATCACCGTTTACAGCCACTCCGAAAGGAAGAGGAAGCGCAAGTCCAGAGTACTGAAAAGCATCATCCTCCACAACGGTTCTCAAAGGTATACCTCTGCGCCTTGGGTTGGGAATCTCAATGCCTACATAAGGCTTGCCCGGTATAGGAGCTTCTATTCTGAGGCTCGGGACAGCCATAGCCAAAGCTATGTCATTGGCCAGCGATGCTACCTTGCTGACCTTTATGCCGGGGGAGAGCTGTATTCTAAACTGTATGACGGTCGGGCCTACGAGTATCTCCGCAAGGCGCGATTCAATGCTGAACTGTTCGAGAGCTTTTATAATTTTTTCTCCCAGAGGTCTGGCTTTTTCCTCAGTAATTTCTCCCTCATGTGACTCTTCTCTTCCGAAAATCTCTATCGGAGGGGGAAATATACCCTGCTTGACACCGTAGTTATCGTCTTCTTCAAGAGCAAAAGAGGGGTCTTGGTGGACGGCATCGGGTTCATGTCCTGACTGTACTGGCTCGCTGTTTTCCTCGTGAGCCTCCGTAGTTAGTTCCGTCTCGTCCGCGTTATTGAAGTAATTTGTTTCCTCGCACTCTGCTATATTTAAATATTCGGGCGCTTCGAAGCTTTCCTCTTTGTGTACATCTTCGGCCGGTCTTTGCTCTGCACGCTTTTTATCACTGTTACCGGTTTTTTTGTCTGAGGTGAAGAGAATGAGGATAAATGCTGCCATTTTTGAAAAAAACGGAGGAATAACTATTTGAATTTTGTAAAATATCAAAGCCAGATAGAGCATTAGAGAGCCGAAGAAAAAAGTTCCGATTGCTCCTATTTCCGAAAAAAGGCTAATCGCCAGCAACTTGCCGAATTTACCCGCCGAAAGAAAGGGTATGTGTTCATTGCCGCTCTGATCCGTTATCAGGTACAGTCCAAGAAGCAGTGATGCGGTAATAAATATTAGGGCAGTTCCTATTGTTTGTCTGTACGGATATGTTATATTTTTACCTGTTAATTTAGATATCAGTAAATAAACCGCAAAGAGCAGCGGAATAATTACCGCACCGCCGAAATTTTCAAGAAGGAAAGCGGAAGCTTTTTCACCGAAAGCCCCCGTCCATGGCGTGTATATTGACGCTATGGTGTAGAGTACGACTGCAAGTGACAGGAGCAAAAGCAGCATGATTTTCGTACTGCTGAGAAATTCTTTATTCACGGCAGCAGCTTTTGCGGGCGCTCCCCCCCTCCCCTCTGTTTTCGGCGATTTCTTTTTTTTGAAAAACATATTGATTTATGCCTCGCTTCCGCCGACAGTAAGACCGTCTATCAGCATTGAAGGCTGTCCGTCCGTTACGGGAACCCCCTGTCCCGATTTTCCGCATATTCCGGGATCCATGACAAGGTTATTGCCCAAAGCCAGTATATTTTCCAAAGCCGCAGGTCCGTTGCCTGTCAATATCGCACCGCGAACAGGTTCTGCTATTTTTCCTTTTTTAATCAAATATCCTTCCGCAACGTAAAAGACAAAGTCTCCCGAAGTCGGGTTTACTTCGCCTCCGCCCATCTTCTTCACGTAGAGCCCGTTATCCGTACGAGCCAACATGGAGTCGAAATCATCACTTCCAGGAAGCAGGTATGTGTTGCTCATGCGGGGAACGGGAATATTTCTGTATGATTCTCTTCTTCCGTTGCCTGTCAAGGAAAGGTTCGAAATATTTGCCGAAAGAATATCTGTCATGTAGGACTTTAGAATACCGTTTTCTATGAGCACGTTTCGCTTCGCCGGTGTACCCTCGTCGTCACACTTATACGAACCGTAGAGAGACGGTATGGTAGGGTCATCGACCATTGTTACGGATGGCCCAGCCACCTTCTCTCCTATCTTGTCTCTGTAAACGGAGTAGTCTTTATCTACAATGTCGGCCTCCAGACCGTGCCCGCATGCCTCATGTATAATGGTTCCTCCCGCTTCTCCTGCAAGGAGGACTTTCATACGCCCCGCGGGGCAAGGTTTGGCTTCAAGCATGAGAAGGGCCCTTTTGAGAGCGGCTTCCGCTATCATATCGGGAGCAGAGCCGCACCAGAAATCTTCGGGAATGACACCCATACATCTGCGTTCCGAGCCTGTTTGGAGCACACCGTCCTTCTCCGCTATTATTTGAGCCGAGAAGCTGCAGTAATTCCTTGTATCCTCCGCTGTTGTTCCGTCGGATTTTATAATCAGAATCTTTTTTTGAGAAACGCTGTATCTGAAAGCAGCCTGTCTTACATAAGCTGAAGATTTTCTGATATTTTTATCCAAGCGGTGGAAGAAAGAGATGTCGGGAGGAGAAACCTTTTTGTCCATATATATTATGGGAGTCTCATCGGAGAAAGAATCGGAAATTTTAATATTTAAGGCCGATTCCATAGCGGCTGCAAGGCCGTTTTTAACCATAGAAAAAGAAGTCCCCGGCGCATGAGAGTAGAAAGTCCTGTCGTTGACTATTATTCGTGCACCGGAGCCGTCTGCGTTGGAAGAAGAGAGCTCCTCAATACGGGAATCCTCAAAATGAGACGAGTGCCCCGCACCGCTCTGTATAAAAACATCGGAGCAAAAAGCACCCGCTTTCAAAGCGTCATGCATATATTCGTGAAGTCTTGCGATATTATTGTTCATTATTATTCTCCTGTAAATTTTCTTTTTTTTCAGATTCAATAATCTCTATGGGGATGCCTTCTTTGATTAAAGCATCAATCAGAGAATATACATCGCATGCAAGTGAGTGCGGAGTAAAAATACTTACTCTGCCCTGCTTGGAATCGTCTGTCTGAAGAAATCCTATTCCTTCACACGCATCGATAATCCAGCTCATATAGTATATCTCTTTTGGCGGTATTATAAGCTCTATTCTTTTTATTTCATTTATCACCGATTTAATTCTCCCTGTTTTTTAATATGTTCTTTATATGTTTTGCTGAAAACGTGAGTGCCGTCCTTTTTTGCAAAAAAGAAGAGATAGTCTGTTTTTTGTGGAGAAATTGCACTTCTCCACGACATCTCGGAAGGTACGGATATCGGTCCGGGCGGAAGTCCGTCATTCATATAAGTATTATAGGGAGAATCTATTTTTAAGTCATTGTATGATAGATGACTCTTTTTTACCCCTTTATTATCCCAACAGTAAATTATTGTCGCACAGGACTGCAGTCTCATGTGTTTTTCGATGCGCGATAAAAATATTCCTGCAAGCACCGCCCGTTCATTTTCCGCCTTAGCCTCTCCTTCCACAATGGATGCGAGAGTGCCGAGTTTATATATATCCGAGGGTGTCGTGTCCTTGCTTATTGTCTTCCCTATTCTTTCGTACCAGAGAGCCGAAGCCCTTCTTACAAGCTGCCTTGCAAAGTTGTTGCCAGGGACAAGATAATATGTCTCGGGAAGCAAAAATATAATTCTGTCATAAGCGGCTTTGGGAAGGAGGTTTTTCATCTCATCCGGGAAGTTTCCGTCGTCGGCAAGCTCCAAAGCCAAAAGATCCTCCTCCTCATCTCCGTAAAACATCTTCGAAAGTGTACTTTTTCGTGTTCCCGGAATTATAGTGACCGTGATATTTTGGGGTTTTGTGTCCATAATCTGCTTTGCTACAAACATGCTGTCTCCAGGTGTCAATGTATAAAGCCCCGGTCTTAAATTTCTGTCGATTTTATACTTCACCATCCACTTAACGAGGGATTTGTAATCTGTTACAATACCGGCCTCTTCCATCTTTTTGGCTGTGTCCCTTGCGCTCAGACCGTCTTCAATAACTACCTCTATTCTCTTTTGCGATACCGCGAAAAAATTGCTGTATTTTGCCGGAATTACAAAACAAAACAAGATAAAAAATATGGCAGCAGCCGCCATGGGCAGTTTAAAAAGTAAATTATTCCTCAAGTGCATATCCCCTATTCCATCCGCAGTTGACAGCCATCTGTCTTTTCCTTGTCTAGCATTATACATTTAAAAACATAACAGTGTGAAGCATAATATTGCCGTATTGAATATATCGTAAGTAAAGTTCACCGTATAAATTTTTTCTTCCAATCTAACAAAGTATTATGATAAAGTACTTGACAATTATCGCCTACAAGTGTATATATGTAAACCATTCAATAGGATTACGGAAGGGGACGTTCTGGGTGAAGATTAAAACGGCGGCAATTTATTACAGCTTCATATCATCAAGCGCAGCAGAATACTCCTCTTGTGGCGGTTCCGGTTCTCTCATTCCGGTTTCGTAGCGTATCCCGTTGCAGCTTTATATCACATTAAAAGTATAAACGATACGTCTAAGAGACCAGAGGATATTTTCTCCGGTCTCTTTTTGTTTGAAATTTTAATATCGACAGAGGGGGTTTTATTATGAAAAGACATTTATTTACACCGGGGCCTGTTGAGCTTCCGGACAAAGTGCTGTCGGCGGCATCAAGACCGCTGATCGGCCACAGGTGCGGTGAATTTTCAAGCCTGTTTGCAGAGATAGAGAGGAAGCTGGGACTGCTTTTGGGAAGTGACTCTCCCGTGGTTATACTTCCATCTTCGGGAACTGGAGCTCTTGAATGTCTTGCAGTGAATTTTTTGTCTTTGGGCGATAAGTTCCTCTCTGTTTCATGCGGTGTTTTCGGGAACAGGTTTCGTGAAATTGCCAAAAGAACGGGTGCGGAAGCGGTCTGCCTGGATTTCCGAATGGGAGAAGGATGCGACCCGGCTAAAACAGCGGATTTTATAATGAGTCATCCCGAGTGCCGTGTCCTGTTGCTTACTCATAATGAAACATCAACAGCTGTTACAAATCCGATAAAAGATATCATTTCCCGGCTGCCAGAAGAAAGCAGGCCGATAATTCTTTTAGACGGTGTAAGTTCTGTCGGGGCTATAGAATGCTGCCCAGAAAAATGGGGTGTCGATGGTTTGGCGTTTGCCTCGCAAAAGGGGCTAATGACTCCTCCAGGGCTTGGTTTCGTATGGCTTTCAGAGAGAGGACAGCAATATATAGGTGATAAAAACTGCCCAAGTTACACTTATGATTTAAAACTCCACTACAAGAGCCTTCTCTCTGCGGCTCCGTCGAACCCCTTCACTCCTCCTGTATCCTTGTATTTTGCTCTTGACGAGGCTCTGAACGAGATATTTGAAAAAGGGCTTGATTCGTGGTTTGAACGGCACGTGCGGTTTTCAAAAGCCCTTGCCGCCGGCTTATCTGCTCTAGGCTTTACCATGCTTGTCGAAGACGAGGAGTACCGTTCTCACGGTGTTACTGCCTTCGGCGGACGCTGCGATATGGAAAAAATCCGTAAAAAACTATCTTCTATGGGTGTTGATACAGCAGGCGGTCAGGATGAACTCAAGGGAAAAATCATCAGGATTGCACATTACAACGACTACGGATGGTCGGAGCTGTCGTTAATGCTCGGAACTCTGTACGGTGCATGCGCGGAAGAAAATACAGCGGATACAAATTTTCTGAAAGATGCTTGGAATATATGGAATTATAGGGGGATTAAAAATGAACTGTAATAAGAAGTTTAAGATACTTGTAACTGAGGCAGTAGGAGAACTTGGACTGGAAATACTTCGCGGTGCTCCGGATGTAGAACTTATAGAAAAAGTTGGGATTTCCAAGGATGAGATTAAACGTGAGCTTGCGGATGTCAACGGCATTCTGACGCGCAGCGGCACTACAATGGATCAGGAGATGATTGACTGCGCTCCCGCAATGAAGGTTATAGCAAGAGCGGGTGTCGGTGTGGACAATATAAACATACCGGCTGCGAGCCGCAAAGGAATAATTGTCATAAACGCTCCGAGCGGCAATACTCTGGCTGCCACAGAGCTTACAATGGCTTCGATGCTTTCTGTAGTGCGCCATGTGCCTCAGGCTTATGCCTCGCTCAAAAACGGAGAGTGGAAGAGAAGCAAATTCACAGGAGTTCAGCTAAACGGGAAAAGATTGTTAATAATAGGCCTCGGGCGCATAGGCAGTGCCGTTGCCGTCAGATGCAGGGCTTTCGGAATGGATGTAATAGCATACGATCCGTACATAACTCAGAAAAAGGCTGATTCCGTCAGAGTTCAGCTTGTGAATGACCTTGAGGGGGCTCTTTCCGTTGCAGATATGGTTACAATACATACTCCCCTCACGTCAGAGACAAGAAACATGATTAATAGTGATACTCTGAGGGCGTTTAAAAAAGGAGCATTTCTTATAAACTGTGCACGTGGCGGAATTGTGGAGGAAGCCGCCGTGGCAGATGCCATAAGAGAGGGACGCTTAAGCGGATTCGGCACGGATGTCTACACAGCCGAGCCTCTTTGCAGGGAACATCCCTTCCTTGCAGATGATATTGCCGATAAAATAGTATTGACACCTCACATAGGTGCGAACACTGCCGAAGCTCAGTCCGAAGTT
The DNA here is from genome assembly GCA_964577295.1 of uncultured Synergistaceae bacterium. GTDB lineage: Bacteria > Synergistota > Synergistia > Synergistales > Synergistaceae > CAZNYN01. The sequence goes on along the minus strand of CAZNYN010000002.1, from coordinate 38,719 downwards.
TCCAGAATAGCCGCAGAAAATATGCTTGCTGCTCTGAGGGGAGAGCCTTACGCCCATGCCGTGAACCTTCCGTTTATGGAGCAGGCTCTTACGGACAAGCAGAAAAACTACTTGAATCTTTCCAGGAAGATGGGAATTCTCGCCGCCAACCTTGCAAAAGTACGCGGGGCCGCTGTCCATAATACGCACGTAACACTCCGCGGAACTTTGTTTGACGATGACGAGCTGGTGAAATCAAACCGCCTGCGTCCCTATACTGTAGCAATGCTGAAAGGGCTTCTCGAAGTCAGCCTGGGGCAGGAAATCAGCTATATGCTGGCTCCCCTCCTTGCCAAGGACAGACATGTATCGATAGACGAGAGCGCCGGAGAACCCCAGACATACAAGAATACGATAGAAGTAAAACTGGAGACAGAAAAAGGTGAGCTCGGCCTTATCGGAACTATTACCGAAGAAGGACGCCAGAGAATAGTAAATATTAATGACTATTGGGTTGATTTTGTCCCGGGCGGAAAGCTTCTCATCTTCCAGAATCACGACAGACCGGGCGTAATCGGTAAGATAGGAAATTTACTCGGAGAGGCTTCCGTTAATATAGCAAACTTTGCTCTCGGTCGAAAGGAAGGAAGCGGCCTCGCTCTCGGTGTTCTTGAAATAGACGGGAAAATAGATGCGGAACTTCACGATAAGCTTGTAAAGAACGGAGACATGATTTGGGTTTCAACAGTTGATTTCTCGGAGGAATGTTAGATGAGATTTTTTATCGTCAGACACGGAGAGACACAATGGAACGTCGAAGGACGTTTTCAGGGACAGAAAGACATTCCTCTCAATGAAAGAGGAATAATGCAGGCTGATGCCGTATCAAAGAGACTTGCGGGACACAGCTTCTCCGCTGTTGTAACAAGCCCTCTTGGCAGAGCCAAAGAGACTGCGGAAAAAATAGCGGAAAGATCTTTCTGCGGTACTTTTATTGTGGACGAAGGTTTTACGGAAATTAATCACGGAGAATGGGAAGGATGCCTTGCCGATGAAGTCGCCGCCAAATATGGAGACCTCCTGAAGTTATGGCATTCGGCTCCGGAATCAGTGACTATGCCGGGCAAATTCGGCGAGTCGCTAAAGAATGTCTATGACAGAGTTACTAAAGCATGCGATAAAATTACCGAAAAATACACAGGTGATGTGCTTTTGGCTTCCCATGACGCTGTTATAAAAGTGTTGCTATGTCACTGGCTTAATGCGCCCTTGTCAAGCTTCGGAAGATTCCAAATACCTAATTGTAGCATTACTATTGTAGATATGCTCACCTGCGGACAGCCGAGGCTTTGCCTGCTCGGAGACGCGTCTCATATAGGTTTTTCTTTCGACAGGCCGGAACAAAAAGGGCTATAAAGTCTTCCGATACGAGGTAGTTTATATCTATATGGCAACAGGCGCGCAAGGTCCGATTCGCAGGACTTATGCGCGCCATTTTTTTAAATAAAGTTTTCTAAGCATAATTACTTATATCTTAAAAACGAGGCAGAATTAACAGAATTTTTCTTGACTATTGTATTGATTTGGATATACTAGTTGTAGCACAAAATTTTAGGACTTGAAAGTGATAAAGTCCTAAAGAGGGTTAATAGATTTAAAAAGTGTAATAAATATTTAGTACATTATAGCATAAGTTAGAAAAATGAAAAAAATATTTAGGAAATTTGAGGAGGAGAATTCATGTCAAATAACACAGTAATTCTTGATGGAAAATCACTTACTATTCAGGACATAGTCAATGTAGCCCGCAAAGGTTATAAGATCGAACTTGACCCTGAAGCGAAGCGCCTTGTCTCCGAATGCGCTCAGTCCGTTCTTGACTGGGTAAAAGAGGGACGTGTAGTATATGGTATCACAACAGGTTTCGGTGACTTGGCCTCTGTCGTTATCCCCCGTGATAAGAGCCGTCAGCTTCAGGAAAACCTTCTTATGAGCCACGCATGCGGCTTCGGTGAAGATCTTCCCGAAGATTACGTAAGAGCTGTAATGCTCCTTCGTATCAATACACTTATAAAGGGTTACTCGGGAATCAGCCTTGCAACACTTACACAGCTTGTTGACTATCTCAACCTCGGCATCCATCCCGTAATTCCGCGCCAGGGTTCCGTAGGAGCAAGCGGAGACCTCTGCCCGCTCTCACATCTTGCTATTTCCCTTATCGGACTCGGTGATGTTGTTTATCAGGGAAAGAAGATGCCGACAACAGAAGCTCTTAAGCTTGTAGGAATGAAGCCGGTAGAACTTATGCCCAAAGAGGGACTTGCCCTGAACAACGGAACAACAGTCATGACGGCCCTTGCGTCTCTTTGTGTATATGATGCCAAGAAGCTTATGAAGAATGCCGATGTTGCAGCCGCTATGTCCGCGGAAGCTCTTCATGCCGTCCCCTACGCATTTGACAGACGTACACACGACCTCCGCCCGCAGGTGGGACAGACTCTCGTTGCGGAAAACATGAGAAGACTCACCGAGTGCAGCGAAATCATTGAAGCATACAAAAAAGACAGAGTTCAGGATGCATACTCACTGCGCTGCCTCCCCCAGGTTCACGGAGCCAGCCGCGACGCCATAGAGTATGTATGGGAAAAGGTCAATATAGAAATCAACTCGGTTACGGACAACCCCATCATCTTCCATAAAGACGGTGAGGCCATAAGCGGCGGAAACTTCCACGGTCAGCCGATGGCAATGGCGATGGACTTCTTTGGCATAGCCGTAGCGGAAATTGCAAATATTTCGGAGCGCAGAATTGCAAGACTCGTAGACCACAAGCTCTCCGACCTTCCTCCGTTCCTTGTCTCCGACAGCGGCGTCAACAGCGGATTTATGATTCCCCAGTACACCGCGGCTGCAATTGTCTCCGAAAACAAGGTTCTTGCACATCCTTCATGCGTCGACTCGATCCCGACGTCTGCAGGCCAGGAAGACCATGTCTCCATGGGCGGCTACAGCGCAAGAAAAGGCATGACAATCCTTAACAACACAACAAGAGTAATAGCTATAGAAATGCTCAACGCGGCTCAGGGAATGGACTTCAGAGCTCCTCTCAAGCCGGGTAAAGGAACTGCCGCTGCATATAAGGCATTCCGTGAGACAGTCCCATTCTACGAGAAAGACCAGTACATGCAGCCACTTATGCTCAAGTCTCTGGAACTGATAGAGAACTGCACTGTCCTTGATGCGGTAGAAAAGGCTATAGGCGAACTTAACTAACTTTGCTCAGCCAATCTTAAGCAATATATCAGTTTTAACGTCTTACAAATAGCTGTATAATTTAAAAACTTAAGCCCGGTCTCTCTTTCGTCATTACAAATATGAAGAGGTACCGGGCGTTACATAATTCTGACACAGTAAGGAGAATTGACATGGTAACCAAACTTTTTAGAAACGCAAGAATATTTACTCCGATAGATAACGGCAAACCTCTCTCGGGTGCCGCACAGGGACAGATAACAGAGTATACGAAGGGTGCAATGCTTGTCACAGACGGCCATATAAACAAAATAGGCAGTGAAAGCGATGTACTTGCGTCTTTGGACTACAAGACGGTGAACGAGGAACGCGACCTTTCAGGTGCGTGTGTCATCCCCGGTTTTGTAGACCCGCACACCCACCTCTGCTTTGCAAAGAGACGTGAAGATGAATTCGGAATGAGACTTGCGGGCATCCCTTACCTTGATATATTGAAGAAGGGCGGCGGCATCCTCTCATCAGTTAATTCCGTGAAATCCGCCACGGAAGAGGAACTCTTCAGCAACACAAAGAAGCTGGCTCTTTCCGCTCTTGCAAAAGGAACAACGACAATAGAGATAAAGAGCGGCTACGGGTTAGATTTGGACTTGGAGCTTAAGATGCTCTCCGTAATCGAAAGGGTCTCACGCGAGACACCGCTGGATGTTGTTCCTACATTTATGGGAGCGCATGCAGTGCCAACAGAATATAAGGAGAATCCCGACGCATTTGTAGACATTCTCATAAACGAAATGCTCCCCAAGGTTAAGGCTCAGGGAATAGCCGAATTCTGCGACGTATTCTGCGAATCCGGTGTTTTCTCTGTTGATCAGAGCAGAAGACTTCTGATTGCGGCGAAGGCTCAGGGCTTTGATACAAAGATTCATGCAGACGAAGTTCACGATTTGGGCGGTGCAGGGCTTGCCGCGGAACTTTCCGTCCGCTCTGCCGAGCACCTTTTGGCAGCGAGCGAGGAAAATCTTAAAGCAATGGGCAAATCGGGCTCTATAGCTGTTCTTCTCCCTGCGACGGCATACAGCTTAAAGAAACCGTTTGCCAGAGGCCGTGACATGGTAGACTGGGGTGTGCCCGTGGCTCTTGCAACAGACTGCAACCCAGGCTCATGCTTCTGTGAGTCCGTGCCCTTTATATTCGGTCTCGGCGTAATGCACATGAACATGACCATAGAAGAGGCTCTGACCGCTTCGACACTCAATGCGGCCTACGCCATAAACAGAGCGGGACGCCTCGGCAGCCTTGAAGTCGGCAAACAGGCTGACTTCCTTATACTTGACGGTGAAACACCGACAACATTGGCATACCATGCGGGAAGCACGTCTGTTTCCGAAGTATTCAAGTTTGGAGAGCATGTGGCCTAATATCTGCCATTAAGTGAAATAAGATAAACAAATTCGGCTGTGTCCAATATAGTTTGGCACAGCCGAATTTTTATTTCATTACATCGTTTGGATCGAAGGATATCCTCCCGTCTTCAAAGACAAAACAGGGAATGCCGATAGAGCCCAATCTTTTAACTTCGTCAAATGATTTATCTCTGTCGCGCATCAGTATAAATTCCTTGAGGTTAAAAATAGAATCAGAGAAATCTCTGAAATCGACATCGATACCGTTTTCCTTAAACAGAGAAATCGCATCTCTGACATCGGGGCACAATGTTGTACCGTACATTTTGACCATACTTATTACTCCTCCAGTTGAGCATTGCGCCAAAAGCGCACAATTTAAAAAACTACATATTAAACGCGGACAGTGTAAAGGCGCATCGTTTCTTATGATATAAACATGGAATCGCCGAATGAAAAGAATCTATACTCCCTCTCCACCGCTTTTTCGTATGAGGACATCATTGTTTCATACCCGCCGAAGGCAGATACAAGCATCAAAAGAGTGCTCATTGGCAGATGAAAATTTGTTATAAGTCCGTCTATTACCTTAAATTTATATCCAGGCGATATGAAGAGCTGTGTGTCAAGAGTTCCCTCTTTCACACCGCCGTACTTCTCCGCAAAAGATTCGAGGGTTCTTACCACTGTGGTTCCGACTGCGATAACTCTGCCGCCGCGCTGCTTGGTGCTTGTTATTTTCTCCGCAGTCTCTTTTGATATTTCGCAAGTCTCATGGTGCATGATATGTTCCTTGATATTCTCCGCTTTTACCGGACGGAACGTTCCCAGCCCCACTTGAAGGGTTACAAATGTCTCATCAACACCCATAAGCTTCAGCTCCCGTAAAAGCTCCGTTGTGAAGTGCAGTCCCGCCGTAGGTGCCGCTACTGAATTTTCCTTTTCCGTCTTTGCATATACAGTTTGATACCTTTCAGGCTCGGAATCTGTGTGGGTTATGTAGTGAGGAAGCGGTGTTGTTCCGAACTTGTGTATGATGTCAAACGGATCGCTGTCAGGTTGAAAGGATATGATTCTTAACCCGTCCTCCAGTCTCTCCCCTACTGTCACGTCAGTATGCTCGTCAAGAGAGACTACAGTGCCTTCGTTCAGCTTACGCCCCGGTTTTACAAGGGCTATCCATGAATTAGGCAAAGGCGCGGGGCGGAGAAAAAATATCTCGACATTAGCGCCGCCGTATTTTTTGACGCCAAACACTCTTGCAGGCAGTACCCGTGTGTCATTCATAACCAAAAGATCACCGGGGATGAGATATTCTTTTATATCTTTAAATGTTTTTTCCGCGATTATCCCTTGGTTTCTTTTTATTACAAGCAGGCGAGCCGAATCTCTGGGCTCTGCCGGATTTTGTGCGATTAACTCTTTGGGCAGTTTATAATCATATGCTGCTGTCTTATCCAAATCTATTGTCATTATATCTGTCACTGTCCTAACACCGTTCCCGGAAAATAATGATTTAGTATCCCGACAAAATCCCATCCGTTTTCCGCAAGTGCCTTTGCTCCGTACTGAGACATGCCGACGCCGTGTCCCCAACCCATGCCGTAAAACGTTATGCCGCCCGAGGGTACAATGTTATGCGAGGGTGAAGTTTGAACCTCTGTGTTTTGCTGAGGCTGCACTGCGGGTGTTCTGCCGTCTATGCGAGCCATGCCTATTTCTAAATAGTTGTTGATTTTATCGGGCTTTGAGAGCATATCCATAAGTTCTCTTGTTGTAAAAATTTTATGCTTGGTGAGCCAGACTAGTTGTTCCTGCGGGTCTTTTGGCATTTTACTCTTGTCAATCTTCACAGAAGGGGTATATGTATCATAAGTTATTGTAGGTGCAGTTGAAATAGGTGTGTTTACAGGTTTCGGCTTGTCATTTATGCTGAAAAGTGTACTTTTTATCCTATCGGAACCGACAACAGTTCTGAACTTATGCCCTGTCATCTTTTGAGTGGAGATACTCCCCCTTATTTCGAGCGATGCTACTCTGCCGCTTTCGTCTCTCGCGCTGACAGCGATAGAAGAGATAGAGCCAACTCCGATGCCGTTTGAGGCAAGCCTGGTCTCGATATCGGAGGCGGAAAGTGTGCTTTGCCATGACGAATGCGGCCCCGATACGGGAACAGGTTCGGCTACGGCTTGGAGATATGGAATTTGTTTTCCCCACACACTCAAAGAAGATGCTGTGATTCCGCCGCAGTCCGAGTGGTAAAAGACAGAGGCTGGAGCGTTCTGCCAGCGAAGTATAAGGCCCTCTGTCGATGATACTGCTTCGTCTATTTGCGGCGTCTCGTATGATATTCCTTTATAAGCTTGGCAGTGCGTTGTGCTGCAAAGGTCGTATCCGCTGTGCTTACCTTCTGATTTTGCGGCATAGGTTCTTGCGATAACGGCCTGAGCTCTCAGTGCTTCTATCGGCCATTTGGGGTTAATTTCGGCCTTAAGCACTCCCTTAAGGTAATCTTCGCTGCCAACAATATTCAGAACAAGATATTTGCTGTTAATGGAGGTTAAGGATATTGCGCCTCTGTACTTAGTGCTGTTCCATTGCAGAGCTTCAGGGGATTCTATAGTCACCGGCATTGGATATTTTTTATTGTTTATGACCGCCGATGAGCCTTGAAAAAACACATCCGCAGTGCCTGAGAATGTATCAGAGACTCCGTCCGCCCCTGTCACAGTAATATTAGCTCCGCCTATTTTCCCTCCCTCCTGTCTTGAATCTATCAAGACAGAGAGAGTATCGGTGTAAGCGAATGCAGGCGCATAAGAAAGCGGCAGGAGTATAGCCAAACACAGTATTGCGTATATTTTATTTTTTATTTCCATTTTGATATCACATTCATTATAAGTGTCAGTACAAGGCTCACGATGATCATTGTACCGAAAGGAGCAAATACCGTAATGTTTTTCCTATGGTACGCTACATCACCGGGCAGGCTGCCGAAAGTGATGCCCATTTTTGCGGCGGCTGTGAGGATAATACCTGCCAGAAATATCGCAGCGCCGAGAATCATCAGCATTTTACCCAGTCCGTGCATCATACGTCCTCGTCTGGCAGAAGCTGTGTCTGCTGGTACTGAATAAAGTGAGGAGAGAGAGGAAGTCCCAAATATTCCCATGTGTTTCTGGTTGCTTTCCTGCCCCTCGGCGTGCGTTCCAGAAGACCTTTTTGTATAAGGTATGGTTCATAGATATCTTCTATTGTCTGTGCATCCTCATTCAGTGCGGCGGCCAATGTCGAAAGCCCGACAGGGCCTCCGTCAAAAAGTTCCACCAGGGCGCGCAGAAATTTCCTGTCCCCGTCGTCAAGACCTTCCGTGTCTACTCCAAGCATATCAAGAGCAAACTGTGCCAGCTCTTTTTCTACAAGCGCGGCTTTTTTGACTTCGGCAACATCGCGGACTCGTCTCAGCAGGCGCAGCGCCACGCGCGGGGTTCCTCTGGAGCGGATGCCTATCTCTTCCGCCGCATGGTCGGAGATGTTGACTCCGAGCATTGACGCTCCTCTTTTTACAATGGCTGTGAGTTCTTCCGGAGAATAGAGGCTTAACTGCTCAACTATACCGAATCTTGCCCTGAGGGGGGACGTTAACAGTCCCAGCCTTGTCGTAGCCCCTATAAGGGTGAATTTAGGCAATGAGAGCCTGATGCTTCGCGCAAGAGGGCCTTTGCCTACGACTATTGAAAGAGAAAAATCTTCCATTGCCGGGTATAGTATTTCTTCGATATTGGCAGACATGCGGTGTATCTCGTCTATGAAAAGCACGTCATTAGGCTGAATGTTTGAAAGTATTGCCGCCAAGTCGCCGGCTCGTTCCAGAGCGGGACCTGTTGTCACTCTCAAAGTACCCTTCATTTCCTTTGCAATAATACCTGCCAGAGTCGTCTTTCCAAGTCCGGGAGGGCCGTAAAAGAGTGTGTGGTCCAGAGGTTCTTCCCTTTGGAGAGACGCTGTCATAAATATGGTTAATTTGTCTTTCAGGCCGCTTTGCCCTATAAAGTCATCAAGAGCCTGAGGGCGAAGAGTAAAACCCTCTTCCTCTCTGTCCTGTCTCATTGTCTCAATAAGTTTATCTTGTGTGTTTTCAGCCATTTAGCTTCCTCGCTTATTCCTCTGCAAAACGGACAGAGCCGCTTTCAGGAGGCTTTCTTCTGTCCATGATACATCGTCGTCGGACGAAGCCTTGGACAAAGAGATTGCGCGTGATGATTCACTCTGCGTAAAACCAAGACCTGTTAAAGCTTCCAGCACGAAAGAATCACAAGAAGAACTGCCCAAAATAGAAGAGTCGCTTTCAGGCAGATCGGCAAATTTTTTCGATATTTTATTCTTCAGCTCAAAGCATATTCTCTCAGCACGTTTAGCGCCAAGTCCGGGGACAGATATCATTGATGTGCTGCCCGACGAGATTGCCTGTAAAATATAATCCACATCCAAGTGGCGCAGCAAAGTTATCGCAAGTTTGCCCCCGACAGTTTTGACCTGAAGCAGCTCCAGAAAAAGAATTTTTTCTCTGTCGGTAGAAAACCCGAACATATTTACGCCCGCATCGCTTATCTGCATATATGCGCAGCAGAATAGTTCTTCAGATACAACGGCTCTTGAAATCAGGGACTTAGAAGCAAAAACTTCTATTCCAAACCCCGAAACATCAAGAATTATAGAGTCTTTGCCTATTGAAGCGACCTTACCGTGCAGAGTGCTGATCATATTTTCAGTATCCTTTCATGATGTTTCTGTCATATGAATTCATGGATAAGCCTGCTATGGCTATTGCCAGTGCATCGGCCGCATCATCCGGCGAAGGGCGTTTTTTGAGACCCAGCATATGTGCCACCATGCCCTGCACCTGTCCTTTTTCCGCTGCACCGTAACCGCATACTGCCATCTTGACCTCGGATGGTTTGAGTTCGTATGGTTCAAGCCCAAGCTGAGCTATTAAAAGCAGTATGACTCCCCTTGCCTGCCATACCATTTCCGCCGTGGTTATATTGCGTCCGAAAAATAGTTTTTCAACAGCTACTATGTCGGGAGGAAATTCATCTGCCTTTTTCTTTATTTCATTGTAAAGAACGGAGAGTCTCTGTGTAAGAGATAAATCCGTAGGCGTTTTGATAACTCCGTACGTTTCGCATATAAGAATATCTCCATGTTGTGAAACGACCCCGTACCCTAATGTTCCGAGTCCGGGATCTATTCCTAATGCTCTGATTGTTCCGTTTTTTACAATGCTGTTAGTCGATTTCAGCAAGAATCTCTTCCGGAATATCGAAGTTGGCGTAAACTGCCTGTACATCGTCATTGTCTTCAAAACGCTCCACCATGGAGAGTAGCTTTTCGGCTTCCGACTTGTTGTTTACGGCAACAGTATTTTTGGGGACCATCTCAATTTCCATTGAGTCGACGTTGTAACCAGCATTTTTGAGAGCCTCGCCTATAGATGATACAAGCGTCGGGTCACATGTTATCTCAAAACCGTCGTCTTCTGCAGTCATGTCATCGGCTCCTGCTTCGATTGCCGCCATGAGAAGCTCTTCTTCGTCAATGCCTTCGCCTACGACTTCTATTGTGCCCTTGCGGTCAAAGTTCCATGCGACACAGCCCAATTCGCCGATAGCGCCGCCGCACTTTGTGAAGAGTGAGCGCATTTCTGGCGCAGTGCGGTTGCGGTTGTCTGTCATAGCCTGAACCATGACAGCAACGCCGTTGGGGCCGTAGCCTTCGTATATAATTTCTTCCATTGCTCCGCCGAGTTCCCCTGTACCGCGCTTGATTCCGCGTTCTATATTGTCTATGGGTACATTTCCGGCTCTGGCTCTTTCTATTGCGACTTTCAGTCTGAAGTTCGCATTAGGATCGCCGCCGCCTGCTTTAGCGGCTGCGATAATGTTCTTGACAAGTTTCTGGAAAGCAACGCCCTTTTTGGCGTCCTGACCGGCCTTGCGATGTTTGATGTTTGCCCATTTTGAATGTCCTGACAAATTAAATCACCTCATGTATTGGATTAAAAATTATATGTAAAGAGAGTTAAAGCTCTTTAGGCAGTATTGCCATGTGAGGAAAAGCTCTCTTATGTGCCGTTTTGACTATTGCTCTTTGTACTTTATCTTTTACCGCTTCACTGGCATTTCCCGTCGCAATGTATGTATCAAGTTCAGCATAGGTCATGCCCATTTCTTTCTCGTCAGTCTGCCCTTCCCAGAGAGCCGCGGTAGGTGGTCTGTCGATAATTGCCGCAGGTACGCCGATATATTCCGAAGTGCTCCAGACTTCGCCTTTTAGGAGATCCGCGAGAGGAAGCAGGTCAACACCCGAGTCTCCGTACTTTGTGAAGTAACCGTATGTGATCTCGTCCTTATTGCCGCCGCCGCAGACTAAAGCGCCCTGCTGCTGAGCGATGGAATACAGAGTCGTCATTCGCAGACGCGGTTTTATGTTGGCGGAAGGAAGCGTATCGAGCGTGCCAAGTTCATCTGATATCACTTTTTGAAGTGTGTCGTAAGTTTTTGACAGGTCTATTTTGTATGTTTTAAACTCAAATTTGGCCGCCAGAAGAGCTGCATACTCTTCGTCTATAATCCCACTGTGGCATGGCATCATTATGCCCGTTACATTTTCAGGTCCGAGTGCTCTGCATAAGAGCCCTGCCAAGAGTGCCGAGTCAATGCCGCCGCTTATTCCTAAGACGGCTTTTTTTGCTCCTGCTGCCGCAAACTCGTCCTTTATCCACTTTTCAAGATATTCCGCAATTTTCTTTGGATCACGATATATTGTCAAATGCATGCACCTCATCTCTTGTTGCTCTTTATCCTAATTTTTTCGCACACTACATTTTATCACAAAATTTGTTCATCGTCATTTGCGGAATCTGTTCTGCCTCATCAAAAAGAGGCTCGGAGCTTGTCCGGGCCTCTTTAAAGTTAAGTTTGTTAAGATTTTAGAGATTGCCGATGCTTGCAACCATTGTTGCTTTGATTGTGTGCATACGGTTTTCGGCTTCGTCAAACTGTCTTGCGTAACGTGATTCGAAAACTTCTTCCGTCACTTCGTATCCCTTTACGGCCGGCAGGCAGTGGAGGAAAATAACGTTTTCATTGCCTGTTGCTTTGATGAGATCCATATTTACCTGGTATGGCTGAAGAATGGCTTTGCGTTCCGCAAGCTTTGCTTCCTCGCCCATTGAGGCCCATACGTCTGTGTAGATTACGTCGGCATCCTTTACTGCTGCTTTGGGGTCGTCTGTGATGGTTATTGTCGCTCCCGATTCGCAGTCCTGAGCTATCTTCTCACATTCCGCTACAAGCGCGGGATCGGGGAAGAGGGACTTTGGTGCGCCGATGACGAAATTCATTCCCATCTTTGCTGCGCCTATCATCAGTGAGTTTGCAACGTTATTGCGTCCGTCTCCTACGTATACGAACTTGATGCCCTTAAGGTGTCCGAAGTTCTCTCGCACTGTAAGGAAGTCCGCAAGTACCTGTGTCGGGTGGTAGTCATCGGTAAGCCCGTTCCATACGGGAACGCCGGCATATTTTGCGAGGTCTTCGACAACCTGCTGGCTGAAACCGCGGAACTCTATTCCGTCAAACATGCGTCCGAGAACTCTTGCTGTGTCGGCTACATCTTCCTTGTGTCCGAGCTGAATATCGTTTTTGCCGAGGTATTCGGGATGTCCGCCCTCGTCTATTGCGGCGACGGTAAATGCGCAGCGTGTACGTGTTGACGGTTTTTCAAATATAAGTGCGACGCTTTTTCCTGCAAGGAGGTCACCCTTAATCCCTGCGCGTTTTTTATTCTTAAGGTCTGTTGACAGGTTCAGAAGATATTCTATCTCCTGAGGTGTGTGATGCTTGAGTGATATCAGATGACGATTGCGAAGATTCAAAGCCATTGAAAATTCCTCCTCAAATTATGTTGTATTTTATGCGGTACATTATAGCAGACAAGATTAAACCGGGAGCCTGTTAAGAGGCATGGACATACATCTTGGGCCGCCTCTTCCTCTGCCGAGCTCGGGTCCCCTGAGCTCAAGGACTTCGATGCCGTTGTCGCGAAGAAGTTTGTTTGACATTATGTTGCGGTTGTAAGTAACTACTTTTCCCGGGGCTACCGCCAGAGTGTTACAGCCGTCGTGCCACTGCTCTCTTCCCGTCTCTGCCTCATCGTGCCCTCTCATCTCTATGATGCGCAGTTTGTCAAAGCCGAGTTCTTTTGCTATGTGTCCCTGCCAATCTCTGATCTGGTTCAATGATTCTAAAATACCGTCGCTGTTATAGTCAAGCTCCCAGACTTTAAGGTGGTCTATTATTGCGGGGAAAATTGTAAAGGCATCTCTGTCAACCATTGTAAAAACTGTGTCAAGATGCATGCAGTAACGTTCTTTTGGGATTTCAAATGCAAAAATTTTCTTTATGGAAGTTTTTCGCGCCAAATTGCGTCCGATTCTCTGTACCGTTGTCGGCATTGTTCTCTGGCTTACTCCTATTGCCATAGCTTTGTCGGATATGACAAGCAGGTCTCCGCCTTCTGCTTTATGCGGCCATGTCTCATCGGGTTTATCGCCGAAGAGGATTTCCATGCCGGCAAACCTTGGATGAAATTCTGTGATATATTTCCAGTATAGAGGTTCTCTTCTGCGTGCTTCATACGTCATCTGACCTAAAACCAGACCGTTTGCTACGGTAATGGCCGGGTCTCTCTGAAAATATAGATTGGGTATGGGGTGTATTAGGAACTCTGAACAGTTGCTGACCTTTGTCATAAGGCTCAGTGATGATTTGCACATGCATGCCGCGTCTTCTTTGCTGTATCCTTCTATGAGGTACGCTGCCAGTTTTTGTGACGATTCTTCCATAAAAATCGCGAACAAATCTTCCGATATTCTGCGGTCAAGGCATTCATACGAAAAGACATCTTTCAGAAGCGACGCTCTGACTTCCTTTTTTTCAAGAATTTCAGCCAGGCAGTCGTAAAAATATAGTACCTCGCATCCTTCATTTCTAAGAATATTCGCAAACTCATCATGTTCCCTTTGAGCCTCTTCAAGCCATATTAAATCATCAAAAAGAAGGTTATCCATGTTATTGATGGTAAGACGGTCTAATTCCCGCCCCGGTCTGTGGAGCATTACTTGTTTTAACGGTCCAGTCTCGGAAAGTATACTAAATGCTTTGTTCTGGTACATTTTTTCACTCCCCCTGCGAAATTTTTTTTAAAGAATTGAGCAGAGCTATAATGATAAAGGCGCACCACATCAAACTTTATATAAAAATAAACCTACTTGTTATTTATGTCAAGGTAAATTTTTACATATGATATTTGACGATATTTTGTATACAAGTTTAATCAGAGCCGTTCCGCAAAGTTTTGACTATTTTTACAAGTTCATCTTCCAGTCGGTTTATCGGTCCGGAGCAAATGTGCTTGCCTTTTCTGAACATTACAAAACCGTCCGGGGTTCCGGCAATGCCTAAATCAGCTCCAGCTGCCTCTTTAGGGCCATTAACCTCGCACCCCATTACCGCTATTGTCATACCGTCAGGCATGTCGGCAGGAAGAAGCGACATAACGATTTTCGATAAAGACGCAACATCCACTCTTTTTCTGCCGCAGGTAGGACAGCTTATAAAGTTGCAGCCGCGTTTTCTTATTTCTAAAGAGCGAAGTATGTGGTAGGCCGTTTTTACCTCTTCGACTCCGGGCTCCGTAAGGCTTACCCTTACCGTATCCCCTATTCCCTGGGAAAGCATCATTCCTATTCCCAAGGAGCCTTTTACCACTCCCGATACTCCGCTTCCTGCCTCTGTTATGCCGATATGGATTGGGTAATCATATTTCTGAGCCAAGATTGTATTGGCTCTTACCGTCTCTGTCACGGAGCTTGATTTGGCGGAGATAATCATCTTGTCAAACGAATTGTCATTTAGCAGAAAAATTTGTTCCTCCACTGCGGAGGCAAGGGCTTTGGCCCTGTCTCCTTCGGCTTTTGCTATCTGGGCGTTGTTGAGTGACCCGCCGTTTGCTCCGATTCGTATCACGGCGCCGCGCTCTCCTGCCAGTTTAACAACTTCGGCAAGTCCTTTTTTGTCAGTCATGTTGCCTGGGTTTATTCTTATAGAGGGACAGCCTGCATCTAATGCCGCTATGGCAAATTTATGGTTGAAATGTATATCCGCCATAATTTTTATATGAGCTGTATTTTTTATCAGCAGCGCCAGCGCGTCTGCTAAATCCGGTGACGGAAGAGAGACCCGAACAAGCTCGCACCCTTCGCCCGAGAGATTTCGCAGTTCTTCCTCACAGGATGAGAGATTGCTTAAAGGAGTTTTCAGCATGCTTTCGACTCTTACGGGATTATTGCCGCCTATAAGAAGACCGTCTATAGAAATAATTCTTTTACTGCCCATATCGGAGAGCCTCCTAGCCGAAGAGTTTGAGTATATCTTTGCCCGTTATCAGTATTATGAGGGATATGAGCACCACAAAACCAGCATAATGGACCATAGACTCATATTTATCGGGGACTTTCTTTCCTGTAAGTATTTCTGCCGTTATAAAGATTATTCTGCCGCCGTCAAGGGCGGGGAAAGGCAGTAAATTGAGCAGTCCCAGATGCAGGTTGATTATTCCCATAAACGCTATGAATGACCAAAATCCCTGCTTGAATGCGTCTCCGGCCATTACCGCTATGCCTACAGGGCCTACTACTTCCGATTTTACCTGTCCCGTTACAACCATCCACATACCTTTTAAGATTTCCATTCCCATTTTCCATGAGTATCCAAAACCCTCTGCCAGAGCCTTGTGTACCGG
Source organism: uncultured Synergistaceae bacterium (assembly GCA_964577295.1). GTDB lineage: Bacteria > Synergistota > Synergistia > Synergistales > Synergistaceae > CAZNYN01. The sequence goes on along the minus strand of CAZNYN010000002.1, from coordinate 23,219 downwards.
ATACTTTACATGCGATGGCTGTACTCCCAGAAGACGTCCCTTATGAACTTTGTCAAAAGGCACTGATGTCACAATTGTCTTGTCTGCTCCGTTTCTCTGTACGACTATTGTAAATTTGTCACCTGCGATACTCTTATCTTGGAGGTTTTTTCTGATATCGGCCCATTTTGAAAGTCTTTTCCCGTTGATGGATGTTATTAAGTCACCCTTCTGCAGCCCGGCTCTTTCCGCTGCTGTGCCCGGCATGACAACGCCTATTTCGGATTTGTCGAAGTTATATATGCCGTAGCCCGAGAGATATGCGGCAGTCAGAAGCCATGCCAATATGAGATTGACAGTCGCTCCCGCCGCTATTATAACGAGACGTTCCCACGCTTTTTTATTATTGAGAGCCCTCTCCTTTTTGTAGCCTTCGGGTTTAGACGCGTCCGCGTCCGCTGCGTCCTCCCCTTCAAGCTTTACAAAACCGCCTATCGGCAAAGCTCTGAAAGACCAAAGAGTCTCCCCCTTTTTCCTGCTCCATATTGCAGGCCCCATGCCGAAGGAGAACTCATGAATCATGACATCTCTCCATCTTGCGGCAAGATAATGTCCGCCTTCATGAGAGATAACGCATATACTTATAACAATCAAAAACGAAATTATACTTATCAACAATAGTACCTCCAGTTTTTGCATATCTCTTCGGCCAAATGTTCTCCGTCTTTGACGACAGATATAGCGTCATCGACAGAAGTCGGCGCAATGCCGTTCCATTTTGACAGAGTCTCATGTACTACTTTGGGAATGTCTGTGAAAGAAATTGCACCATTTATAAAATTCCTCACTGCCGCTTCGTCTGCCCCTATTAACAGAGACGGATAAGCTCCAGACATTCTGCCGGCCTCTCTTGCCGCTTCAAAACACGGGAAGAGGTCGGCATCTATCTCTTTAAAAGACAGATCCCACTCTGACGGAGGGATAAAGCCTAGTCCTGATTCTATCAAATCCAGACGTTCAGGCCACGATATCGCCGCCGCGGCAGGCAGCCTCATGTCGGCTGACGAGAGCAGCATCTTCATAGTTCCGTCGCAAAACAGCACCATACCGTGCACCTGTGATTTCGGATGCACGACAGCGTCCACCTTTTCCGAAGGCAGGTCGAACAGCTGCATTGCCTCGATACATTCTATGCCTTTATTCATCAGAGTAGCGCTGTCTATTGTTATCTTTGCGCCCATCTTCCAGATAGGATGTTTTAAAGCGAGCTCGGGTGTCACTTTTTTCATATCATCCGCGCTGTAGTTTCGAAACGGACCGCCCGAAGCGGTAAGCCATATTTTTGAAATCTCATTGTCGGGGCTCTCACGCAGGCACTGCCATACGGCACTGTGTTCACTGTCAACAGGGCGAAGCTGATCTGACCTCTTTATTAAAGGCATCACCCATGGGCCGGCCGCGACGATACTTTCTTTGTTAGCGAGAGAAACATTTTTATCAGATTTTAGGGCAGTTTGGAGGGCTTTAATCGCTGAAACACCTGATGAAGCAAAGACAATGTGGTCAATTTCCGGGTCTGATGCAAGCTCGGTAAGTGAACCTGTGCCGGTCATGCATTGAAAACCGGCAATGTGAAATGGTTTTTTAGGCTCGGTTAATGCCAATTTTACGGGTTTATGTATCAGTGCCAGTTCTGCCAGTTTCGCTTCGTTGGAACATGCGGCAAGAGCTGTTACATTGAAACGTGAAGGAAAGCGTCTGCAAATATCTAGTACCGCTCCTCCGACGCTTCCCGTTGCGCCGAAAACGGCAATTCTTATGGGGGCTTGCATAACGCTATCCTATTATTTCAAATATGGCGAATGCCAAAGTGGCATTGACCAATATACTGTCAAATCTGTCCAGCAGACCTCCGTGTCCGGGTATTATAGAACCTGTGTCCTTGACTCCGGCTTCGCGTTTAAGCACCGATTCTCCCAAATCGCCGAGCTGTCCGGCTATGCCGCAGAGCAGCCCCATAAGCAGGAGCGGAAGCGGAGGGAATGAAAAAATCAGAGCTAAAACTCCGCCGCAGAGAAAACTTGCCGCTGCTCCTCCGAAAAATCCCTCCCATGTTTTTTTGGGGCTGACTTTCGAGCAGAGCAGATTCTTACCGAAGTTGCTGCCGACAAAATAAGCAGCTACGTCACAGGACCATGTGCAGAAAAAGAGAGTGATCAGAAAAAGAGCCCCAAGTTCTCTTGTCCTTATTATCATCATAAACGACCATGGCAGAACAACATAGGCAATACCGGCTATTGTGGCTCCCATGTTCTGCAGAGCAAAACTCTCGCCCGAAACCTGCCTGCGAACCACTTCAAGGAACAGAGTAACGAACAAAATCGATGATATTGTGCACAATATCGCAGTAAGAGTCATGTTAAGAGCTGCTCCTATCAGAATGAATGCTCCCGAAGCCATTATCAGCCAAGGGGAAATATCATGTTTTGTCGCAAGCAGCTTGTAAAATTCCCACAAAGACATCATTGCTATAAGAAAAACTATTGCATTCCACACAGTTCCGCCCGTCATGATTCCGCCTATTACAGCAATTACAACAAAAACACTGCTGAATGTTCTAAGCGATAAATCAGGACTTGACGATAAAATATCTTTAAGCTTTGCCATAGCGTCTGTCCCTCCCACAGTAATCAGAAATTGCTTCTTCGAGATCTTGTTTATTAAATTCGGGCCAATATTTGTCTGTAAAATAATATTCGCTGTACGCTCCCTGCCAGAGCCAGAAGTTGCTCATCCTAAGTTCGCCGCTGGTGCGTATCAGCAAATCGGGGTCGGGTACATCGGGCAGATAGAGGTATTTTTTTATACTTTCTTCCGTAATTTCTTCTTCTGTTCCCGACGCAATTATTTTGTTCACCGCATCTAAAATTTCCTGCCTGCCTCCGTAGTTAAGGCAGACAATAAGCTGAGTGCCTGTGTTGCATTCAGTCTTTGCCTCGGCTTCTCTTAATATAATTCTTATGTCTTCGGGAAGCGCGTCAAGCGAACCTGCAAATCTGATTCGTGTATTTTCCTTGCACAGCGAGTCCAGCTTTGATTTCATGTAGTAGCGGAAAAGTCCCATGAGCCCCAGGACTTCGCCTTTCGGGCGTTTCCAGTTTTCAGTGGAAAAGGCATATATGGAGAGATATGGGACGGATAAGTCATTTGCCGCCCTAACTATCCTCTCGACGGCTTTTACACCCTCGTGGTGCCCCATTATGCGCGGAAGGCTGCGTGCTTTCGCCCACCTTCCGTTTCCGTCCATAACAATGCCTATATGGGATATTTTTTTCCCCGTGCTATCCGAATTTGATGTCATCCGTGGTGTGCCCGCTTTCAATCACAGAGATCCATTGTCTTTTAACTTCCTGGATATCTATCCATGTGAGATGTTTGGGGCTGCCCTCCTTTGATGAGGCATTTCTCAGCAGGTAGCTTGGATGAAACATAGGCATGACGGATATTCCCTTCCATTCAAACCACTTGCCCCTTATTTTGGTTATCCCCTCACCCGTCTTCAGAATCCACCTTGTCGGAGTGTTGCCCAGCAGAACTATAAGTGATGGGTTGATCAGCATTATCTGAGTTTGAAGATGATTGTCGCATATAACCATTTCTTCCGGTGTCGGCACTCTGTTTTCGGGAGGTCTGCACTTGACTATATTGGTTATATAGACATCCTTTCTGTCTATACCTGCAGCGGTCAGTATCTGTGTAAGAAGCTGCCCTGCTCTTCCGACAAACGGCAGTCCCTGTTCATCCTCATCGGCTCCGGGGCCTTCGCCTATGAATAAAAGCTTGCTCTCCGGATTTCCGTCACCGAATACCACCTTTGACCTTGTAAGAGCAAGGCCGCAGCTTCGGCAGGCTAGAGTGTCGGCTTTTGTGTGTTCCCATAGCACGCTTCTTGCATGTTCGCGTTCTTCAGGAGAAAGATTCAGCAGGATTTTTGCTTCCGATGTCATATAAGTACCTCCGCTATTATTACATCAACATTCTTAACGTCAAGGCCGGTAAAGTAGCTTACACTCAGAGCTATTCGCTCCTTTACAGATGCGGCCAGCTTTATAAACGGTTTATCGCCCAATGTTACCGCGATTTTAATCTCTATGGAAAGCCGTCCTTCTTCTTCCGGTTTTACCGATGCCTCCGTAACTTTTGCAACTTGGTTTGTACGTGTAGCTATAAAGGATACAAGCTGCTCTATTGCCTCGGGCTCTATGTGTACCTCTCCGTAGAAGCTGAAAGGCGGTCTTACTATCGTCTTTTCCCCTTCGCTCTTATCCTTTGATTTCCAAAAGATTCTAAGCTGTCCGACAAGTTTGCCTGCAAAGTTTTTTCTTACAAGCACATGAGATACAGGAATAACATGCTGTCCCTTGCTGAACCTCTCACGGCGGGCCTTTGCAATCTCCTGTGGCGTTGCAACTTCCTCAATAGTAATTATCCGTGAAGGTTCGTTAAGCCCCAGTTTTTTAATTATTCTCATAGCCATATTGTCAGAAGTTGCAATTATCATCAGCGAGCATGGTGCTGTCTTAACAAAAAAAGCTATGACTTCATTTCTGTGGTCGTCAAATTCAAACAGAGCTCTTCTGATTGCGCTGACCTGATTTCTTTCGGATTTAGCGCTTTTGCCGCAAATTATACTTCCCTTATGTATGACAAGACCATCGTCGATTATATAGTCTGCATTAAGCAATGACGCCACAAGCTGGGCCCGCTGGCTTTTTCCCGTGCCTGCGGAGCCTATGAAAGCGTATGTTTTTACCTTAGCCAGAGCTTCTGCTTCATTCTGCGTCATATCGAAGGCCTCGTTTACGGTTAATCGGTAAGTTCTATATCGGCGCCGAGGGATATCATCTTTTCAACAAGATCCTCGTAGCCTCTCCAAACATGCTGCAAGTCACAGACTGTTGTTGTGCCTTCCGCTGCGAGCCCCATAAGTATCAAAGCCGCGCCTGCTCGGAGATTTGACGACTTTACCACTGCCGCATTTAACTTCGGAACGCCCGTAATAATTGCCGTGCTGTCCTGCACTTCGATTTTAGCGCCCATCTTTTTAAATTCGTCTATGTGCAAAAGTCTTGAGTCAAAGACACTCTCGTGTATGACGCTTGTCCCCTGAGCCAGAGAGAGCGCCGCCATGAGCTGAGGCTGAGTGTCCGTGGGAAATCCCGGATATGGCAGAGTCTTTACAGATATACCTTTAAGGATGCCGTCATATTTTGCCGTAATTTCGTCGTTAAAAACATCTACCGTTATTCCGGATTCCGTAAGTTTATCCAATATCGATTCCATAAACGATGCATCTATACCTTTGACAGTAACAGCGCCTTTTGTGATTATTCCCGCAATAAGGTATGTTGCCGCTTCTATTCTGTCTGCTATTATCTCACCTTGAGCGGAATGAAGAGATTCTTGTCCTATAATTCTGATAATCTGTGTTCCATCGCCTTTTATCTGAGCTCCCATAAGCCTCAGAATGTCAGCCAAGTTTACAATTTCCGGTTCCTGAGCGGCATTTTCTATATATGTTACTCCGTCTGCGAGTGTGGCTGCCATCATTAAATTCTCCGTAGCTCCTACGGAGGGGAAGTCCAAAGTGATTTTTGTGCCCTTCAGCCTTGCTGCCGTGGCATATACGGAGCCATGGTTCAAATCAATCTCAGCTCCCATTTTTGTAAGCCCCTTGAGATGAAAATCAATGGGGCGGCTGCCCAGAACACATCCTCCGGGAAGAGGAAGGACTGCGCTGCCGCATCTTGCCACAAGGGGGCCCAGCACGAGGGAAGATGCCCTCATCTTTCTGACAAGGTCTGTAGGTGTCTCTGATTTTAATTTTTCGGGAACCTGTATCGTCATTACATTGTTTTTAAAAGTAACATTCGCTCCAAGGTTTGTAAGTAAATCAGACATTGTCTGTATGTCATAGAGGTTTGGAACTTTTTCCAGCGTCAGAGTCTGCCCTCTAAGAAGTATCGAGGCAGCCATAGCCGGCAGTGCGGCATTTTTTGCTCCCTGAACATTAATCGTGCCGTTTAATTGTTTTCCGCCTCGAATCAGCATTTTGTCCTGCAATTGCTTTCACTCCTGTCTCTATCTATGAGGGGATTCCTACTTCTCAAAGTGTGCTTTCAGAACATCAGCTATGCGAAGTGATGCCGTGCCGTCTCCGAACGGCTGATCCATACATTTTATCTCTATCGCTTTTAAGCTCTCGCTGTTTTCAAGCAAATCATAAGCGTTGTGCAATATTTTTTCTTCCGACACTCCGACCAGAATTCCGCTTCCGTGCTCCACCGCCTCTGGGCGCTCCGTTACGTCTCTTAGGATAAGGACCGGTTTTTTGATGGCAGAAGCTTCTTCCTGGACTCCGCCGCTGTCGCTTAGTATAAAGAGCGATGAATTCATGGCCCACACGAAGTCGGGGTAATCAAGTGGGTCGCATAGTATGACGTTATCTCTGCTGCTCAAATGTTTTTGAATAATTTCTCTGACAGCGGGGTTCTTGTGCATCGGTATTATCATCCATAGTTTAGGATACCTGTCGAGCAGCTTGACGAGCGCCGAACATATATCCTCCAGAGGCTGTCCCCACGACTCTCTTCTGTGAGCTGTTACGAGCAAAAACGGAGCTCCGTCCGGAAGTTTCTCAAATTCGGGCAGGGATGGCTTCTGTGTTTTGTTCACGGTATGGAAAAGGGCATCTATGACAGTGTTGCCTGTGACGAAAATCCGCTCGCTGCAAGTTCCCTCTTTTAACAGGTTTTCTTTGGCAAGGGATGTCGGAGGAAAGCTCCATGTTGTTATTCTGTCAGCCAAAACCCTGTTCATTTCTTCGGGAAAAGGCAGTCTCATGTTTCCGCTTCTCAGCCCGGCCTCTACATGTCCGACAGGTATGCCGCGGTAAAATGCGGCAAGAGCGGCGGCGAAGGTTGTTGTTGTATCCCCGTGAACAAGCACTGCGGCCGGTTTGACCGAGTCAAAGTACTCCCCTGCTCCCGTAAGGACTGAGGATGTTATATGATCCAGCGACTGCATCGCCTTCATAATGTGCAAATTCACATCGGCGGTAAGGTCAAAATATCCAAGCGCCTGATCAAGCATTGCCGCATGCTGGCCTGTCGCAAGTATCTTTACATCAAAATAATCCTGCTTGCGCAGAGCTATTATCACAGGGGCCATCTTGATAGCTTCCGGGCGTGTGCCAACCACGCAAACCACAGTTTTTTTGTTCATAAGAGTGCCTCCACCTTTTAGTTAAAAAGATTTATTATGTTCATGCCTATTAGCTTAAATCCAAAGCATATTATTACAAAATGCACCGCGGACATCAAGGCCAGTGTTGCCGGTTTTGAGAGCCCCGCATCCTGCAGTTTATGGTGCGCATGTCCTCTGTCAGGTGAAAAAGGAGACTGCTTGTGAAGAATCCTTCTCGTCATAGCTGTAAGCGTATCTATGACAGGGACTCCGCCTATAAGAAGAAGTATCAGAGCAAGAGAGATAATATTCTTGCCGAATATCTCGGGAAAAATTCCCCAAGCCAAATGCGATGCGCATATATAGCCAAGCAGCGTACTTCCTCCGTCTCCGAGAAATGTACGCGGGTTTGGAAAATTCCAGAGCAGCACGCCGAAAACAAGACCTGTGAACGGAAACCACATACCGCTGTCTATAAAAAGAGCGGCTGTCATAGCCGTTATCAGGGTCATGGAAAGACATAGGCCATCCATGCCGTCTATCAAATTGTAAGCATTTGTGACTCCTGCCGTCCACACCACAAAGAGAGCCCTTTGCCATAACGGTATAGGCAAAGGAAACATCACCCAGGCTGCCGCCGCAAGATGAAAAATCAACCTTGAAAGAGGCGGCAGCGGGTGCATATCGTCAACATATCCTATTATGAATACAAAAGTTGCTCCCGTAGCTATGTACGGAACCTCAACACCGGGATTGCCGGTAAAGAGAGCCCAGAGCAGATATCCGCTCCATAGAACGAGTCCTGCTCCTCTCGGCATTATACTGCCATGTTTTTTTCTGCCACCCGGTTTGTCCAGCAGACGAAACTTTTGCGCCAGACCGATAGATACGGGTGTGGCTAAAAGCCCCCACATAAATGTTACCAGGGTGAAAAGATATATTGAGAGCATCATAGCACCCTGATACAAGGATGTTATTTCGTGCCGAAGAGCCTGTCGCCGGCATCACCGAGACCCGGTACTATGTACCCGTGGTCGTTTAAGTGGCTGTCTACAGCGGCAGTGTATATATCGACATCAGGGTGTTCGGTGTGGAACGCTTCGATTCCTTCGGGAGCAGCGAGAAGAGAGACAAGAGATATTCTCCTTCCGCCCAAGTTTTTAATATGGCTGATTGCGGCCGCTGCAGAGCCTCCAGTAGCAAGCATGGGGTCTACGACAAAGATATCTCTTTCGGAAATATCCTTGGGAAGTTTGCAGTAGTAGTCAACAGGCTTAAGCGTTTCAGGATCTCTGTAAAGTCCGATATGCCCAACTTTCGCGTTCGGAATCAGCTTCAGAATGCCTTCCACCATTCCCAGTCCCGCTCTCAGTACAGGGACTATGGCGAGTTTTTTGCCCGAGAGAGTGAATACGTTTGTCTTTGCGACAGGCGTCTCTATTTCGACTTCTTCCAGTGATAGATGGCGTGTTACTTCATAGACCATAAGTCCTGCCACTTCCTGTACAAGATCCCTGAAGTCCTTTGAGGATGTTTCCTTGTTGCGCATAAGTCCAAGCTTGTGGCGTACGAGGGGATGGTCTATCACAACGGTGCGTCCTCCCTGTGATGCACAGGAGCACGGGGTGTTTCCCTCTGTATTGTTTCGTTCGTAGTCGGAAATCTTATCTATTCTGAAAGAGTGGCGTCCTCCTTCAAATGCGGCGGCAAGCCATGTATCGACTATATCATGGGCGATTGCGGAGCCTGTGACTCTGCTGCCGATTACAAGGACATTTGCGTTATTGTGCTTTCTGCTCATCTCGGCAGTAAAATGGTCGTGACAAAGAGCTGCTCTTACTCCGTTTACCTTATTAGCCGCAATGCTCATTCCGATTCCGGTACCGCAGAACAGAATGCCCAGGTCGGCTTTGTGGCTGGCTACGGATTCGGCTGTCTTGAATCCCCAGTCGGGGTAATCAACGCTGAGATCTCCCGATGATGTGCCGCAGTCCAATATTTCGCAGCCCTTTTTATTGAGATAATCTTTGATATCTTCTTTTAAAGCGTATCCCGCATGGTCTGAACCGAGTGCTATTTTCATATTAAAAAAAACCTCCTGACAAATGTATGTCTTACTATGCCGTTAAATTCGATATTATATCGCCTGCAAGAGTATAAGGGTCTGTCCTGCGTTCCGCAAGCATATCCAGCACGCCTTCTTCTCTTTTTCTGTTCCACGCCTTTTCTACAAGCAGAGAAATTTCGCCCCTTAGTATGGCTTCAACTTCCATTTCCAGCTGCGAGTAGCGGCGGCGTTTGCCCTCTTCGGAGTTGTGCAGGTAGTTCCAGTGGTCGTTCATTATTTCTTTTGCCGTATCCACGCCTGTATTGTTGTTTGACGAGACCAAGGTAACAGGCGGAATCCATGCCTTTTCGCCAAGCATTTTAAGCATAACCTGAACATCGGCGGCAACTTTATCAGCACCTTCTCTGTCAGATTTGTTAACTACAAATAAATCGGCTATTTCCATGATTCCGGCTTTCATAATCTGTACATCGTCACCCATTCCGGGTACAAGGACAAGGCAGACAGTGTCGGCAATTTTGATAATATCAACTTCTGACTGTCCCACGCCGACTGTCTCTATTATTACTACATCGTAGCCGCATGCGTCAAGCACCAGTGCGGCTTCGTGGGTCCCTCTGCTTACACCTCCGAGGTTGCCTCGTGAGCCCATACTCCTTATAAAGACTCCCTCTTCGAGCGCGTGGCTCTGCATACGAAGACGGTCTCCCAGGATTGCACCTCCTGTAAACGGACTCGACGGGTCAATGGCGATTACTCCGACTTTTTTGTTTTCGGATCTGAACTGAGCAATAAGTCTGTCTACAAAAGTGCTCTTACCTGCTCCCGGGCTTCCTGTCACGCCTATTACCTGAGCCGTGCCTGTCTTCGGATATATTTGCTTCATTATCTCTTTGGCATTAGGTGCATCGGCCTCCACAAGACTGATAATACGCCCTATCGCCCTTATATCTCCTGAAAAAGCACGGTTGAGTAAAGTTTCCATTTTTGTATCAGCACTCCTTGTCTATTTATTAAAAAGCACATCTATACCGGCAAAACAATAAATCCCAAGTCCTATCGAAGCGGCAAATGTAAAACCGAGCACGACCCTCAGATATGTTACGAAAGTCTGTGACCCCGGCCACTTGCCCGACTGAATATTTACAACCATTCTTGCGAGCAGCAGGGAAATTCCAAAAAAGCCAAGTGCCACAAGGGCTTGGAGGTTTACGGCGGGAACAGATTTTAAAAACTCAGGCAATTAACATACACCCTTTCATCGGTGGGTCGTCTGCAATAAAAAAGAGAGGAGTAAAACCCCTCTCTAGATAATAACTCTTGTTGCGCCGAATGTCATTTATTATTTGCCTAAATAGCTGAAAGTAATGAAGATGAATCGATTTTTTCCTCGTGTATCTGCCTAAGCGCCGCTACACACACCTCAAGAGCGCGTTTTCCGTCTCTGATTCCTACCATCGGCTGGCGTCCCTCGCGGACACAAGAAACAAAATGCTGCAATTCCAGCTTAAGCGGCTCCGCTTTGGGGAAAACAGGGTGCTCCATAACTTCGACAATGTTTCCTCCGCTTTGCCTGACGCATCTTTGCACGGATATATCCTGCGTTTCGTAATTGACTGTAATATAGCGCTCCGCTTCCGTTATCTCCATTTGGCGCGAGCGCTTTTCCGATACACGGCTCACAACTATCTGAGCCATGGCTCCGTTTGCAAACATCAGCTGAGCCGACGCTATATCCTCGTGATTTGTCCTTATACAGCGTCCCATTGCGGAGATAGAGACAAGTTCGGAATTTATCATGGAGAGGATAATGTCTACGTCATGTATCATGAGGTCAAGGACTACTCCGACATCGCTTATGCGGGGAGAAAACGGCCCCATTCTGTGTGTCTGGATAAAATACGGATCTTTTACAAACTCTCTCACATGCTGCACTGCGCTGTTAAAACGCTCTATATGTCCGACTTGAAGTATTAAATCCTTCTCCACTGCCAGCTTAAGCAGTCTTTCAGCTTCGTCCACGCTTGTTGTGACAGGTTTTTCTATCAAAACATTGACACCGTGGTTCATCGCTGTTTTTGCGGCCTCAAAATGGTGTACCGTCGGTACAACTATACTCAAAGCATCGGGTTTTGCCTGCTCGAGAAAATATTCTAAATCTGTATAGGCCGGAACTCCCAAGGGTTCGGCAATGGCGTGTACCCTGTCTTCATTGAGATCAACAACGCCTACAAGCTGAGCTCCGAGGATTTCGGTATAAACCCGCGCGTGATGCATTCCCAAATGTCCGACACCGATAACGCCTACTCTTACATTATCCATATAGCTCACCTCATAAAGCATGATTTACTTCTTGCTCTTACAAATATTCTCACGCTTGATTAAGAATTGTGGTATCTCCGCCTATCAAAAAAATGCGTTTTTTTACATCTCCGCTTCTGTACGAATAAAATACATCGCTGTTTTCAAAAGTACATGCATAATACCTGAAAATATTACGGCTTATAACTTCTGCTTCCTCGAGCTGATGTTCAATCTGACCCTGCACATCAAAATATATGAGCCCGTCTCTTTCAGCAACGTTTTTATGCGCAAAAATCGAAAGAGCTTCTTTTGTCCTGTTGTCATCTTTATTTCTGCTGTAATTGGCGAAAGACATGCCCGGGCCTATCCATGCCCATACCTTGCCGTCTTTATTGCCTGTGACTTCCGCAAGAGCTTTGCCCGATATATTTTTCATTGTTCCGACAAAGCCGGAATGAAGCAGAAGCATCCAAGGTGACGGTTTCGTACCGGCTATTACGACAGGGGTGCAGTCGGCAAATCTTAAACTCCCGCAGCACTTACTATGCGAACCGATAAAAACTCCGTCGGCATCCTCTCTTAAAGGCAGAGAATGGTTATTGTCCGCTGTGATTACTGTTGTTCCGTGAACCTGGTGAGGTGCAGTTAATAGGGCGTTATTAAATTTATGAGACATAAAATCCCAAACTCTTAACGGATCTCCATCCGCCTCGTCATTTATCCTGCATCTTCCGTAGAGACGCGCAAAAAATATATTTTTCAGTTCGTCGGGCATAGTCAAACTGATGACTAATGAGCCGTCTGTGTCATAAATATTTTGAAAACCTTTAAATTCTATTTTTATTCTCCCCCGTCACTCAGGCTGTCTGACGCTGTTTTCGATTTTAAATATCCCACCAAAAATAGGCTGCCGCAGCATATCACCGTACTGTTTGCCGCAAGAGCACTGTCCAATGCCATCAGCGGTTCAGGCATGGATTCTGCGGTTCTAAGCCCTGCCTGCTTTGCTGCGGTTGAAAGATCTTCCGCTTTCATGGAGCGTTCCATCCCGGGTATTTCCGTGCAGAAGACAAGAGGATCCATCTGTTTAAGTAGCGATAAAGTACTGATAATATCCTTATCCTTCATCATCGCCAGCACAACAGAGAAAGCACCCTTTTCCGCTATTACGGAAAGTGTCTCCGTAAGCCGCTTCATTGCGTGCGGGTTGTGTGCTCCGTCAAGAAATATCATAGGATTTGTGGAGATGAGCTCCATTCTGCCCGCCCATCTTGTGGAGGCTATTCCGCTGCGTATTGACGATGAGGTGATATTTGGAAAAATATCTTTCAATGCCGCCGCTCCGGCTATCGCAAGTGCGGCATTTTCTGTTTGGTGTCTGCCAATCAGCGGTGTACGAAAATACTCCCTCATTTGCTTGTTTCCTATATAAAAATCTGTGCCTTCAGGCGATAAATCCAGCATTTCATGTTCGCAGATACTGCGCAGAATATGAGCTTTTGCCGACACCCCATGCGCCGTTTTTAAAAAAAGTTCTTCTACGCTCTCTTCTCCGCCGGCAAATATGGCAGGAGTATCTTTTCTCATAACAGCAAATTTCTCCGCCGCGATAGATTCCACAGTGTCTCCCAAGTACTCCGAGTGGTCTATCCCTATCGGTGTAATCAATGTAAGCACTACATTTTTCAAAATATTGGTTGCGTCCAGCCTGCCTCCGAGCCCTGCCTCAACTACGGCGGCATCTACTTTGCTTTCTGATATTATCAAAAAGGCGGCGGCTGTTATAAGCTCAAAGTATGTCGGTGCGTCAGTCGACAGAGTTGGGCAGTTTTTTATAGCTGATGTTATGTCATTAAAAGCTTTGTTCCAAGTATTTACAGGTACTTCAACGTCATTTATTCTCAGTCTTTCGCCGAAGGAAACGAGGTGAGGACTGGTATAGAGCGCTGTCTTATATCCCGCTTTGTTTAATATCGATGTGATATATGCTGCGGTTGAGCCCTTGCCGTTTGTTCCTACAATGTGTATGGCAGGAAAATCTCTTTCAGGGCTGCCCAGAAGTGAGAGCAGCTTAGCCAATCTGGCAAGCCCGGGACGAATCCCGGGGCTTGCCAGATCATTAAATTTCTCTTCTAAATCAAGAAAATTGGACTCTTGAGCCATCTTACGCGGTGAGGCTCCTGAGGTTTTCCGTGATTCTTTCCTTTTTAGCCTCATTATCGGAGAGAGCGGCCTTCTCCTTTTCTATTACTTCTTCGGGGGCTCTTCCGACAAAATTCTCATTGGAAAGTTTTGTGCGGCTCTTCTCAATATCCTTTTCCAATTTGGCAAGGTCATTTTTTAGCCTTAAAACTTCCTTGTCCACATCAAGCAAGTCACCGACAGGCAGATAGACCTGTATGTCGTCCAGAACCGTTGCCAAGCTGCGCTCCGGCTTGTCTGCCGACTCTGACGATAGCTCGATATTTTCGACTTTCGTAAGCAGCTTTATCTGAGTTTCCGATTCCTTAAGAAGGGAAAGTTTATCTGCGTTATGCACGGAGAACACTACGCGCGGAATTGCCTGCTGCGGCGATATTCTGGCTTCGGCGCGCAGATTGCGTACCGTTCTGACAATATCCTGCACGAAGTTCATATCGGAGATAACTTTTTCGTCGATGGCGTCAAGCCTCGGTTTAGGCCATGATGTGTGCTCTATTATGTCATTGCCGAACGGGAAGGCCTGCCACAGCTCATCTGTGACAAACGGGATTATCGGGTGCAGCAGCTTGAGTACATCTTCAAATACTGCAAGAAGGACAGCTTGGGCAGTCTTGCGCCTTGCTTCGCCTTCATCGCCACGCAGTGCAGGCTTTGAAAGTTCGAGGTACCAGTCGCAGAGTTCTCCCCATGTAAAGTCATACATAAGTCTCGCAGACTCTCCGAAGAAGTAGCCGTCCAGCAGGCGTGTCATCTCCGACGAGACCTGTGATATTCTGTTCAGTATCCACTTGTCCTGAATGTGAAGCTCTTTTTCGTCCCACTTCATGCCGTTCTCTGCATCTTCAAGGTTCATAAGAGCGAATCTGCTGGCGTTCCAGAGCTTATTCATAAAGAGTCTGTATGTGGATATTCTCTCTGTTGAGAGGAATATATCTCTGCCCTGTACGGTGAGAGCCGCCATTGTGAGACGAAGCGCGTCTGCACCGTATTCGTTGACGATTACGAGCGGGTCTATTACATTACCGCGCGATTTGCTCATCTTCTGTCCTTTTTCGTCCCTTACAAGGGCATGAATATAGACATCGTGGAACGGCACTTCACCGTTCATACCGTGCAGTCCGAACATAATCATTCTGGCTACCCAGAAGAAAATAATGTCAAATCCCGTTACGAGGACTGATGTTGGGTAGAACTTTTCAAGCTGCTTTGTGTTGTCGGGCCAGCCCATTGTCGAGAAGGGCCAAAGTCCGCTCGAGAACCATGTGTCGAGCACATCTTCATCCTGCCTGAGTTCCGTATTTCCACACTTCGGGCACTTATGCGGAGCTTCCGTATCAACTATTATCTCTCCGCACTTGTCACAGTACCATGCAGGTATGCGGTGTCCCCACCATAGCTGACGGGAAATACACCAGTCTCTGATATTTTCCATCCACTGGTAGTATACATTTGTCCACTGATCTGGTACGAAATTGATCTTGCCCGACTGAACCGCGGCAACACCCGCATCGGCGAGAGGACGTGTGCGGACAAACCATTGCTCCGAGAGGTAAGGCTCTATTACAGTGTGGCAGCGGTAGCACTCGCCAACCGAATGTTTTATGTCCTGAGTTCCGAGAAGCACGCCTTCTTTTTCAAGGTCTTCGACTATTACGTCGCGCGCCTTGAAACGGTCGAGTCCGGCATACTTGCCTGTTTCCGGTGTCATAATGCCTTCTCCGTCTATAACCTGAATCTGTTCCAAATTGTGTCTCTGTCCGACGAGGAAGTCATTGGGGTCGTGCGCAGGCGTGATCTTTACACAGCCCGAGCCGAACTCAGGGTCAACCATATTATCTTCTATAACGGGTATTACCCTGTTTACGATCGGGACTATGACCTGTTTGCCTACGAGGTGGCGGTTCTTCTCGTCGCGCGGATGTATCGCTATGGCAGTATCTCCGAGTATTGTCTCGGGGCGTGTTGTCATAACTACGAGATGTCCCTCTTCTCCGACAAATTTATATGCTACTTCGTAGAACTTGCCGTCTCTCTCCTGATGTTCGACTTCTAGGTCGGAGAGGGCCGTCTGGCATCTTGGACACCAGTTGATAAGGTATTTGCCGCGGTAGATTAGGTCTTTCTTATAGAGGTCGACAAATATCTTGCGAACGGCTCTTGAGAGCCCCTCGTCCATTGTAAAGCGTTCTTTATCCCAGTCACACGAAGCTCCCAGCTTTTTAAGCTGATTAATTATCGTGCTTCCGTACTGTTCCTTCCACTCCCAGACCTTTTTTACAAATTCCTCGCGTCCCAGGTCATGGCGCGTAATACCCTTTGCCGCAAGCGAGCGCTCCACAACATTCTGTGTCGCTATACCCGCATGGTCGGTGCCGGGAAGCCAGAGAACCTCATAGCCCTGCATACGCTTTGTTCTGCAAAGGATGTCCTGCAATGTGTTGTCAAGAGCGTGTCCTACGTGGAGCGAGCCTGTCACATTGGGCGGCGGAATTACTATTGAAAAGGCCGGCTTCGGCGACTCTGGGTCAGCCTTAAAAAGTCCCTCTTCGATCCATTTGCCGTACCATTTGTCCTCGATGGGAATAGGGTCATAACTTTTGCCTAACTGAACTTTCTCGGAATCCATATGGTGTTCCTCCTTGTTGGATGAGCCTGGTGGCTTCATCCGAATCTATACCCCCATCCCGACGGGCCGGCCGTTCCGGCTCCTCGGGTATACAGGTTACCGTAAACTTTTCGCGTCTTTCGCGTCAAGTTTGGCCATCTCGCAGAGAACCTCGGTTATCCCGTCTCTCAGAGAGGCCATCTCTTTGTCGTTTGTTCCGGATGTTATAAACGGAGGAAGCAGAGAGTCTATACCGAGCCTCATGTGCTGCTGATATTGTCCCTTGCGCTTGCCTGCAGATATTTTATCGCCTTTTGTAAAAACAACAAGCCTCGGCATTTCCATCTGATCCAGCCACTCCGTCAGTTCGTCATCGTTAGCGAGAGGCCCGTGTCTGAAATCCATGAGGTGAATGACAAAAGATATATGCCTGTCCTGCGCAAAATAATCATCTATGAGTTTCCACCACGAGTTTCTTTCATCAAAACCCCTTGCAGCATATCCGTATCCCGGAATGTCAACGAGGCTGAATGATTTCACTCCCGTATCAACTTTATAGAAATTAATACTTCTTGTCTTTCCCGGTTTTGCGCTGACTTTTGCGATTTTACGTTCCAGCAGGGAATTTATCAATGTTGATTTTCCCACATTAGAACGTCCAAGAAAAACAATCTCTTCATCCACGGCAGGAGGAAGCTGCGCTTTGTTGAACGCGGTGCAGAAAAGCTCCGATTTCCATACGCTCATTCATTATCACCTTTTTCCAGCAGCATGGCAAAAACTTCATCGACATTTGAAACATAGTATATCTCAACATCCTTGACTATCCAGTCACTTAACTCTTGGACATCGGGTTTGTTGTCGTGCGGGAATATTATTTTTGTTATCCCCATGCGTTTTGCCGCAAGCAGCTTTTCCCGCACTCCGCCTATTGGCAGGACATCTCCGTGAAGGGTCATCTCCCCTGTCATCGCATAGGATGTGTTAATAGGATATCCGGTAAGCGTTGAGCAAAGAGAAAGAGCCAAAGTGATTCCGGCGGAGGGGCCGTCTTTCGGTACAGCCCCCTCGGGCACGTGTATGTGAATATCCGTCTTCTGCCAGTCAAAATTACTAAGGCCGTATTTATCGGCATTGGAGCGCAGATAGGCCATCGATATCTGTGCAGACTCCTGCATAATATCTCCAAGATTTCCCGTGTACGAGAGGTGTCCCGTTCCGTTCATCTTTGCCGATTCTATCAGCAGCACCGCGCCTCCTGCCTCTGTCCAGGCAAGTCCTATGGAAGTGCCTACTGCGTTCTTTTTAGGCAGATGCGTATTGTGGAGCTTAGGCGCTCCCAGAAGGTTTTTGAGGCAGTCTTTATTTACCGTAATTGGCCTGATATTCTCTTTTGCGACAGACTCGGCGGCGATTTTTGACGCTATCTTTCTGGTAACTTTTGAAATCTGCCTGTCGAGATTTCTCACTCCGGCCTCCATCGTATAAACAGAGACAATATTTTTTAAAGCACCGTCCGTAATGTTTATATCGTCAGCAGTCAGTCCGTGCTCTTTCAATATCCTTGGCAGAAGGTGCTTTTTTGCAATTTTGAATTTTTCCTCGGCAACATAGCCGGGCAGCGAAATAAGCTCCATTCTGTCTAGCAGAGGCTTTGGAATTGTTGATACATTATTGGCAGTTGTAATGAACATAACCTTGCTCAAGTCAAATGCCACTTCCAGGAAATTATCGGTAAATCCGAAGTTCTGCTCCGGATCCAAAACTTCAAGAAGAGCAGAAGATGGATCTACGCGGAAGTCGGAGCCTATTTTGTCTATTTCATCCATAAGCATGACTGGATTGTTTGTTCCCGCCTGTTTTATCTTCTGTATTATTCTGCCGGGAAGAGCTCCTACATAAGTGCGTCTGTGCCCGCGGATTTCAGCTTCATCACGCAGTCCGCCCAATGACATATTCACAAACTTACGCCCCATTGTCTTGGCTATGGATTTGCCAAGTGAGGTTTTGCCCACTCCGGGAGGCCCGACAAGGCATATTACCTGTGCGCGCATATTTTTGCCGGCCAGTTTTCTGACAGCCAGAAATTCTATAATGCGCTCTTTGACCTCTTCAAGACCGTAATGCTCTTCTTCAAGTATCTTTCTTGCATTTTTAATATCAAGCTGATCTTCTGAAGAATTATTCCACGGCATCTCCATGAGCCACTCTATATATGTGCGTGCGACAGTTGCTTCTGGCGATACAGGCGCCATGCGCGAATACCGCTCTATCTCTCTCAGCAGCTTCTCTTTGACGCCTTCCGGCATCTCCGACTGCTCTGCCTTGTTCTTAAGTTCGTCGATTTCGGACATTGCGTTTGAGTCGCCAAGCTCGTTGTGTATTACCTTGAGCTGCTCTCTGAGATAGTAGTGCCTCTGTCCCTTGTCCATCTCGTTTCTGACTTTTTCCTGGATGTCACGCTCTGTTTCGAGAAGCTGATTTTCATTCATCAAAATGGAAAGCAACATCCTCAAACGTTCGAGAACGTCAGGTTCTTCAAGCAATTTCTGCTTTAATGACATCTTTATCTGGCTGTGAGAGGCGGTGACATCTGCAAAAATATCAGGATTTGTGATATTCTCGACAGACTTATATATTTCGTCAGGCAGTCTCGGGTTGAGTTTTGCGTAAAGCTCAAATTCAGTGAATACACTTCTGCGAAGTGCCTCTGAATGGTTGACATTGCTACTGTTTATAGAGCGTATCTTTTCAAGCTCGGCTTCAAGGAAGGTATCTCCCGTAATATAATGGAGCGCCCTGCACCTCCAGCCGCCTTCAAGAACAACCTTGAGAGTTCCGTCTGGGAGGCGTATGCTCTGTAATATCTTGCACAGAGTGCCGATTTTATAAAGGTCCTCCTCCGATACGCTATCGGTAAAAGCATCAGTAAAAGCATTTTTATGAGCTGTCACAAAAACCATACGTCCTCTTGAATTTGCCTCTTCAAGAGCGCGTATGGATTGCTGCCTTGTAACAAAAATAGGAGATACAACCCCGGGATATATAACCATATCCCTTACAGGGACAACTGGGTACAAGAGCATTTACACGACCTCTTTCTCGGTCTTGGGTGTCTCCTCGGGTTTTGCCGTGCCGTCTACGACATCCTTTGTTATTGTAAACTTGGCTATATTAGATGACTTTTCCGGAAGCTCATACTGAATATCGAGCATCATAGATTCAAGTATAGTTCTAAGCCCTCTTGCTCCGGAATGTAGCTTGGAACCCTTAGCTGCTATAGTTCTTATGGCTTCGTCCGTAAACTCCAGCTCTATTCCGTCCAGTGCAAAAAGTTTTTTATACTGCTTTAAAGGTGCATTTTTAGGCTCTTGGAGAATGCGGACAAGGGCATCTTCCGTAAGAGCTTCGAGTGCGACAAGCACTGGAAGTCTGCCTATGAATTCGGGAATAAATCCGTAGCTTCGCAGGTCATCCGGTTCCACATGCTTCAGCATGTCGTATGAATTCTGCTTGTCCAAATTTTTCATTATTTCTCCGCCGAAGCCCATGGATTTTTCATTTGTTCTCTGAGCGATTATCTTTTCAAGTCCGTCAAAAGCACCGCCGCAGATAAAGAGGATATTGCTTGTATCTATAGGAATAGTTTCCTGGTTTGGATGTTTGCGTCCGCCCTTGGGAGGAATGTTTGCAACAGTGCCTTCTATTATCTTAAGCAGAGCCTGCTGCACTCCTTCACCCGAAACATCCCTTGTTATGGATGCCGATTCAGACTTGCGTGAAATTTTATCAATCTCGTCTATGTAAATTATGCCGCGCTCGGCAGACTTAATATTATAGTCGGCCGCCTGCAGCAGGCGCAGAAGTATATTCTCGACATCCTCGCCGACATAGCCGGCTTCTGTCAAAGTTGTCGCGTCTGTCATAGCGAAAGGAACGTTCAGCATCTTTGCAAGAGTTTGGGCTAAAAGAGTTTTGCCGCTTCCCGTGGGCCCTACAAGCAAAACGTTACTCTTCGGAAGCTCGACATCATCATCTTTTGAGGCCGGATTTGATATCCTCTGATAGTGATTGTAAACAGCCACGGAGAGAACCTTCTTCGCATGATCCTGTCCTATTACATATTGGTCTAAAAACTTCTTAATATCGGTTGGCTTGGGCAGTTCATCATGCGGCGGCATAGAGACATAATCAGGCTGATCGTCAAAATTCTTCTTTATATTTGTGTCTATATTTTCATCGCGGATAATAATATTGCAAAGCTGCACACAGTCAGAGCATATGTACGTGCCGGACGGCCCCGCTATAAGCTTTGACACTTCCTCCTGCGATTTGCCGCAGAAAGAGCACTTTGGCTTGCGCCGCGAATTACTTTCATTTTTGTTGGAATTACGTTCATACATATTTGATGCACCTCAATCGTCTTTGGGGCTTATATTACAAGAAGGGGATTCCATGAGGAATCCCCACATATTATTACTGTCAGCGTTTGTCGATTACTTTGTCGATTATTCCGTAACGCAGCGCTTCTTCCGCGGACATAAAGAAATCTCTGTCGGTATCAGCTTCGATTCTCTCCAAAGGCTGTCCCGTATGATTTGCCAATATTGTATTCAGCGTCTTGCGCACTTTTAATATCTCTTTAGCCTGAATCTCGATATCAGCGGCTTGCCCCTGAGCTCCGCCGAGCGGCTGGTGAATCATCACTCGTGAGTTCGGAAGCGCCATTCTCTTGCCCTTTGTTCCTGCGGCAAGCAAAACCGCGCCCATGCTCGCCGCCTGTCCCATACATATTGTAGACACCTGAGGCTTTATATACTGAATAGTGTCATAAATAGCAAGACCTGCGGTAACAACGCCTCCGGGACTATTGATATAAATATTGATATCCTTTTCGGGATCTTCGCTCTCCAGAAAAAGAAGCTGAGCTATTACCAAATTGGCAACATTGTCATCAACAGCCGTGCCGAGAAAAATTATGCGATCCTTCAGCAGTCTGCTGTATATATCGTAAGAACGCTCTCCCCTGCCGGACTGTTCAACTACCATTGGGATTAGATATGACATAGTATCCCTCCATCTATGAAAATTAAAGGTTATTCAGCCTCTGTCTCCTCGGCCTTCTTCTCTTCAACTTCCTTTACGATAACCTTTGTAACTATAAAATCTACAGTCTTGCGGTTTCTGATCTTCTCCGCTATCTCAAATATGCGGTCGCGGTCGCCGTAGATGTACTCCTGGAATTTTTTAAGGTCGACGCGTGATGCGACAGCGATGCTCTTAATCTCCGCATCGAGCTCTTCCGGTGTCCACTCGATATCGTTTGCTTCCGCAATGGCCTCAAGAACGAGAGCGCGCTTTACTATGCGTGTTGCCGCATCATCAAGCTCTGCTTCATACTTATCTTTCTCCATGCCGCTCTTCTCGAAGAACTCCTCGAATGTCATGCCTGACTCTCTCTGAATTCTCTGAGCCTGCTCCGCCTTAATGGAATCCTTCTGGCGTGTTACAAGTGACTCGGGAACTTCTACCGTCGAAAGCTCCGTTATCTTATTTACAGCAGAATCCTTAAGGGCTTCGACGCTCTTCTTCTCGGCAGAATCCTTAAGCTGCTTCATCACTTCTTCTTTAAACTCTTCAACTGTCTTATGCTTTGACTGTGTTATCTCAACTACAGTCTCGTCTGTCAGTTCGGGAGTCTTCTTTGTCATAATGCCGAGAATCTCTATCTCGTAACGCATTGTCTTTCCGGCAAGCTCTTTATTCTCCATATCCTTTTCAACGGGGAATTCAACTGTGGCTGTATCTCCGGGCTTTTTGCCGACAATGGCATCCACAACTTCGGGACGCATATTTTCCTGACCCAGGTTGATCTCTGTCTTCTGCTCTTTTTCTACTTCATTCACAGTACCGTCTGCGTCAACAACATTTGAAGTGTACTTCACAGAGACAAAATCTTCCTTTGTCGTCTCTCTGTCCTCGTATGTGGGGACAAGTTCACTGTGAGCTTCGAGAAGGCGCGCTACGTTGTCATCGCGCATCTCTTCCGTGGGCACATATATGGGTTTCTCCGCTTCGATTGTCTCCAATTCGGGGAGCGTTACTTCCGGGGATACTTCAAATGCGGCAGTAAACTCAAAAGCTTTTCCCTCTTCCATCTCTCCGGGCTTAATGTCCGGCTCGGAAATAAGCTTGAGTTCATACTCCTCGATCATGCTGTCAATGGCTTCGGGAAGAATTCTTTCCATTGTCTCTGCATAGATACCCTTTTTGCCGAAGTAGAGCTCTATTGTCTTGCGAGGAACATGTCCCTTACGGAACCCCTTTATATTTGCTTTCTGCGAAAGATTCTTGTAGGTTTTTTCAATAGCCTTTGTTACCTGTTCCGCATCAAATTCAGCTTTGACTGTAATGATGTTCTTTTCCTGTGAAACAACTTCTGTTTTCAATTTATTCTACCCCTTTCGGATTTTTGCCTATTTTTGACAATAACCGTAATATTCTATCACAAAATCAATATTACAACATCACTTTTGACGTATTACTTAAAGGAATTTTAACGATAAAGAAAAAATATTTCAACAGGATTCAAATTCCGGGAATCAAAAACATCTATACCTGAATTGTATAACACACAAAAGACTACCATTGGTAAGTCTGTATAGAGAACTATTGCCTAATAGCTTTCTATATGTTATTATAAGCGCAAACGATGTGGTGCGGAATGAAAAACCTTACATTTATTCAAAGCGAAAAATTCCGGGTGTACCGAAAACATTAATGCTCCGTGCCGTGCATTTTGTTTTGCACGGTGAG
>CAZNYN010000001.1:7056-131300 GCA_964577295.1 uncultured Synergistaceae bacterium | reverse complement strand
GCCTCTTGCGATTTGAGTTCCCTTTCGCTTTCTTTATTCGTCTGTCATGGTGCGTTTGCGACTCTCGTTTGCAAGGCAGTTGCCCTGCTCAGCGAAGCGCAGGGATAATTCTATCATGAAACGCAAAAGTGTCAATAAATACTAACAGTATATATTAACACTTTTAATACTATTAGTTGTATTTAAAACGCTATTTTATTTTTCATGTTTACGTAAAAGTAAGCTACGATATTTACATATCTTTTACACTATGGACTATGCTTTCTCATATCTGGCAAAAAATATTTTACTATTTTTTTTCATTTCTGTTATTTTCGTTTTATATTGCTATTTCTGCAGGACATAGATGCTTTGTTTGACTCTTCGTAAGTTAATTATAATAAAAAAAGAGGCGCGTGCTTTTTGTCTGCACACGCCCCTTTGTCAGTGTCTTTTATTCGTCCGTATCTGTTATATCAAGCTTGAGTATACCTTCATCCAACAGAGCCTCAACGGAGTCTTCTATGCTGGGAGCGGATATTTCGTCATCTTCTTCATTATGCGGTGCAGCAAGTCCTAAACCTTCCGCAACTTTTCTCAAAACGTCTTTTGTTATTTCATCCATAAGTTCTGGGTGTTCCGATATGTACCCTGCGACTGTTTCTTTTCCCTGTCCCAGAGTTTCACCCTTGTAGGCGAGCCATGAGCCTTTTCGTTTAACTATTTCATTGTCTATTGCCATGTCAAGCACTGATGTTGCCTTCGGGACGCCTTTGCCGTATATGAGTGTTGTGTGGGCTGTGCGGAACGGGGGTGCCTGTTTGTTCTTTACGACTTTGATCCACAGTTCGTGCCCTATTACTGTCTCTCCCTGAGTTACCTGCTTGCCCCTTTTTACTTCGATTCGGACGGAGCTGTAGAATTTCAGGGCTCTTCCTCCCGTTGTTGTTTCGGTAGGCCCTTGGGAGTAGCCGGAAGATATCTGAGCACGCAGCTGGTTTATGAATATTACTGTCGTGTTGCTTTTTGATATGGCTGCTGTGAGACGCCTCAGAGCGTAGGACATAAGCCTTGCGTGAAGTCCCATCTGGGTGCTTCCCTCACCCATTTTTCCGTCTATTTCGGCCTGAGGAGTGAGAGCTGCGACAGAGTCAACAACTACAAGTTCAAATGCTCCGCTGCGGACAAGAGTGTCTATTATGTAGAATGCCTGTTCCCCGCTGTCGGGCTGTGACATGTATAAATTTGCAGTATCTACGCCAAGTGCGGAAGCAAGGCGCGGGTCAAGCGCGTGCTCGGCGTCTATGAAGGCTGTCAGTCCGCCCGTTTTCTGGGCTTCCGCCAAGATATGGAGGGCTATTGTTGTTTTTCCGCCGCCTTCGGGGCCAAATATTTCGACTACTCTGCCACGGGGCACACCGCCTATCCCAAGAGCAACGTCAAGAGGAAGTATGCCGCTGGGAATTACTTCAACCGCATGCAGCGCTTCGTCGCCGAGACGCATTATAGCTCCCTCTCCGAATTTGCCTCTTATTTCGCCGAGTGCCTGCTGGAGAATATCTTCTTTAGTCAATGCTGCTTTCTTTGCCATCTGTTTACCTCCCGCATAATTTGTTGCTGGATGTTTTCTATATTATATCAGTCTGAGTAATTTTGAAAAGAGCTAAGGGGGTATATATAGGGCCGAATCGGCGCAGTTCACTTTTCATAAGTATTATTTTATCCGCTTTCCACGGCTCTAATTCCAAGGGCGTATTCATAAGTATTTCCTCTGCCGCCTTTGGGATTTCCCCGGGCGCGCTTCTGCGCCCTAAAGTTATGTGCGGGGAATATGGCCTGTTTTCTTTGGGAATCCCTGCGTACAGAGCTATTTTTTCTGTCTCTTTTTGTATTGTCCGAAGCTTATTTATATCCCCGTGAATGCCGCACCATACTACTCTTGGGGACGACAATGCTGGAAATCCTCCGATTCCGCCCAGAGAGAGTTCTATTGCGCCTATTTTGGAAATGGCGGCGAGCTTTTCGGATAAGGTGTCAACTGTTTCCGATGGCATTTCTCCGCAGAACTTCAATGTCACATGCAGTGTTTCGGCATCAACCCACCGTACCTGCGGCACACCGCCGCGGACGGCGGCTATCCACTTTGATATTTTTTCTTTGTGGCCTTTAGGGATATCTATACATATGAATGTGCGCAGGAGACTTCCCGGCATTTTGGGTATTCAGCCGCCCATATTAAGAAAGCTCCTCGATTATCAATTTCAGAGCTTCTGCCGCAGTGAGCTCTCTTATCTCGCGTCTCGTGCCGGAGAAAT
Organism: uncultured Synergistaceae bacterium; assembly: GCA_964577295.1. Taxonomy (GTDB): domain Bacteria; phylum Synergistota; class Synergistia; order Synergistales; family Synergistaceae; genus CAZNYN01. Next base: position 129,006 of record CAZNYN010000001.1, on the reverse strand, counting down.
GGTGCAGGAAGGATTTTTTGCGGCCGTGCGAGTAAAGTCCGAACCACACTGTCCCTACGGGTTTTTCTTCCGTTCCCCCGTCGGGCCCCGCGACACCTGTTACACTGACTGCTATGTCGGCGGAATATATTTCCGCCGCACCGCATACCATCGCAATTGCGCATTCGGAGCTTACCGCACCGTTTTGTTCGATGATTTCTTCGGAAACTTTCAGAACATTTATCTTGGCGTTATTGCTGTATGTAACAGCGCTTCCCATGAATACACAAGAGGCCCCTGATATATCTGTTACAGACGCGCCGATAAGCCCTCCCGTACAGGACTCGGCAAAAGCTATGGATACGCTTTTGTCCGATGCGAGTGATACTGTTTTTTGGGCAAGTTTGTATAATTCGGAGTTCATCGTCCAAAATATCCGTATATAACGTCAAGTCCGCCCTCAAAGAATACCCAGTGAATGCTCCGCATGAGGATATTTACCACGATCCCGCCGACAACATCGTCGGCCATTATTCCGATTCCGCCGGGGAGTTTTTCCATCTGTTTAACGGGAAAGGGCTTTGTTATATCTACTATTCTAAAGAGGAAGAGGCCTACAATCGCATACGACAGGTCAAAGCCCCAGCAGGAAATCCAGCAGCCTGCAACTTCGTCTATGACTACTTCCGGCGGGTCTTCCCTATCGACTGATTTTTCGTATTTATCCGCGGCGATTGTACCTGCGACAATTACAGCCAATATAACCCACAACGGAAGTCCTCCGCAGGCAAGCCATATTGCGCATGCAGCTATTGAGCCCAATGTTCCCGGCATTTTGCTGAATCTTCCTACTGTGCCGAGAGTGGCAATCATGCCGTACCATGTTTTCATTTCGGGTATAAGTATCATTCTTTAGTTTCTTCTCCAATCATGTCATGAGGCATAGCGTCGGTCATCAGGACTTTTATGACATCTCCTTCTTGCAGGTTGGAGCGTATGTTTCTTATTTCCACAATGCCGTCCACTTCGGGCGCCTCTCTGTAGCTGCGCCCTTCCGCAAATCCTTCTCCCGTGTTTATTCTTTCGACAAGCACGTCAAGTTCCCTGCCGATAAAACGCTGCTGGCGTCCGAATGATATTTCTTCCTGAAGAGCCATCAGCGAGGCAAGGCGTTTGTTCTTTGTAGAATCCGAGACTTGCCCCTTCATGAGATATGCCTCCGTCCCCTCTTCGGGGAAGAATGTAAATGCTCCCATTCTGTCAAATTTCGCATTTGCCACAAAGCTCATCATTTTGTCAAAGTTTTTTTTCTTTTCCCCGGGAAATCCGACCATGCATGTAGTTCTGAGGGCAAAGTCAGGGTTTATCTCTCTTGCTGTTCTGAATATCTCGATTAACCCCTCGTCGCTTATCCCTCTGTTCATCGCTGCAAGTATTTCCGCGTCTCCATGCTGTACCGGTATATCAAGGTAAGGAATTATCTGAGTACCCGACGCCACTCTTTCGAGAAGCTGTTTTGTAACCCTGCTGGGGTGCAGGTACAGCAGGCGAATCCAAAGATTCTTGGGCAGTGAACTCTCAAGTGCGTCAAGCAGCTCCGTAAGGCGGCTCTTGCCGCACACATCCATTCCGTATACGGTGAGATCCTGGCCGACGACGCAGAGCTCCCTCGCTCCTTCAGAGGCAAGCTGGGCAGCTTCTTTTACGATTATATCGACAGGCAGGCTCCTCAAACCACCCCTTATGCCGGGAATGGCGCAGTAAGTACAGCGGTTGTCGCAGCCTTCGCTTATCTTAAGGTATCTTGTAAATTTAGAGGCAGATGGCAATTGAGTTCTATACCTTCCGCATAGCGGGACACTGCCGAGATTTTCAAGCACTTGACTCCACTCTTCGCTTCTGGCCCAAAAATCCACAGAGGGCATCTCTTTTTTCAAATCTTCTCCGTATCTGTTTAAAAGACAGCCGACAACGCCTATTTTTTTCAGCTTACCTTCATTTTTGAGGGTCTCCATATCCAAAATCGCGGAGATACTCTCCTCCGCCGCAGGGCGTATAAAACCGCATGTGTTTACTATTCCGGTCTCTGCTTCCGCCGGGTCAGAGACGATAGTATGCCCCGCTCTTGTCAGCTCTCCCGCGAGACATTCGCTGTCGACGCTGTTCTTCGCGCAGCCTAGGCTAAGTATATATATCTTCATTTATAAAGCTCCGGAGTATCTTCGCTTACGGGTTGATTCTTCATATACAGTGAAAGTCCCTCCTGAGTAAGTCCTGCAGCTATTCCGAGAGACATTCTTATCCTTGCCTGATACGGATTCAGCTTGCCGCCGGAAATAACGCCCATCTCTATTAATTTCTGAAAACCGCCTTCAAAGAAATTGGTTACATTTACATGTCCGAGCTGACATCTTGAAACAATGACAACGGGTATGCGTCTGCGCAAAATATTTCTGAGGTGAGGTATCCACGTCGGGGATATATTTCCCGTTCCGAACCCTGCTATGACAAAGCCCTCCAGTTCCTTGTTAGAAGAGAGGCATGATATTATTCTTTCCCCTCCGCCCAACGAGGCCAATAGTATTTCAACAGGTGCTATATCTTCGGGGCGTCTTGCCAAAAAAACAGGTCTACGGACAGTTCTGAAAAATTTAATCTCACCGTTCAGCATCTTTCCGAGAGAGCCGTTTTCCGGAGACTGGAAGGCATTATCCGGGCTCACAGGGTCAATCATCATGACCTCCGAAGCGGCAAAAAGCTCTCCGCTTGAGCATACAAGCACACCTTTGCACCTTGCCTCTTCGGACATTGCGGACAAGACCGCGCAGTGAAGATTCATAAGTCCCTCTCTTACACCTGCTCGTCCCTGCACAAGAAGATTAGCAAATATGACAGGCTCGTCATGCTGCCACAATAAATCGGCCATATAAGCCATCTCTTCCATGACACCGCTGCCGGAGACGACTATTATTCCCGTATAAGATTTTTCTATAAGAGTCTCAAACATATTGGACATCTCAAGCATAAGCTTCATAGAATAATGGCTGCTGGGCTGACAGCTCCACTCGATTATATCGCAGCAGTCCACCAGTTCTTCAGGAAGATAACTAAGCAGAGAACGCGGATCTGCATTGTTGTCCTCATCACCTGAAAAATTTCCTGCCACTACAAGAGCAAGTTTAGCTCCTTGATTCATACATGTCCCTCCATCCATCAAGCGAGAGCACAGAGAATATGCTCTCATGATGAATTGTAACTCAAAAATCCACTTTGGCAAGCAAGACATATCTCTTTGTCTGCAAAGAACTATTTCTAAAGACAGATGGAGAGATCCGCAATATTTTTTGTAAAACATACAAAAATACAGCCATCTTCGTATAGACATTTAGCCACATTGCCATTATCTTTACATATCAGCAATGAATAAATAGGAGGATCGCAATGGGGTTAATTGCACAGTGTAGTGAGCTTTTCGGAAACCTTGTAAGTTGGCTTGTCGAGGTCATAGGACACATGGGATATCCCGGCATAATCGGGCTCATGTTCCTGGAATCGTCATTTTTCCCCTTTCCAAGCGAAGTGGTCGTGCCTCCGGCGGGCTATCTTGCATGGAAAGGCGAGATGAACCTCCTGCTTGTAATACTGTCGGGAATAGCAGGCAGTATATTGGGAGGAATTTTCAATTACTGGATTGCAGTAAAGTGGGGACGTCCCATATTTGAAAAATACGGAAAATACTTCTTCGTAACACATGAATCACTTGACAAGGCGGAAATATTTTTCGCAAAACACGGACACATCAGCACCTTTACAGGCAGACTTCTTCCTGTTATCAGACAATATATCTCTCTGCCCGCGGGGCTTGCGAGAATGCCGCTGGGATCTTTCTGCGCCTACACTGCGCTGGGCTCGGGCATTTGGGTTGTCATACTTGCCCTTGTAGGCTACTTCATGGGGAGCAATCAGGAACTCATACACACCGAAATAAAAAAGATATCATTTGCTCTGATAGGAATCTGTGCTCTTCTTGTATCAGCCTACGTCTACAAATACAGGAAAAAACAACAAAAAAATAAACAATAAAACCCATACGTTAATTTATACATAGGAGGGAGCGGCTTTATTCAGCCTGCTCCCTCCTATGTATTTTATATAAAAATAATGTGCCGGCCATTTGCAACGCCATATTTTTATCTTGTGAAAAAGTTCTCTAATATTTATTCTTTCCAAACTATGAGTATTATTTCACAAATATTTAATATATCGCAATCATATTATTTTTCTTGTATTAGGGGTTGTATTTTTTTTGAATTAGTAGTATAGTCCCACTCGTTTTACTTAGAAAAAGAAATGTAGCGATTTCTATAGTAAATTCAGACAATTTCAGCAAAATCAATTTATATGCGCGCAGAGGCGCATGGGAGGAGTTTTATTATGACCGTTCAGGCTTGGTGTGCTATTGCGATATTTACCGGTACAATATTCACTATTGCAAGCGGCAAATTGAAGACAGCCGCCGCCTCACTCTTAGGAGCATGTTCCATGATCGTGCTCGGCCTTGTGGAGAGCAGCCAGGCTGTTGCCTCCATAGACCACAATACCATAGGGCTTTTGGTAGGTATGATGATAGTCGTAAGCATACTTTCAAAAAGCGGGCTCTTCCAGTTCCTTGCCGTAAAAGCCATAAAATTGACAAAAGGCAATGCCGTCCTTATTTTTTGGATAATATCCGTTCTTACAGCCGTACTTTCCGCATTTTTAGACAATGTTACAACCGTCCTGCTTGTCACTCCGGTAGTTCTCTCTCTTTGTGACCTTATATCTATGAACCCAATGCCGCTCCTGCTTATGGAACTGTTCGCCTCGAACATCGGAGGCACGGCAACACTTATCGGAGATCCCCCGAATATGATCATTGCCTCCGTAGCCGGCTTCACCTTCAACGACTTTATATTTGTAACGGCCCCTGTAGCCATAATAGTACTTGCAGTTGTAACAGCCTACATGTCAAGATACTTTAAAGACGAGATAAAATCTGATCCTGTCGCATCCGAAAGGCTTAAAGAAGTTGACGAACACAAGCTCATAATCAACAGGCCACTCATGATAAAATCTGTGATAGTCATAGCCGCTGTCCTCTTGGGCTTCGTGCTTCACAGTGTCATTCACATCGAGGCATCTGTTGTCGCATTGACTGCGGCCGGAGTACTCCTGGCAATCTCATTTATAGAAGAAAAATCCATAATACACGAAGACATCGAATGGCCCACTCTCATATACTTTGTCTGCTTGTTTATAATGGCGGGAGGGCTTAAAGCTACAGGCGCTATCGACCAGATTGCCGTCTGCCTCACATCCCTTATGGCAGGAAACGAATTTTTGATGATAATGGGAATTTTGTGGATATCGGGAATAACATGCATGTTTGTAAACAATATAGCCTTCTCTGCCATTTTTGCACAGATTATCGGAACAATGGCCGCGGCGGCAGGGATATCTCCGGCACCTCTCTACTGGGCTTTAGCACTCGGAGCATGCCTCGGCGGCAACGGCACATACTTTGGTGCAGCTGCCAACGCAGTAGCCGCCGATTTTGCGGCAAAAGAGGGAATGCCCATATCATTTAACAGCTTTTTCAAAATAGGAGTACGCGTAGTTTTCATCTCTCTTGTAATCGCATCAATCTCCATGTTGATTATTGCAAGGAAAGATATATTTTAAACTCTGCACCGCGGCTGAGTTGGTGATAGAATAAAGTCCAGAGACAGGCTGATTTGGAGGGATACTATGAAAATCGGAGAAATAATGAATAAAGATTTAATGTTTCTTACAATAGACGACACGCTCGAATACGCTATGGGGATAATACTCCACCATTGCAGAACAGGACTTCCTGTTGTCGATGACGAAAAACACGTCATAGGATTCATCAGCGAGGAAGATATCATAAAAAAGATACTTCCCGATTATGCACTGAAATTAAAAAGTTTTGCCTTTCTGCCGGATTACGGACAATTTGCCAAACGCTTCGCGGCTAACAGAAATGTCAAAGTCGGAGAAATCATGCAAAAAAAAGTTATTACCTTTAATATTAACGAAAGCGACTTTGCCGCCGCATCCGAAATGTTGAAAAAACACATCAAAATCGCCCCCGTAACCGACAATAACGGTATTTATGTCGGATGTATCAGCAGAGCTTTTCTGATACGATCAATGATGAGAATAGAGTCTCAGGAGGAAAGAAAAAAGCCGCGTTACGAATGAGACTCTTCGCATAACAGGAGGACCCTTTGATGAAATACAAAAAATTATGCATCGTCGGAAATTCGAGAACTCAGCAAAAAAATCCGATTATGCTGAGATATTCGCGTTTTTTCATAACCTTTATCGTTGACGGCGAAACAGGTGAGGTACTCGATCTGGATGCCTCCGTAATGCTCAAAGCAACCAATGAATTCATAAAAGAACTTTTTATCGGCTGCACTCTTGCCAATACAGATCAAGAACTGCTGGAGCGCATAAGATGCACATATATGGCATCATCCCAGAAAGCAATTCAAATGGCTTATCTCGACGCCGTAAGAAAGTACAATATCTGGAAATCCGATAATTCATATAAAAATTAATTAGGACCGCCAAAGACAATCCCATATAAAACAAAAATAAAAACACCGGGCCTTCAGCAAAACTACAAAAGGCCCGGTGTTTTTATTTATCGTCATTTAAATATCGTCATGCACTTTACTTCGACGTATTCGCCTTTACACACTTAGCATAGAACATTCCGAAGCAGCCGGTAGCAAACAACAGTCCTACGGGGTAAGCAACCGCAGACGCCACACCTACGATGCTCGCTCCTGCCGGTATCGTTCCGCCGGATAGCATCCTTGCAATCATAGGGCCAAAGCCCTCGCCTGCGACAAGAATATATGTGCACGATACCGCGGACATAAATGTTGCAGGAACTGCGGCGACCCAGAAGTTGCGCTTGTTTTTGCAGAGGAAAACCGCCGCCGCCCAGAGAACCATCATTGCCAATGTCTGGTTTGACCAAGAGAAATAGCGCCATATTATCTGGAAATTAATCTGAGATATTGCGGCACCGGTAAGAAGAAGAGGCACAGAGATAAGGAGGCGCTTCATGTGGGGCTTCTGGTCGATATTCAGCCAGTCGGCAATAGTCAGACGCGCGGAACGGAACGCAGTGTCGCCAGATGTGATGGGGCATGCTATAACTCCGAGCATTGCAAGTATTCCGCCCACCGGGCCCAGAACCTTTGTACAAATATCATATACTATTGCGGACTGACCCGCGAGCCTCTTTGTAACTTCCATAAGGCCTCCGGTTCCGTTATATACTGATACGCCTGCCGCAGCCCAAACAAGGGCGATGATACCTTCCGCAACCATTGCTCCGTAAAAAACCTTGCGTCCTTCAAATTCGCTTGTCATGCAGCGCGCCATCATAGGAGACTGAGTGGCATGGAAGCCCGAAATAGCTCCGCAAGCCACCGTTATAAACATAAGAGGCCATATCGGAAGCTGAGCCGGGTGGAGGTTGCCGAAATTATTCCACATCTCGGGCATGGGATATCCGAAAACAAGCAGCCCTCCGCCGACGCCGACGCACATAATGATAAGAGCGGCTCCGAATAGCGGATAGAGCTTTCCTATAATCTGGTCAATTGGAAGGAGTGTAGCCAAGAAGTAGTAAATAAGAATTACAGTAAGCCAGAATTTGGCATCAAGGCTTTCGGGCGTAAGAATGGCAAGAAGTCCCGCAGGGCCGTTCGAGAACGTTGTACCGACAAGAATCAGCAGTACAACGGAGAAAATTCTCATTACCGTCTTCATCGTCGGTCCGAGATAGATACCCACTATTTCGGAAATGCTCGCTCCGTTGTGTCTCTCGGAAAGCATACCTGAGAAATAGTCATGAACTGCACCTGCAAACAGAGTACCGAATACGATCCAGAAATAGACGACAGGCCCCCACAGAGCACCGGCTAACGCTCCGAATATAGGACCTAGTCCTGCGATATTAAGAAGCTGAATAAGAAAAATCTTCCATGTAGGCATGGGAACAAAGTCAATTCCGTCTGGATGCTCGACAGCAGGTGTCTTTCTCTCATCGGGGGGGAGAAGTCTCTCAACAAAAGCTCCGTAAGTTGCATAACCTACTACAAGAATGATAAGAGCGAGCAGAAATGTGATCATTTTGAAGATACCTCCTATTTGGAATATTAGAATTGCTTACATAATTCTAACCTGAGAAGAGATTTTCTTCAAGCGGCGAAATAATAAAATCCATAGTATTTTGGAGTTTGCATTTATATTTTACAATATATAACGTAATGTTAATTTTTTAATAAACTTCTATTGTCATTGTACTTAGTAAAGACAAAGTCTCTGGGACATAAAAAAGCCTCCCCGGCTTCTTATTCCTGCCAAGGGAGGCTTTAATCTTTATATATTTTGCTTTCCCGCAAGAAACTCTATGTACTGCCTTGCGCTTCTGCCGGAGAAACCTCCGTGCTTCAGCTCCCACTGCACCGCTCCCTTTTGCAGATCATCATACGGCACAGAAACTCCGTACTCATCCGCCAAAGCGGTCACTATCTTCATATACTCATCCTGAGCGGGAGAGAAGTAGCTTATCATAAGTCCGAACCTGTCCACCAAAGACATCTTCTCCTGCATCGTTTCAGACTCATGCATATCATCCGACTTATCGCTGCGGTCTCCCCAAGTCTCCTTCATCAGGTGACGCCTGTTTGACGTGGCATAGATAAGAATATTATTGGGCCGTCTTTCCAAACCGCCCTCGATAAAAGACTTCAAATACTTATATTCAACCTCAAACTGCTCGAAAGACAAGTCATCCATAAATATAACAAATTTATAATTCCTATCCTTCAAAGCACAGATAATAGCGTCAAGGTCCTCTATCTGATGCTTATAAACCTCCACCATACGCAGTCCCTTTGAGGCAAACTCATTCAGCAAAGCCTTTACAGACGTAGACTTTCCGGTTCCGCTCTCTCCGTACAGCAGCACATTGTTAGCGGGACGTCCTTCCAGAAAAGCCAGAGTATTGGAAGTTAAAACCCGCTTCTGCTCCTCATAGCCGACAAGTCCGCTCAAAAGCGTGCTCTCCGTCTGAGTCACAGGTACTATCTTCCGTTCACGGCCATCCCAGCGGAAAGCCTTATGCAGGGCAAACTTCCCCACTCCGTTCTCCGAATAGAAAGAAATAAGAGCATCGTGAAGCTCGTCGGGAGACTCAGCCTTTTCAGCCTCGAGAGCCAGCTTCTGCACAACCGTCCCCGCCTGCCTGTCAAAAAGATTACCGGGAATAGAAAGAGGCTGGTAATAGCCGAAACGCTTAAAAGCAGAAACTCCCAGCAGTTCATCCAGCTTATTCAAATCAAAATCCAGATACTCGAATATAATCTCGACATCCTCGCGCACAATCCTCGAAAGTGTGCCCGGAAGACACTTTCTGCGCTCCTGAGCAAGGGCAAAGGGCGTTTCGCACTCCGCAAAAAGCAAGGCTATCCAAATATTCCATATATTTCCGCACATTCCGCTGTTCTCCGCGGCCGCAGCCATCTTGGCCACACAATCGCAGTACCAAGAAGCTGTATCGGAAATATTGCCCCTGTCAATGTCATCTATATTATTTATAAGTCCCGTGATGCATGAGAATACTTCGTCCCTCTCAAAATCACGAAACGCCATAAGCTCCCGCATAAACTACTCCTCGTCGTCTGTCATTCCGGCTTTGATACGAGCCTTCTTGCGCTCGTCGGCGTTGAGTATTGTCTTGCGAATGCGGACGTTAAGAGGCGTAACCTCCACGAGTTCGTCATCGCTTATCCATTCAAGAGCCGTATCGACTGTCATTATGCGCGGTACATCAAGCACCGTGGTCATATCCTTCGTAGCGGAACGGTGGTTTGTCTGCTGCTTTCTTTTGCTCGGATTACATGGAATATCCTTGTTGCGTGAGGACTCTCCGACAACCTGTCCGTTATAAACATTCTCACCGGGCTTAATAAAGAGAGTGCCGCGCTCCTGGAGATTTTCAAGTGCGTAGCTAGTAGCAGCTCCGCTGTCCATGCTGACAAGCGAGCCCCTGCTGCGCGCGTTGATCTCTCCGACCCATTCTCCGTAGCCTACAAAACGTGAAGCCAGTATGCCGAGTCCTCTAGTGTCTGTGAGGAATTCGCCCCTGTAGCCTATAAGGCCTCTCGTCGGGATTTTAAATTCCAGGCGAAGCACTCCTGTTCCGCCGTTCTCCATGTTTTTGAGCTCGCCTTTGCGCTGCGCAAGCTTCTGTATGACAACGCCCTGATACTCTTCAGGAACGTCAATAATGACTTCCTCCATAGGTTCAAGGCTCTTGCCCTTTTCATCATACTGAACGATAACTTCAGGACGCGAGACGCAGACTTCGGAACCTTCTCTGCGTATTTCTTCGATAAGTATGCCGAGATGCAGTTCTCCGCGTCCCGATACCTTAATCCCGTCGGGACGTCCGAGGTCATCCATACGAAGAGCTGGGTCTGTCTTTGTCTCTCTCTCTATACGTGCTTTGAGCTGACGCAGAGTTATAGCATTGCCGTCCTGACCGGCAAAGGGACTTGTGTTGACTATAAAGAACATTGAAACGGTAGGCTCTTCTATTCCGAGCGGATGCAGAACTTCATCCTGTATCTCGGGAGCACTGATAGTGTCGCCTAAGTCGATATTTTCGGGACCGGTGAACCATACTATGTCGCCTGCTCCGACTTCGTCGACTTCCGTCCTGTCAAGACCGTTTGTTACATAAAGGTGTGTACAGCTTGAAGTATCCCTCGAAACAATCTCCCAATCCGTCTGATCATAATTCAGCCAGCGAGTGTGGGTGCGCAGGAGTTTATCTCCTTTGCGCAGTGTGCCCTGAAGAATTCTTCCGCATCCTATACGGCCAAGATATTCACTCCATGAAAGAGTGCAGACCTGCATAAGGAAGGGCTTATCCATCTCAGCCTTGGGGGCGGGGACTTTATCTATTATTACTTTGAAAAGGTCATCCATTCCGGCCTTTGTATTATCCTCCGCTTTGCTGAGGTCATCCACAAACCAGCCCTGGAGTCCCGAACCGTAAAGTGTGGCGAAATCGCACTGTTCTTCTGTAGCGCCAAGTTCTATAAAGAGGTCGAATGTTTTGTCCAAAGCCGTGTCTGGATCAGCATTGGGACGGTCGACCTTATTGACGATAACAATGGGGCGAAGCCCGAGCTTCAAGGCGCGCATAAGAACATAGCGTGTCTGAGGCATAGGACCTTCATTGGCGTCAACAAGCAGCAGCACAGAGTCTACCATAGAGAGAACCCTCTCTACTTCGCCTGAGAAGTCTGCGTGTCCCGGGGTATCTACGATATTAATCTTGTATCCGCCCCACTCAACTGTGCAGTGCTTGGCCTTTATGGTTATTCCGCGTTCGCGCTCAATGCTTCCCGCGTCCATAACCCTTTCTTCCACAACCTGGTTGTCTCTGAAAAGGCGTGCCGCCTTAAATATGCCGTCTATCAACGTTGTCTTGCCGTGGTCAATATGAGCGATGATTGCGATATTTCTTATCTTTGATGAGTCCTGCATTATATATGTTCCCTTCATCTGCATGATTGGCCGCTTTACGGCGCAGATATTATCAGCTACATTCCGCAATACACGGCAGTAGGCAAATGAGAATTATAACATTATTTAGTAATGTTCGTCAAAATTTTCAGCCTTTTAATTAGCGAGCGGTAAAATATCCGTCTTTATGCGCAGAAAGCGAAACTCATATAAAAAGAAAAAGTCAGTGCAATCCTATTAAAATTCAATCCCGAACAAACTTCTCGGTGCGTTTCCAAATATCCTCAACCATATCACGCAAAAAACAGATATTACCTCCGGAAAGCTCATACTGAACAGACCTTCCGTTTCTAATCCTCCGAATCACAAAACTTTCCGTAATCTCCTGAAAACAGCGCATTACTATTTGATACTCCATTGCAACCTCTGCGCTATCAATATTCTCTGAATGCACAACCTCGGATGATTCTTCATTTTCATTTACGACGTCTTCTTCACCCAAAAGATATGAAACTGTAGTGTTAAGTTCCTCAGCAAGCCTCTTAAGATTCTTCGAATCCGGCAAAAAAACACCGCGCTCCCAAGAAGAAACAGTCTGACGTGCTGTTCCAAGCCTAAAAGCCAGCTCCTCCTGATTATAAATCCCCGCTTTTTTCCGAAGTTCCTTTATTTTATCTCCTATAGACAAGTAAGACTCCCCCCTTATGCTTAATAATTTATAAAATTAACCCCTAAGCAAAAGAAGTACAGCAAGTTCAAATTGCAATACTGACAAGTTAACTTGACATAAATGAAACACACCCATACTATTACAGTTAGATTTGAATCTCTGAATACGAAATATAGAGACCCAATTTCTGCAATTCAAAAAAATTCCAAAACATTATTAAGTCAAGATTCAAACCGCAAAACAACACTCTATAAGGGGCGATGCGTGGAAATAACAATAATTTCTCCAAATGAAAGGCGCGGAAGCTTTTATCTGTAAAACTGGATTTTCAAAGAGAAAGAGGTGTTGCAGGTGTTTAAAACAATTCGCAAGCGCGACTGGGCAATAATAGCATCAATACTGCTCGTAGCACTGTCAATGTTCGCTTGGGCGGAAACACAGCCTATTACCGAAATCAAGAACTATGATGATCTTAAGACCTTTGCGGCGGCAGTAAACGGCGGTGAGACATACGAAGGCAAAACAGTCAATATTAACAATGACATTGTAATGAGTGACGACTGGAAGCCGATTGGTGCGGTCATAAGCATAACTGAGGTTAATGGAGGAACTTATTCCAAAGTAGATATAAAGACCGATAAACCATTCATGGGCACTTTAAATGGAAACGGGTATAAGATAACGGGGCTAAAGATGAACTATACCACTGATAATTTCACGTATAGCAATACCAGTACGTGGGTTGGCGGTCTTTTCATCGCAACAGAAAATGCCATCATAAAAGATTTAGTACTTGAGGACGTAAGCATGACAGACAGCGAGAAAAAGCTTTTTATGGCTCCCGCTGTTGCTATGGCAACTAATACACAATTTATCAATGTAGATATCAAGTCAGGGACTATCGATTGTGCACGTTCTTCCGGTATTGCAAACTATATGGATGGCGGAAAGATTGTCAGTTGTGATGTTGCAAAAGACGTCACATTGAAATCGTTTGTGAAAACAGGTACGAAAATAATCACAGGCGGTTTGGTTCAGCAGGTGGGGTTTGACAACCAAGCCAAGAGTGCAGATGCAAGAATCGTAATCAGTGAGTGTACCTTCTCCGGCAAGATGGAGATAGACCCACAGAGTGCTGACTTCCTCTGGGCAGGCGGAATGTACGGCGGCACTTCCTACAGTTCTGCTCCGATTATCTACTTTAACCTTATTGTTGATAAGTGCAAAATGGACGGAAGTATAACTGTGGAAAGTTCCTCACTCGACAAGTTTGTCTACTACGATTCGGCATCAAAGACAGACAAACGCGGAACGGATGATGCTTCTAAAGAGACCAAAGAAAAATCCTTCGGCGGAATCTTGGGACGCACCCACCAGGGTGTGCCTACGACTGTTGTTGAGACAAGCGGTGATGTGTGGCTGAGCAAAGGCGGAGCCGTCGGATATGCGACCACCTTTAAGCAGGCAGAAGCAGGAATCATAAGCGGTGATATAACAACCTACTACACATCGCTCGATGAAGCCATAGCCAATGGCGGAGAACTCGTGGTGGTTAAGGATGTTACAACGAAGAATAATTATAGTGTTGCTAAAGGTGTATCCATAGATATGGATTTGCAGGGATACCGTCTGGCAAGAGAATGTGATGCAAAAGACAATGGGGTAAGAAGTGCTGTGTTCCGCGTGAGCGGCGACCTCACCTTTAAAGGCGACAAAACAGAGCTAAAAACGACAGGTGATCATACCGGTGCATGGTCTTTTGCTGTAAGAGCAGATGAAACTGGCTCCATTACTTTTAATTCCAAGACAACAAACTTAACAAGCACAAATGACAAATATACCGCAGCTGCCTTTACAAATTATGCCAGCGGCGATATTTCCTTTAATGGAGACAATGTTATGTTAAAGGCTGTCAGTGAATATGGAATTACTGTTGTTGATTGTTATAATTGTGAATCTGTAGCAAAAACAATTTTCAACAACAGTGGTAATGTTACCATTCACGGAATAGTCTCTCCGACAAAAGGATACGGACTTTCAAACACCGTTGGTCTTAGAGGCGGGAATATAGAAGTAACCTCTAATGTTGATGCTCTGAATATTATCATGGAGGGTTCCTCACCCAGAAATAGCGATACTGATGGATGTGCCGGAATAGATGTTGATGACCAAGGCAAGAGCGCAATTGTTAAGCTGAATTCCACTGTTGTCAGCGTGGATGTAACGGCAGGAATGGACACAGCAAATACAAAGTTTAACGAGAGTGCTGTCCAAGCAGGTCAATCAAGCTATGTGGGGGCTGCCGGGGTCAGAGCAAGAGCCGGAAAAATCGAAATAGGAGATACGACAAAACTCCTTGTGTCTGTAAAAGACGGATATAAAACAGCAATAGCGGTAGGTGTCTTAGCAGAGAAAGAAAAAGAGATACCGGGAATAATAGTAATATCCGGTGACTCCGTAATCAGAGCGGAAGGAAAACTCGGTTCATACGCTCTCCATGCCAAGGACGAAGGAACAATCAGTATGTGTTCCGAAGGCAAAAAAACAGAGCTGTTCGGCGATATTATGTCTGAGAACGGTTCTCTTGTGACTCTCTCCGGTACAACCGAACTTACCGGAAATATCATCGGCAGTGCTGAACTCGTCTCCACCGGTACGCTTAAGATGCTCAAGAATTCCGAAATATCCATAAAATCAGCGGATATCGATACTCTTGAAATACCGGAAGGTGTTACGGCAACAATCAAAGCCGGTGCTTCAGTCAGTATCAAAAACGTAACAGGTAGGGGAATCCTCCTGCTTGACGGTGCCAATGTCAAGATAGGAACAGTGTCTGCGGAAAGCATCGTTACGGCGATAAATACCGCTGTAATAGACTCCAAACTGACGCTGAACGGAACATTGAAGGTCGGCAACGGCGTGAAACTTACCATAGCGGAACTGGATGCAGCAGCAGGTTCCATAGAGCTTTCTGGAAGCGGTGTCATAGTAGTTACGGGCGCGGCAACAGGCACACCGAAGCTTACTGTCGCCGGTACAAATGCAATCAATATATCGGTTGGCGCGAGTAGTGACATGAGCTTCAAAGGTGCTGTGATTAACGGCGTGACGCACGACGGAACAATAAGCGCACCTGACGGCGGCGGAAAATACGATCCGTACAAGCTTGCCGGAATCTCAGTCTCTCCCCAAACCATGACTCTCTATGTCGGCGAAAAGTCAACACTTTCGGCGGTTCTCCGGCCGTCAGGCGCAGCAGGAACAATCACGTGGGAATCATCGGATACAAATATCGTGACTGTTGATGAGAAAGGCAGCATCGAAGCTAAAAAGGAAGGAACAGCCACAATAACTGCGAAGTCCGGTACGTTCAGCGCAGCGTGTGCAGTTACCGTGAAACCGGTCAAAGTCACATCAATCAAGCTTTCACAGACATCTTTGACATTGGTCAACAGCGCAAGCGCGGATATCACAGCGGAAAAGCTGCCTAAGAACGCAACAGCAGCAATCGTATGGAAAAGTGATAATGAGGCAATTGCAACTGTAGCAGACGGCAAAATTACAGCCGCAGCCGTAGGTAAGGCAAATATCACGGCGACTGCGGACGGAATTACGGCGAAGTGTGTTGTCACTGTAGTAGCAGGCTACAAAGCGGCTACCGATATCATAGTGACGCCCGCCTCCCTGAAACTGGCGGTGAACGCATCCAAGCAGCTTACGGCTGAGGTTTACCCCGCCGATGCTACGAACAAGACGGTTACATGGAGCCGTGTAAGCGGTGATGCATCGATAAACGTAGATGCCAAGAGCGGACTTGTCACGGCAGGTACAGGTGCAGCGACCGCTACAATCAGGGCAGAAGCTGACAAAATAAGCAAAGACGTGGTTGTCACAGTCGTTGCGCCGGATCCCGAAACCCTCGTGCTCGGCAGCTCCAAGATGGCTCTATATGTCGGAGAGAAAGCGGAGCTCACCGCTGCTGTAGGACCTGCGGCAGTGACAGACAAGAGGGTGACATGGAGCAAAACAGACACGGATAGCAGTATAGCCCTCGACACAGAAGGTCCGTCAACAAAGGTCAGCATCACGGCAAGCAAACCCGGAACGTCTGTCATCAAGGCAACCAAGAACTCTCTTACCGCTGAATGCAGTGTCACAGTGCTTGAAGTGCCGAAGAAAATCGTCACAGCTTCCGCACTGACACTGGATAAAAACTCGGCTCTTGTCGCGCTTGGCGGCACAATGCAGCTTACTGCGGCAATCGAACCTGCGAACGCAGACGGAACTTTCACATGGTCGGCAGCAAGCACAAGCGCAGATGTATCGGCAGTTTCCGGCAAAGCCACGGTGAAGGCAGTTAAGGCAGGAACAACAGCCGTAACAGTCACATGGAAGGGCGTCGGCGGAGACGAGCTGAAAGCAACATGCAACATAACGGCAGAGGACATGTCCGCGCCGGTTAAGGCAGTAGTCAAGGAAGAAACGGTAAAACAGCTTGAAGAGAAAAACATCCTTGTTGCTGTGACCGCTCCGGCAACGGACAAAGCGGTAATCAGCACAGACAACACAGAAGTTGTGAAAAAGCTCGAAGTCGCAAGCGACGGTTCTCTCGTTATGAGCAAGGCTGCCGTAGATGCGATTGCAAAAGAAATCGGACAGAGCGTCACACCGCTTCCCGTTATCGAAGCTGAAGTTCCAATCTCGGGAGACCTAGAGCAGACGGTAATAATGACGATGCTTATGCCGGGCGGATCGATACAGGCAAAAACAGTCGGAGAAATGATCCTCGTGAAGCTGCTTAATACAGCGAAAAACGAGACACTGGAAAGAGTCGGCACAATCGAGGCTCTGACAAGCGGCAAGTGGCTCATTAAGAAAGCATTTACGGAAGAAGTTCTCGACGCAAACGCAGTCATAGACCCGATGCAGACCTACGAAGTCAACGTAGCAGTACGGGATAATTCAGTCTACGACCTGAACAACGAACTCGGCAAGGTGGTAGACCCGATCGCGGCGAGCGTCAAAACACAGACATCAGACCCAAGCAAGGGCTCAAGCTCAAGCGGCTGTAACGCAGGCTTTGCGGCACTTGCACTTCTGGCCATAGTTCCGGTAATTTACCGCAAAAAGAAGTAACAGCTAACCAAACACCAACAAAAAAGAGAGCCGACCCACGGCTCTCTTTTTTCATGTCCGGATATATCACCATTCTCGTCTTCCACATAAGTACAGGTATAGAACAAACCGAAAATGCACCGCCCAGCCGCCACCACCTTCTTTCCTTCCATCCATTCCATATACATACAAATTCTTTATGACATCTTGATACGTCATTTATGCAACTATAACTGTCTAGACGTAACTTCAGATAATACGTACCATTTCCATAGTAACAAATTGTATAAACGCGTAAAGAAAAGATTTTTTATTCAAAAAAGAACAAAAGAAATCTTTAATTTTTTGCAACAAGCTACTGGAGATTTTAAGAACATTTTTCATCGTATTTCAAGCAGATTGGTTTTAAAAGGAGTGGTACATGCCCGAACTTATTTTTAAGAGTAATATTCGCATTGTTCCGTTATTCACTTATATGGTTTACGCTAGAAAAGGAGAGATGCAGGGATGAAAAAATTCTTAACAGCACTTGCGTTTGTTTTCATAATTACGGCAATAATAGCCCCATCTTCGGCGTTCGCAGTGGACGTTGCGACATCAGCGGATTTTGTCACAAATTTCATTGCCGGCGGAGAAATAAAGCTGACATCAGATATTACACTTAGTGCATCCGTCACAACAACAAAGAGTGTTGTTCTTGATTTGAATGGACACACACTGGATACAACTCCCGGAGTTTGGGGAAAAGGTGTCCGGATAAAGGTTGGAAACGGGACATTTGCAGGAAACCTTGAAATAAAGAACAGCGTTCCGGAAAAGGGCAGTATTACTTTTAGGTCAACAACTCATGACGGTGACGGATCAATTAACGTCTTCGGCAACTGTGCTTACGCAGCTGATAGACCTGAAATTAAATCCACGCTCACAATTAACAAAGGGGTTAAGATTTTATCTGAAGGTTACTACTGCATAGTTGTGTGGGGAAAAGGGGCTACACTCAATGTGAAAGGTGGGGAAATCACATCCTATAAGGATAATGGCAGCGCTCCAGTGTTAGGCAATGGTTCTGTTAACAGTGCTACCAATATAAACTACGGCGGCACGGTTATAAACATTTCTGGAGGAGTACTAAAAGGCGGCGATGTAGGTGTAGCCATATATCACCCACAAAATGGCACGCTTAATATAACAGGCGGAGAACTCTACGGTGGCGACGGAGTACAATTCAAAGCTGGCACTTTTAATATGTCTGCCGGAACAATAACCACAACAGGAAAAAAACCCGAAAAGCTTAATGACAATAGTAATGGTTCGGTTGATACCGGAGCCGCAATTTCTTTCGTTTCAAATAAAAACTACGCCGGTAACATGAAACTGAATATATCCGGCACGGCCAAGCTTATATCTTCTGCTTCCCACGCAATATGGGAGGACACATCCGTTGGCAATACATTACAGACAGTCTCTGTCAATATATCCGGTGGAAATTTCTCCGGTACAGTCGCCGGGTCTGCGGATGTTATGTACTTTAAGAACAGAGCAAATATAAGCGATTTCGCAGTTACAGGCGGAACATATAACAGCGACCCGAAAGAATACGTAAAGTCCGGTTACGTTGCAACAAAGAACGGCGATGTTTATATCGTAACCTCAGAGAAGAAACCAGTTGAGCCGATGTTTCCGGATAACACACCGGTAGTGATCCCCGAAAAGACATTTGTAACTTCCGTTAACATGAGCTTGGAACCGGCTTCAAAAGACGAAGCCATCAAAGAAGCAACGACGAAAGTGGCTGAAACTTTCACCGACAGAGGCATCGCGCCGAGTGACCTTACGGTAAACGAAACAGGCAAGGTTGTCGCTAAACCGGAACTCGTAGAAAAGGCAATTAAGAGCGTAACACTGCCGAAGAACGAAGTTCTCGTCACAGGGACAATTACACCTCTGCCCATTCTGAGAGCTGAACTATCGAATGATAAGGTCGCGGCAATAGCATTTGAAGTCTCGGCACAGGACCTCAAGGCAAAGAAAGCCGGAGACGTTAAGCTGTTTAAGGTGCTATCCTCAACAAAGGGCGAGTTCTTCAAGTTCGTCGATACCCCGGCAAGCGTGGATGACGCAATGTTCGCGCTCCAGCCTTCGTCTGTGGACGTTGCCAACAGATACTTCCTAAGCGCAGACGCAGCGATTGAAACAGGCAAATCCTACATACTCACCATGTTTATAAAGGACAACGGAAAATTTGACCTCAACAAGGACGAGGGCTTGGTAGCGGACCCCGCAGAACTGATTGAAACCAAGACAGTAACCCCGTCCTCCGGTTCTTCAAGCGGCTGTAACGCAGGCTTCGCGGCACTCGCACTTCTCGCAGTCGTCCCTGTAATCTACCGCAGAAAGAAGTAGCAAATAACAAACCGTTAACACCCAAAGAGAGCCGAGAACATCGGCTCTCTTTTTTCATGCACGGATATACCGCCAATCTCGTCTCCCCGCAATGTACAGTCCTTTCTCGTCTCCCACCTAACTATTCCGCTTTAACCTGATTATATTTACTTATTGTGCCATTAAGACGAAATATAATATAGACAACCAGAAAGTTCAATGCTAGAATAAAACTATACTATTAGAAGGGGATGTCAAAATTGACCGGTAATATTACAAATCTGATTTCCAGGCAATATGAAATAGCATGCGGCAGTGCCGAGCCTCTTCCTCTGCCAAAGTATAATAACTACGCTATTTGCAACTTACGCGGAGGCATAGGCAAGACATCTTTAGCATTTAATCTATCGTATCTGACTGATAACATATTAATGGCGGACACTTGCCCGCAAGGGAATTTATCATATTTCTACGATAACCAATATTACAGCAACACGAGCCCCACAGTATATGATATGCTGCTGCAGTACTTTATGCTTGGCTATGGAAGCGCAGGTCATGTTGCTCAGAATATAGCTGCCACAAATGAATATTTTACAGAAAAAAACAGTTTTTATCTGCCTTCATCGCCCTCTCTCTACATGCTGCCATCACAAATAGCCAATGCACTGGTGCAGGCAAAAACGATGCCCGGAGCAAACGCGGCAAGGATAATAGACAATATGCTCTTCTCCTTAAAAGCGGAAATAGAAAGAGAAATGACAGAGACCGGCACAAATAAATATCTTATTGATACTTCCCCGTTTTTTGCCGGAGCCACTCATCTTGCATGGCATGCAACAGATGCCCTCATTGTTCCTGTAAGAACGGATCAGCAATCTATTAACTCACTATCTCTGCTTCTGAATACCCTTTCAAATCCGTCAAGCGAGTTCAGACTTACAATGCCCTCGAACAACCATGAGCCTAAAATACAGATGGTTGTCCTTACTCACTGCGGCTGGTCTACACGTCCGGGAGCACGACATATTCCTAATCAGCAAACAAAAGTTTTCCTTGAAAAAATAAGGGATATAGTTAACAGAAATATCAGCCGATTCACAACGACAAATCCGGATAATCACATTTTGCTTCTGGACGATTTTCTCGGCACAGGAAGAATGTCAACAGCTCAATCTAAACCAATTGAGTTACTAAGAGAAGGTGATTCCGTAACAATCAATAGAATTAAAACTTGTGTCAATCACTCTGTTGAAAAAGTAAAGAATCAGCTAAAATATATAAATACAAATTTATGGTAGTCTATTAACTAAATTATGTCCCTTATTGCATATTAATACTGAATGCAATAAGGGACATGAGAATACTCTCTATTTATCTTTGCGCAGTTGTCTTAGATCGGCGTAAAGTGTGTATCTGCTCTTCTCCATTTCATCGGCAAGAGCTTCGACAGAGCCCTTCAGCTTAAAAAATCCTGCATCATCCATATATTTAAGACACTGTCTGCGTTCACTGCTTGTCAGATAGGCAAGGGGCTTGCCGAATTTTCGGCGGGCTTCTTCCATCATATTCTTTTCATCATCCATGCTGCCTATATTTTCGGATACGATATCGTTAAAAGAGAGTGGCTGGGTGGCTGTGAGGAATGATCCCATGTCTTTCAGCATGTTGGCCTTTGTCATGTCGTAATTTATACATAGAAAACCTATTAATTTTTTCTTTTCATCCCGTATCAGGGAGACTCCCGAACGCAATGTGCGCCCATTTGCGGCCTTTGAGGGATAATTTGCGAAGTAATCTAAATTTTCGGCTTCGGGACTTGTCATTAGAAAGTTACCGAAGTCTGTCATAGGGGAATCATAGCTGCGCCCCGTAAGTTCCCCATTTTCCAGAGCGACAACTTCCGATTCCCCGCTTGAGACATCATGAAGCACTATCTCATATTCTTTTCCGAGCATTGATCCAAGAAGATGAACAACACTTATAAAAGGCTCTATCATCGGATGACATTTATGCAAATCTATTTCCCCCATATAAGAAATTACGGCTGTGTAATAACAAAGTGAGAAAGCAATGTTGTCTTTCTATATGTTATCACACAGCCGCAATATGTGCTCAGGTTCTATAATGTGATTATAGTGCCCACACCTGCTTTTTCTGCTTTCTTGGCAATTTCCGATGCGGTTACTATGTCGAGTGTGGCAAATCCCACGGTTTTCATCACGGTAATATCATCATGGGAGGAGCGGCCTTTCAGGTTTCCTAAAATCAAATCTCCCAACTCACCGGATATTTTTCCGAAGGAGAATAGCCCCTCTTTTGCCGGTATTATGAAATCTCCTGCTTCCGCCGTAACTGCTTCTTTATTGTCTACAAATATGCACGAAGCGCGCAGAAGCACTTCCGACGGTATTTCTCTCATTGAAGGGGTGTATGAGCCGACACCGTTTATATGACATCCGGGCTTGATCCATTCTGATGAGAATACAGGCTCTGCCGAGGTTGTTACCGTTGTTATAACATCGGCATCGGAAACGGCCTCTTTCGAAGTTTTTGCCTCTACAAGCTTTACCCCGAAGGATTTGGCAATTTCGCTGTTTTTCTCTATAAAGGGCGCAATTCTATCCTTCATTGTGTCATAAATTCGTATTTCTTCAAAAGAACGAACCGTCATAAGAGCTTCCAGCTGAGCCGATCCCTGACCGCCTGTTCCAAACAGCGCCCCCACACAGCTGTCTTCGTTTGAAAGAAGTTCCGTTGCCGCTCCCGAAATGGCGGCAGTTCTCATCTGAGTTAATACTGTTCCTTCCATTATCGCGGTAACAAGACCGGTCGTACCGTCTATAAGAGGGACTGTGGCAGGTACGACAGGTATTCCTTTACTCGCATTTGCGGGAAAGTAGGAGACTATTTTGACTCCTGCCATATTTAAACTTCCTCCTACATACGCAGGCATGAACATGCACTGGCCGTCTTTTGCATCTGTTTCCAGATTGATTCTGAGAGGCACTTTTGCACAGCCCTGAGAATGAAGCACAAACGCCTTTTTATCCGCCTCTATGGCGTCCCTCATCGAAAATACAGAGTGTATATCTTTTCCTGTGAGTA
Source organism: uncultured Synergistaceae bacterium (assembly GCA_964577295.1). Lineage (GTDB taxonomy): Bacteria > Synergistota > Synergistia > Synergistales > Synergistaceae > CAZNYN01. The sequence goes on along the minus strand of CAZNYN010000001.1, from coordinate 106,127 downwards.
TCAACATTTTATTCGGCCTCCGCTACGCTTTGGATGATTTGAATACAGAGTGGATTAAATCAATAGCCGCAATCATAATTACAGCGGCGACAACCCACTGAAGCATAGCTGTATCAAGACTCTTTACAATAAACACTGCTGCAAGGACTCCCAAGGTTCCGAAAACGCTGCAAAAGAATGTTATCTTTCTTCCGTATTTGTCTAAACGAACAAACTCCATTGCACCGAGAGGAACAGAGAAGGTACAGGCTCCCATCATAACGGGAAACGCTATAGCCGGATTAAGACCGAGGGCATAGACTGTAGCCATTGTAGGAGCATAAGAACCGACACCCAAGTTGTTTAAGGCACCATAGACAAGCAGAAGAGCCATGCCAAGGATAAGTTTCCACCCGCTTAGACCAACGGCTCCCCCGCCTGAAGGCAGTATGCCGAATTTGCCGGCAAGAACAAAAAATGCTGCTGTAAGAAGGCCAAAGCCCATAAACGCACGTATCTGCTTAACAGGCATTTTTACTACAAAACGAGGACCGAAATATGCCCCGACCATCTGAGAAATAATAAGCAGAATCAGTGTTGTCTGATCGACGCTGATGGTTGATATATAGGCAAGAGCCATTACAGCTACGGGAATAGCACATTGCGTATTCAGAGTGCCCGGAAGTTTCGTATCATCAACAAGTTTGCGCAGACGGTAGAAAACTGTGGACAAGGCGAAATCTGATATGCCGAAAGTGGAAAGGAAGAATACGATAAATCCCCAAACAGCAAGCAGAGCATTACTGCCGTTTTCCTTGAAAGCATCAGCTTTGTGCTTTACAAAGTCAGAGAAGAACCTAAAAGCAAAAATACCGTTGGCCACAACAATAAGAGCAAGCAAAATTTTAACCATGTGTACCTACCTCCATATTTGTTATTAATTTCACAACAATAACAGAGTACACTAAATACATATTTTTGTCAATTACACAATTTTTTGTATATCACATATCAAGGCAACCTGAAGCGTGTGAATCACTTATGCCTGGGAGTGATTAAACGGCTAAATGCACATGTCAATATACCCCTGACACCCGCTCTGTCTTTTTTCCCATCGATCCTTAAATATTTGCCATTTATCTTGCTTTATAGCTTACTGTATGTTATCATAACTTAGAGTCATGTTAGATGACAGGCAAAGCTTACATTTATCCGAAGTCTAAAATCGCAGGTGTACCGTATATCGAAACGCGCCGTGCCGTTGATTATATTTTGCAGGGAACGGTACTCCTAACGGTACAGCAAAAGTTTTACAGACACTGTTTAAATTCACTGATAGTAAGGCTTTGTCGGGAAGCACTAAAAACTCAGAAGGTGCAATTTCATTTTTTCTAAACCTTCAAAAAAGGCAAATACAGAGCAGAATATGGGGCAAAAGTGAGTGAATACGGGCTTTTAACCGCGGCAGAAAAGTGAAATCGCGATGTTGACATTTAGGATGCTCAAAGAGAATTGTAAATATTTTAAGTCTGCACTTCTCCACGATTCCCAGTGCCCTCTGAAAAATTTCACAAAAAAACTGCCCTTTTTTCCTGACATTACCGCAATTTGAGGAGTTTATGCTGCGGAAAATGAGGAAGTAAAAGGCAGTAGCTGTAAAGCTTTTTATGCGGCTGAAGCAGTAAACGGAGATATTGTCACGACCTATGCAATCACGCAGCCTCCTCGTAGTTTACAACAGCTATCTCAGTCACCGCACAGCGCACCCTTGATACGATGCGTTCAAGCTGCCTTGCGACATCATCACTGTAAGAGACCTCTCCGCACTGAGTGCAGACTTGTGAAGGAACGTTTTTGATTATGACGATTGTCGTTCCGAGGTCAGCCATGAATGTTGTATTTTTATTTTCCAACTTTCCCCTACACATAAAACAAGTCATGACATTGTCCCCCTTCGTGTTTTATAGTCAGATTCCCACTCTGATATATTCGGATAATAGGCCGTAATCAGCCATAATTCATCATCACCCACACCGCAAACCACATGCAGCCACTTTTTACCTATAGAAATTCCCATAAGCAGACAGCTTGGATATGGATAGTCGTTTGGGTATTCTTCTATTATTTCACCTTTGAATAAAACATTGCATATATCGTCAATGTCGATGCCGCGCTGCAGAATGCGCACCATAATATGGGAAGTCCAGCGCAGAGCCCCTGAAAGACACAAGCTTCTTATTTTCAAAAGATCCGACATAAGATACACCTCTCCCATGCTTTATCTTACTACATGGACAATTTATGTCAAATGCGCAAAAAATGTTAAAGTTTGCACAGAGACAAAAAACAGCGCCATCGCACTGTATAATATATAGTTACCGGAAATTGCAAAAAAATAAAACTCCCCCTTTGCAATGAAAATATCTCCGGAACAACTAATTTTTCACCCAAAGAACTAACTAAATTTTTTAACGGCACAATATTTAAGAATAGATACAGCCATTACAAATTCACGCTTCTCCGTAATTCGTATCGTTCTCTAAAAATCCCCCAAAAGCCCTCGCATACGACCGGATAATATGGGATAAAAGCGGATAATGATATATAAATTAACATATGCTGAGGACAATGCGGGACTAGGGAAGCAGGCTCGCTTGCGGATACAGATACACCCGCTATAAGTTAGTGATTGACACAGCCCAACCGACACAGAACCATGGTTTTGTGCCGGTGTTTTTTGTCCTATTTTTCCCGCAATTAAATATCGAGCAGCCAATCCAGAACATTTATCTGCCTTATACCGTTGTAAGAGGTCTGAGGTGTGTAGTCCATGGTCAGCAGATATTTGGGGTTATGGTCTTTGATTGCGTTCAAAGGAGCAAGTTCACGCTTAAGTGTGGACTCTTCCGCCACAGTCTGCGATACTTGATAATATTCACACCCCATTGACCCTATTGCGATAAAATCGACCTCCACACTTCCTATTTTCCCGATATATATCTCGTAACCTCTCCTTAAAAGCTCTAAAAATACGATATTTTCCAGAATGTGTCCCATATCAGTCTCTTTCGTACCTAGAATAAAATATCGAAGCCCGATATCCGCAGCATAGTATTTAGAACCTGTCGCTAACCGCTGTTTCCCCTTTATATCGTATCTGCCCACTTTATAAAATATAAAGCTTTCCGCAAGCGCGCCAAGATAAGCCTCAACACTGGGAACACTGATTTTTCTTCCGAAGGATGTCATCTGGTTGGATATTTTTGTAGACGAAACCATGTTCCCTATATTATCGAACATAAACTCTGTTACGCTTTGCAGCATGGACGTGTCTGATATTTTCTTCCTTATAGCAATATCTTTAATCAAGATTGTGTTATATATGCCTTCAAGATATGCTCTGATATCCTGCTTCCTCGTGAGCTCAAGCGTTCCCGGAAATGAGCTGTTTGACAGGTAATTCCTGTAAAGCTCAAACATGTTTCTGTTGCCCGGATAGGCAGAGACGTACTCTTTAAATGAAAGAGGCAGCATCTTTATTTCTACATATCTGCCCGAAAGCAGTGTGGCAAGTTCTCCCGAGAGTAAAAATGCATTAGAACCTGTGATGTAGAGATCTATACCCTTTTTTACGTAGAGCCAGTCAACAGCCTTCTGAAAGTTCTCTGCCTGTTGAACCTCATCTAAAAAAACGTAATTATTTCTGCCTACAGCAAGTCTGCTTTGCACATATTCATATAATGTCTCCGCTGTGCGAATATGACGGAAATCACCGTCCTCTAAGTTGACAGCAATTATTTGCTCGTCCTCTACGCCGATATTTCTCAGGTAATTTTGGAATATTTCAAACATCGTAGATTTGCCGCATCTGCGAATGCCGGTCACTACTTTTATCAAATCTTTGTCCTTAAAATTTATCAAATCATCAAGATACTCTTGTCTATCTACCATGAGATCGCCCCCACAGAATTTATAATCTGATATTATCACAACCCGTAATATTGGTAAAGTTTGTAAAATAGATTTTATAAACTATATAATTTTACAATGTTTGTAAATGTTGTTTTATAAAAATAGCAATTTCTGAGACGTCTATCTCCTGCATGTTTCAACTTGCTTTTAACTTGCAGTCATAGCCATAAAGGTCAAAATAAACTTCCGCATAATGCAGCTGCCGCGAAGCGAAGAGAGCAAACTCCGCGCAGTAATAAAAGATTTATTATTGAAATAGGCTTTGTAAGGCAATGCCACTTCGTTTTAAGCTTTAGGAGAAGTTTTAAGTATCTAGATATTTTCGGCAAAGCCCGCCACTGCTCCGTACAGTGCGGCGTCTGCCTGCAGTTTTGATTTTTCTATTTTCAGGTGTGGTGTGAATGGGGTCGGGAGGTAGTTTTTTGCCGTGTTTTCGAGCATCTGTACTATGCCTTCCGCTCTGCTCATTCCGCCGTTTAGGATTGTTATTTCTGGGTCAAAGGTTACTGTTACTGTGGCTATTGTCTTCGCTATGGACGTTATTGTTGGGGCCAATATTGTCTTGATTTTTGGATTGTCTCTGTCTTGCCAAAGGAGTTTGAAGTCTGCGGGATGGCCTATTTTTTTTGCTTCCGCCTCAGCTCTGTCCGCCGATGCAAAGCTTTCTGCATGTCCCATTCCTCCGCAGGCGCATTTTTTTATCTTTTCGCTTATTACGATGTGTCCGCACTCGCCCGCCATTCCGTGCGCGCCTGTAACGAGTTTTCCGCCCGATATTATGCCCGCCCCTATGCCGCTTCCGAGTGTGAGAACGATAAAGTCGGAGCAGCCTTTTGCCGCGCCGCGGAGACCTTCGCCCAATGCGGCGCAGTTTGCGTCATTTTCCATAATTATGCGTGAATCTATTCCTGATTCTGCAAGTTTTTTGTTAAGCAGTGAGGGAAAAGGTATGTTTTCAAACCCCTTGAAGTTTGTAAGTTTTTGTATTTTTTTTCTCTCTTTGTCGAGGAATCCCGGCACACCTATTCCGATATTCAGTTCGCGCTCATCGCAGGCGAGCTGCGATATTCCGCCGATTAGGGCAGACAAAACTTCGGGCAAGGTTCTTTCTTCAGGTGTCTGCATTTCTATCCTGCGCAGGATGTACGGCTCTCGGTGCGAGATGTCTATTTCTGCGCAGGCTATTGTGTGTCCGCCCAGGTCGATTCCTATTGTTTTCATTATTGTTTTAGAACGGAACTATTTCGGCTACGTCCATTGCGGAGCAGAACCAGCGTCTTATTTCGAATATGTCTTCGGTGTTGAAGACAAGCCCGCGTCCCGATATTCTTTCACTGCCTGGGAGCAGAGCCGCCGCGTCTGTCTGTGCCGCTGTGTGGAATGTGACTTCTATTGTATATGGCGGTTCAACGTCAAATACGGGGAGTTTTCCCGCCGCAGCTCTGTCAAGAGCTTCTTTTACGGATGATGCGATAAGAAGGGATGTCTCCGACGGCGGCAGGGTTTTTGCCGCTATTCTGCCTACCCCCTCTTTGAGTTCGCATGTGACAAGTTCCGAACCGAGTATGCTGGAAGCCTCCAGGCAAAGTGCCGTGTCTCCCGTGACCATTCCGACGGGGACTCCCAATTTGCCGCAGAAGAGGGCGTTCAGAGCGGTCTCCCCCATTTTGATTCCGTTGAGTTTCATATCGAATATTGTTCTGGGCTCGTATGTGTGGTCGAGTATTGCTTTTTCAGTACCCGCCATTGCGTGGTAGCCCATAAAAAAGGCAACGTCGGAATCTTGGACTCCGTCTACCATACCGAGTATTTTCGGAGAGCCGCTTATTATTTCAACGCCGCGCGGAAATTTTGAGATGTCGAGATTTATCATTCTGTCGTGGGAGTCGTTTACCGTTACGCTTTCGACACCCCATTCAAGAGCGGCATTTACCGCAGAGAGAACGTCATGAAGCTGCATTGAGCAGCCGAAAGTGTATTCGGGAGCTTTGCAGTCCACTTGGCATGGGCTGACTATGCCCGTCGAGCCTTCCATATCGGCACTTATGTAGAGTTTCATTACAGTTCGCTCCTCCACTTCTCGCCAAAGCCCGCGTCTTTCATAACGAGCCTGCCTACTCCTATTAGGTCACAGCAGCCGTTTTCCAAAAGTCTGACAGCAGCCGAAGCTGTTTTTATTCCGCCTGTGCATTCCACAAGGCAGGAATCCCCCACCGCTTCTTTTATTCTGAGAGCGTATGGGGCAAAGTATCCTTCGTCCGTCCTGTTTATGCCAAAGCCGCAGAGATTGCCCGATATTCCTATTATGTCTGTCCCCAAAGAGGCTAGTTCTTTTGCGGCGGGCACTGTTTCATCGAGAGAAAGTCCTCTCATCGGCTCTCCGGGGAGGTAGTCCGCAGCTCCGAGGCGAACTGCGAGTATTGTATCGGGCAGAGTGCTTCTGACTGCATCTACGATTTCAAAGAGGAGTCTTGCTCTCTTTGAGTCGCTGCCTCCGTAAGAGTCGTCGCGCCTATTTGTGAGGGGGCTTAGAAACTGCCCCAAAAGGTAGCCGTGGCAGGCGTGTATCTGAATGCCGTCATAGCCGGCTGTTTTGACCATTCTTACGGCTGCTTCGACAAACGATTCCACAATTCTCCCTATTTCGGACTTTGTAAGGATGTTGGGTTTTCTTTTTTCGTTATTCCAGCACTGTCCCACGGGAACGCCCGAGGGAGATAGGTTTTTGTAATCTTCAATATCAAGCACGGATGGGTCTGCTATGTTTGCTCCGCCGTGATTTATCTGAACGAGTGCTGTCATGCCCGCGTCTTTTAGGATTTTTGCCACAGGTGCGTGTTTTGCGGCGACTTCATCACTGTCCGCTCTGAACTGAGTTGGGCGGATGAGTCCGTTTAACTGCACGGCATGGTGTTCAACAACAGCCATTGAGGCGCATGAGGAGGCAAAGCGCCGATATATTTCGAGGGATTTATCCGATGGTCCTCCGTCTGACTCCGAGCTGGAGGAGGCAAGAGGCGCCAGTGTTATTCTGTTCGCGAGCCTATGGCCTTTTATTTCGATGGGTTCGAATATCATCTGTAATCGCGCCTCCGTACGTCTCTATACGTTAAAGCGTATTTCTATCATGTCTCCGTCTTTTACAAGGTATTCCTTGCCTTCAAGGCGCAGGCATCCCGCTTTGCGGCACTCGTCAAAGGAGTTTTTGTTGGCTGTGTAGTCGTCAAATGCGACTACCTGAGCTCTGATGAAGCCTCTGGCAAGGTCGGAATGTATGGCTCCCGCGGCGTCTACGGCATTGTCACCCTTGTGGAGAGTCCACGCTCTCACTTCGTCGGGGCCGCAGGTGAAGAAGCTGATGAGGCCAAGAAGTTTGTATGCTTCTTTTATAAGGCGCTCGCGTCCCGGCTCTGCAATATTGAGCCCTTCCGTAAATTCGGCTGCTTCTTCTTCGGAGAGTTCCACTATGTCCATTTCGAGGCTTCCGTATAGTGTGCAGAGTTCCACACCTTGTTCGTCCGCACGCTTTTTTATTTCGTTCCATTTGGGGATTTTTGTCTCGTCGGACTGGGAATCGTCCAGGTTCAGCACTATTACTTCGGGCTTTGATGTGACAAAGGAGAATCCTCTGAGCTGACGCCACTCTTCGGGCTTGAGTTCCAAGGCGCGCAGCGGTTTTTCTTCCATCAAGCAGTCAAAGCATTTTTCGAGCATGTCTTTTTCGGATGCTTCTTCGGGGATGAGTTTTTTCTTCGCGCGCAGCTTTGTGAGGCGGTTTTCTATTACTGCAAGGTCTCTGAAGATGAGCTCGTTTTCCAATATGTCCCAGTCGCGAAGGGGGTCAATGCTTCCCTCCGGATGTTCTACAGAGCCGTTTGCAAAGCAGCGTATTACTTGAATTAAGGCATCCGCATCCGCTACAAATGAGAGGAATCCGTTGCCGAGTCCCTCTCCCTTGCCCGCACCGCGGGAGAGTCCCGCAAGGTCTACAAATTCTATCTGTGCGGGGGTTTCTTTTTTGGGGCTGTGAATTTCGACAAGAGCATCAAATCTCTTGTCGGGTACAGAGACAACAGCTTTGTTTGGATCTGTCTTTCCTCCGGCGTAGGGCTTGACTTCCGCTCCCGCTCTTGTGATTACATTAAATACTGTGGACTTTCCGCTTAGAGGAAGTCCTACTATTCCGCAATGCAACATTTTATATCACTCCGCATTTAATTTATTTTTTTATTATTATCAAATTTTTTGTAAGTTTGTCTTCGACATCATCCAGTTTGTTTCTTACAGCCAGAGGGATGTTGCTCTTTGACTCCCTGCTCCACGTAGATATATCCACTCCGCCCTCGCTCAGCCCCAGGCTTATGTCGTCCGTCTCCTGAAGGATTCCTTTCATATAGTTGTCTATCGTCTTGTATATTGCGCTTCCGCTTCTCTTTATTATGCTGGTCAAAACTGCTTTGGGGTATTTTTTCTCCTGTTCAGTATCTACACCTATAATCCAAAACCCCTTTGCTTCCGCTGTTTCTATTGCGCCCAGCCCCGCACCTCCAGCTGCCGTAAATATCACGTCCGCTCCCTTTTTGTGCATGGAGTCTGCTATTTCCGCCGCCTTTGATGTGTCTGTGAAGTTTCCAACATATTCGGTTATGATTTCAACTTTCGGGTCTATGTACCATGAACCCGCTATATAGCCTGTCCTGAACTTTTCTATCGATTCGCACTCCGCACCGAGCAGCAGCCCTATTTTGCCGTTCTTTCTCACACGGGGGAAATTATCTGTCGTCACGGCTAGAGCAGCAAGAACCCCCGCAAGAAAACCTCCCTCATCATCTCTGAAAGATATTTCTTTTATGCCTTCCGCGTCGGTCGGGTCGAATGTCACTATTATTTTATTTTTGCTGTCCTTCATGAGTGATGCCAAGTGTTTATTATACTCCGGCGTCACCGATATTATAAGCTCGGATGCAGCCGCCTCATTTACAAGTTCCGCAGGGCTTTTCCCTTTTTGTCCGAGTGTGTATATTTTTATGTTTATCTTGTTATGATAACGCTTTTTTGCGTATTCGGCACCGCTTATGCAGCTGTCTATAAAGCCTCCGTCTCCATCTGTATCTTTAGGCATGAGGATTGATGCCGTTTTGGGCGCGGCAGCGGCACATGCCGTAAATATTAACAGAGATAAAAAGAGCACGGTACAGAACAGTTTTCTCATCACTTTTTTCCTCCTTTTATTTCATGTACTGATATAGTTTACTATAAGTGCCCAAAGCGGGCAATTAATAAAACATGCCACAGCCCACATTAAGTACTTATTTCCTTGACAACATAGAGAGCAGGTAACATAATAAGTTAGCTATTGATAACTATAGAGACTAATCGGAGTGAGCAGAAGGATGAATTTATCTCAGGTAAAGGACGGAGAATCTGCCGTTATAGAGAGCGTCCCCGACGGGGAAGCCGGACAGAGACTTGAGGCGCTGGGACTGCGCGCCGGCAAAAAGATAGAAAAAATTTCGGAGATGCCTTTCGGCGGCCCTGTAACGGTTATGCTGGACGGCAGGCATTTTGCCGTTTCCTGCGGCATTGCATCCGATATTATCGTACATACGGAAAGGTCTTGCCGATAGCTTATGAGCTGCAAAAATTGCAGGCTTTGCTTTGATAAAAAGAAGGATTCTCAGAATGACAAAATCTGCGGATGCCGCAAGGTTTTGCTTATGGGAAATCCCAATGTCGGCAAGAGCGTCTTTTTCTCCAGGCTTACAGGCGTTCACGCTCTCTCTTCAAATTACCCCGGTACCACAGTCGGCTTTACGGAAGGCACAATGGTATATGACAACGAGTGCGCAAGGCTTATTGACGTTCCCGGTGCGTACACTCTCGACCCTACCAATGAAGCCGAGGAGATTGCCCACAGAATTTTAAACGAGGGTGCGGACAGGGTGATTCTGGTAATAGACGCGACCGCCCTTGAAAGAAACCTTGTCATGGCGATGCAGGTGCTGGAGCACAGACTGCCCACGATCATAGCACTTAATATGGTTGATGAGGCAAGGCACAGAGGAATAATTATCGATATAAAAGCTCTTGAAAGAGAGCTCGGAGTGCCCATTGTTCCTACAGTTGCAGTGACGGGACAGGGCATAAGCGACCTTATTGCAAAGATGTCCGACGCTTCCGTCAGCAGGTTCTCCCCTATGGATAAGGAGACAAGATGGCGGATAATAGGCGAAATTATATCAAAAGTTCAGACTGTCACTCACAGGCATCACACTTTTATGGACAGAATCGAAGATATTTCCGTCCGTCCATTAGCGGGCGGGCTTTTGGGACTGATGATTCTTGCCGTGAGCTTTACTGCCATAAGGTATGTCGGAGAGGGCATTATAAATTACATTACCGACCCTATTTTTGAAAAATTGTGGCTTCCGGTGCTTGAGAAGCTGAATACCTCTTTCGGCGGCACTTATATAGGAGATATTCTTGTAGGCAAACTCATTAACGGAGCTATCGACCTCGAACAGAGCCTCGGTGTGCTCTCTACAGGCTTTTATGTGGAGTTCGGCATGGTTCTGCCATACATAATCGCTTTCTATGCCGTTTTGAGTTTTCTGGAGGATTTCGGCTATCTGCCGCGCCTTGCCGTTATATTCGACGCTCTGCTTCACAGATTCGGAATACACGGCTATGCCATAATCCCCACTCTGCTCGGACTTGGCTGCAATGTTCCGGGAATATTGGCAACAAGGGTGCTTGAGTCCGAAAGAGAGCGTTTTATAGCAGCCACTCTGATATCGGTGGGCATACCATGCGTCTCTATACAGGCGATGCTTTCCGCTACTCTGGGCGGTTTCGGACTTAGGTATGTGGCGGCTGTCTATTTTATTTTATTCTGTGTTTGGCTCATATTGGGGCGAATTATGCACTTGACTCTGAAGGGATTCAGTCCCGAATTGATCGTTGAGATTCCCCCGTACCGCCTGCCGTCACCGAAAGCATGGCGGGGAAAGTTGTGGTTTCGCATAAAGGATTTCCTGCTTGAGGCTACTCCCCTTGTTCTTGGGGGCATTCTTCTTGTGAATCTGCTTGATACTTTTGGAATTTTGTCAGGAGCGGCAAACCTTCTTTCTCCCGTATTCGAAGGATTGCTGGGGCTTCCCGCAGCGGCAGCTGTCCCTGTTGTAATGGGAATTTTCCGCAAGGATATAGCAATGGGGCTATTGATTCCGCTTAATTTGACCGCAGGACAGACTCTTACAGCAGTTGTCGTTCTGGCGATGACATTCCCCTGTATCGCAACTTTTGTGGTTCTCTGGAAAGAGCTGGGGGCAAAGCGGATGTTTCAAAGCTCTGCTTTGATGCTTATCTCCGCTCTTCTGACCGGAAGCGCCATTAACTTTATAATGAAAAGTTTTTTATAAAAGCTCTGTAAAATATTAAAAGAGGCGCGGTATATTTACGCGCCTCTTTTTTGCTATTTGACCATCTTTTCGTAGAGAGCTTCCGTGCGTGCAGTTATCGCTTCTATGGAAGAGCCGCTTTCTATAGCGTATTTTACTGCTCCGCCCATGCCGACTCCCTCTTTTACAAAGCCTTTTTCGTAGTCCGCAAGTCCCTCGTACTTTGATTTTGAAAAATCAAGAGGCGCTGCATACCAGTCTACACCTATCTGGTTTACGTATTTGATAAAGGTTCCGCTCTTATCGTCACAGACGTATTTTGTCGTAGCGACAAGAAGAGGACGCATGTCTCCCATATCTCGTATGAGAGCCGCAACCGCGGCCATCTGAGTACCCCCCGCCAATGTTACGGAAGCATCTTTCGGCAGAGCCGAGACAAAGGACGCGACGGCTATCTGCATGGGATCTCCTACTTCAGCGGCGGCTTTGAGGCCTTGACCTTTGAGGCCTCCCTGCTCTATTTGAAGACGGGAAGCGACGTCTTTCCATATTTCGTCTTTCATCGATAAGGGATTGACGGGCCCTGCGGAAGATACACTGCCGTCATAGCCCAATGCGCGCAGCAGCATCAATGCGGTAGTTGTGCCGCCGGGGATTGATTCCGCTATTACAAATTTGTCAGTGCCCGCTGAGAGTTCACGCGCAAGCTGTCTCGACTTTTCGGCTATTTCTTCCCAATCCGGGACGGAAGGCGATTTTCTGGGGTCAAGCCCGGCATTTTCGGAGATTAAGGTGCAGGGAACGGCTGGAGCGACGGATGTACCGACTCTGACTGCTTTTACGGGAAAGCCTCCTTCGATTACGGCTGCCCTTGTCACAATAGCGGGGGTCGGGTGTCCGAACGGATCAAGCGGGACGCAGTCAACAACTTTAGGTCTGTCATAGAAGAGCATATCCGCATCCGCGGGAGCCGTGTACGGAAGAGCTTCAACATTTGCTCCTGCCGCCGAGAGCCCGGGCACTCGGCTTAGTTTTGTTTCGCTGATAAAAAGAATGAACATTGAGTAGAAATACCCCCTATACTTAGTGCAAATTAAGAGTTAGAATGACCTCGACCTGATAGACCTCAAATCTATCGCATTATGTTGTGTGTTGCCGGTGTATTAATTTACCATATTATTTGCTAATGCGCATTAAAAAACCGTTACTCACACACAACCGTCAGGAGGTGTTCCAGTGGCTACAAAACTCGCGCCGACGCGCGGAAACCTTGTAAAACTTACCAGATCCATGGAGATGGCTCAGTCCGGGCATGATCTTTTGGACCAGAAACGCCAAGTCCTGATGATGGAACTGGTGCACTTTATTGATTCTGCAAAGACAATACAGGAGGATGTCGAGCATATTTTCGCGGATGCATACGACGCTCTGCAGAAGGCAAATATTTCACTGGGAATAGACACTGTTGAAGACATTTCGGAGTCTGTACCGCTTACTTCCGATATTACCGTCAGACTTCATTCCGTTATGGGAGTCGAAATACCTGATATAGACACTCTCAGCAGCAAAACTGTTCCAAGCTATTCTTTTCACGGTTCGTCGGGAGCAATGGACGCGGCATACTCGCAATTTCGAAAAGTTATGGTACTATTGGCACAGTTAGCAGAGGTAGAAACAAGTGTTTATCGGCTTGCGGTTCAAATAAGAAAGACGCACAGAAGAGTAAACGCTCTGGAAAAGGTTGTTATTCCGTCAAATAAGGCGGAAATACGGTTTATCTCCGACGTCCTTGAAGAGGGCGAAAGAGAGGACTTTACAAGAATGAAGCTTGCACAGAAAAAGACAAAATAGTTCTATTTACCGGAGGTTATAGAAATGAGCACACTGCAGGAAGTTCTTGCCGTTCTCCTGGGAGCCGAATCCGAAGCAAAGAGAATAGTCGATGATTCACGAAATGAATCGGACGGTTTTCTCCGTGCGGCACAGGATAAGTTTGCGGGGGAAAGAACAAATCAGATGGCCTCTGCCAGAGAGCAGGCCAAGGGTATAATGGAAACAGCCCTTAACTCCGCCAGGACAGAGGCGGAACAGATAGCCGGTCTCGGCAGGGAAGAGCGCGCCAGGATGCAGAGACGTTTTGAAGAGAACGCCGATCCGGTTATTGATTCGATGGTGTCGGAGATCGCCGAAAGCTATACATCCAAAAGGAGAGTATAAAGTTGTCAAAGACGACGCACGGGCAGGCTACGGCGATAGGTGTCAAAGCCCATGTACTCTACAGCCGTCTTCTTACAGCGGAAGACTACTGGGGACTGCTCAACCTGAACACTACTGCGGAAATTGCGGACTTTTTAAGACAGACTGAAGGTTATCAGGATGATCTTGAGTTTATTCCGTCTGCGGCAATACACCGTGTAGATTTGGAAAATGCCGTTCGTACATCCATTTTGCCCGAAGCAGACTCGTTTCTCGCATACTTGGCAGGGCCAAAGCGCAAACTGTTCAGCGATTGGCTAAGCTGGTATGAGGCGGAGCACTTGAAGAGCATATTCCGCTGGCTGCGTTCAAGAAGGGTAGAAAGGGATGTGATGAGGAAGAGGCTTTTCACCATCCCGGGCTCAAAAATATCTTATGATCTGCTGTTAAACAGCAGAGATTATTCGGAAGCACTTGAAGCACTGAAAGAGAGCAAATATTTTAAGGTCATACAAGAACCGGTAAGAAGGCTCTTGAACGGCGAAGACTCTCTCTTCTCCTTGGAACTGGCTATTGATAACTTGGTTGAATCGGAGCTGTATAATGATTTAAAGGCCATCGACAGTTATTCCGCAAAGATGCTGGAGCCGCTCTTCGGTACAAGAATAGACCTTATAAACCTTTATCATTTTCACAGGTGTACATGGTACTATCACATGACTCTGGAAGAAACACTTACAAGAATGCTTCCCGTTAAATATAAGGTTAAGACCCACCACCTAAGAGATATGGCAAAAGGTTCAACATGGGAAGAGAGGCTGGACAACTTTGAATCCAGTTTTCCTGTCTACGCCGATATTTTCAGAACCGCTCTGGAGCAGGAAGACAGGGAGCTCGCTCTTGAGATGTCTATTAAACGTTTTAATTATCTTAAGGCTATGTCTATATTTCAGAAGGGATCGCCCGGTTTCCATACCGCTATAAGCTATTTTATATTAAAAGCTCACGAAATCGACGATGTCATAAGGATTATAGAAGATGTACGCTATGACTACGACCGCAGAAATGCGGCTGCGTATCTGGTAAAACCAATTACCGGCGGGGGTGAACCCATATGGCAGTAATGAAAATGGTCGCTCTGACCATGATAGGTCCGAACGCGGAGATGGAGCCTGTTGCACGGCAAATGGTGCTTACGGGCGGATTCCAGCCTCTGCCTCTGGATATTCTGGTCAACGACAGAACTCTCCGCTCCAAAGTAACAACAGAGACGGAGAATCCATACGATGAATTGCTTTCTAAAGTTTCAAGCGTATGGAAAGTGGCGGGAGAGATGATACCGGATCCTTCCCCTGTCACTCTGACAAGGGACTTTACCCTTACCAACGCACGTGAGCTCGTTCACAGCGCCTCAAAAAGACTTGAAATATGGGACAAAAGACGAGATGTGCTGGTCGAAGAGGAAGAACTCCTGCGTGCGACAAAGCTATTTATCGAAGCTCTCAAAGGGACTGAATTTTCTTCGTCCGAACTTGCCGACGGAAAATTTGTCAGGACTTATTTCGGCCGTCTCTCCAACGAAAATTACCAAAGGCTGACCGACAGTTCGGAAGAGTCCCCCATTGTCATCAACGAGCTGACCACTGTTAACGGCAACACATGGATTTTGGTGATGACTGTTCCGGAATATGCGGAATCAACAACAAAACTCCTCGAAGCCGTTTACTTTAAGGAGTTCTCCCTAAAAGAGATATCCGAGCAGCTTGTCGGAGACGATCCTCTTTCTATGGTAGAGAAACGTATAGCCAACCACGAAAGAGCCATAAAGGGGCTGGCAAAGGCCGCAAAAGATATGCTGCGCGAGCACAGAGACCGCTATGAACTGCTCTTCTCTCAGCTCTACACAATGCAGAGAGTTTACGACATATGCAAAGGGCGCGGCGAAGTCAGCGGAATGTTCGTCCTGTCGGGATGGATTCCCGAAGACACACTTGCTTCCATCAAAAAAACAGTCGAAGAGGAAGCACCTCTTACAACTTTAATGGTGGAGAGTACAAAAGATATTACATACTCCGGAATAAGGGTGCCGACACTGCTGAAGAACAGTCCTGTATTCAGAGCTTTCCAGGATATTGTCGCAATGTACAGCCTGCCTTCTTACGGGGAGATAGACCCGTCGCCCATCGTGGCTATATCGTTTGTATTATTCTTCGGATTTATGTTCGGAGACATCGGGCACGGACTTATGATTTACTTAGCATCGATATTCCTCGTCAAACGCGGGGTGATGAAGCGTTCCTTCGGACAGGTCATGAAATCAGCTGCTATAAGCTCCATGGTATTCGGAGCTCTGTACGGAAGCATTTTCGGGCTGGAAAATATAATCCCCGCCCTCTGGCTCTCTCCGATGCACGACACAAACAGACTGCTCATTATAGCGATATGCCTGGGCGTATTTATGATAAGCCTCGGACTTATCCTAAACATGATTCAGCAGTACAGAAACAGAGACTTCGGCCGTCTGCTCTTTGACGGGCAGGGACTTGCAGGACTCTTCCTCTATTGGACAATGGCGGCTCTGGCAGCCATATACATGACGGGAACCCAAATATCCGAACTTGCCGCAAACATGATGTGGGGCGGAATCGGTCTGATGATGGCATTAATGGTTTTCAGAGACGTTCTCGCAAGGTATCTGCTGCATCAGAAAGAGCACGGGGAGTCTGTCGTCCTTAACATATTTGAAATAATGCACAACCTCATGTCATTTGTTTCAAACACCGCGTCTTTCGTGCGTCTCGCCGCATTCGCGCTGAACCACGTAGGACTTTCCATGGCGGTAATAATGCTCTCGGAAATGGTTCACTCTCTGCCGGGCGGCATTGTTATGAAGGGAATAATATTACTGGTAGGCAATATCGTCATAGTCTGTCTGGAAGGATTGATTGTCTTCATCCAGACACTGAGACTCGAATACTACGAATTCTTCGGAAAATTCTACAAGGGAGGAGGAAGCGCTTTCAAGCCTGTCGGATGGAAGAAAGAAGGCTCAAAAGCAGCGTCCGTCTCCAAGTAGACTTCCGAATGACAAGATAAATATTCAACAGCGGCTAAGTTATTTAAACAAAAAAATGTAAAACAATTACTTAAGGAGTGGGTTTTAAATGTTCGGATTGGCAATTTGCTGTGGTGCAGTGGCAACAATGATGGGTATAGGATACTTTATGCAGCGCAAGGGCTACAAGGGCAGTCGTGCAATGTATGCGGCAAGCTTGGGAATATCTTCGTTCCTCGTATTTTCCGGTGCTGTTATATCCCTTACGACTCATCCCGCATTTGCGGAAGCGGCAGCGGCTCCGCTCGGCTCGGGCGCGGGGATGGGCTTTATAGCGGCAGCAATTTCAACCGGACTTGCATGCCTCGGCGCGGGTCTTGCGGTTGCAAGCGTAGGTTCCGCTGCACTCGGACTTGTCGGTGAAAAGCCCGAAATGCTCGGAACAACCCTTATTTACTTGGGCCTTTCGGAAGGTATCGCGATTTACGGTGTTATCGTATCTCTGCTTATCCTCGGCCGCATATAGGAGTTAGAAAGCCGAGATGAAGGCGTTTCTTGTGAGCGATAACCACGATTCTCTTGTCGGCATGAGGCTTGCCGGCATACAGGGGTGTCTCGTTCACACATCCGATGAGACCTTTGCCGCAATAGATATGGCGCTCAAGACGCCGGATCTGGCAATTCTTGCCATAACGGAAAAGGCGGCGGAGATGGCACCGGATATAATACAGCAGCTCAGAGAACGCGGAGAACTGCCTCTGGTAGTAGAGATACCTGACAGATTCGGTACTAAGAGGGGTCCGGATTTTCTGACCCGATACGTACAGGAAGCCATTGGGGTGAAAATGTGATGAAGGAAGTTTCAAGTGAAAAAATAGGAGCTCTCAGAGATATCATTCTCGACAGAGCCGATAAAGAAAAAAGAACGGTCATAGCCTCCGCACACCGCGAAGCAGATGACTGGGTTATCAAAGAGACCGAAAAACTGCAGAGAGAGGCTAATCTGATACTTCAAGACTCACGCAAAAGAGCAGAAGATATCAGACGCAGACAAATTCTTGCGGCGGAAAGAGAAAAATCGACAGAGACTCTGCGCCTTCAGAACCGCATCCTTTCCGATGCGCTCGGAAGACTGCAGGATAAACTCGTCCACTTGAGAGACAGAGATAATTATGTCGATATTCTGACCGGCATGTGTCTGGAGGCGGTAATGTCTCTTAAAGGCGCGGAAGGACTTAAATTAAGGCTTTCAGCAGTTGATTTAAACCTATCCGACGAGATTTTGAGCAATGTAAAGAGACGTATTCCCGACCTGAACTTGAGTTTCGATTCGGATCCGGCGCCCATTCTCGGCGGCTGCTGGGTTTTAACCGAAGATAACCGCAGACAGGTAAATTTGGACTGGCAGAGTTTGACACAGGAGATGGCGGACACTTTGGCCGAACGGCTCCTGCCTCTGCTTTAGGAGGGCATTAATTTGGAGGCAAAGCATAACAATATTCCGCCGAAAAATGGCGTAGTTTCGTACGTCAACGGTCCTGTCATAAAAGCATCGCAGATGAGAAACTTCGCCATGCGCGAAGTTGTCAAAGTCGGGCCGAAACAGCTTATGGGCGAAATAATAAGCATGGACAACGATAACGCCACAATACAGGTCTATGAGGATACGGACGGACTGCGCATCGATGAAAAAATCACCGGTACAGGCGAATCCCTTTCCATAGAAATAGGCCCGGGGCTTATCGGAAGCTTCTTTGACGGAATAGGACGCCCTCTTGACTCCCTGCTTGAGCACGAGGGTATGTATATATCTCCCGGCACTACGGTCAATATGATCAGCCGCGATAAGGTATGGGATATAACCCCAACTGCAAAGCCCGGAGATCTTATTACACCGGGCATGGTCATAGCCACCGTACAGGAGACACCTCTTCTGCTTCACAAGATAATGGCTCCGCTTGGCATTGAAGGCGAGATTACCTGGATTATAAGCAAAGGCAAACATAAGGCTTCGGAAGACATAGCACGCGTGAAGGATGCTTTCGGAAGAGAGCTAGCCATTCCGATGATACAGCGCTGGCCTGTCAGAACTCCGAGACCTTACAGAGAACGCCTGCTCCCCAACGAACCTTTTGTAACGGGACAGAGGGTTATAGACGGACTCTTCCCCATAGCCAAGGGCGGCACGGCATGTATCCCCGGAGGCTTTGGAACGGGAAAGACTGTTACTCAGCATCAGCTTGCAAAGTGGGGCGATGCTCAGGTTGTCATATACATTGGCTGCGGCGAACGTGGAAATGAAATGACAGACGTTCTGGAACAGTTCCCAGTCCTTGAAGACCCGCGCTCGGGACGTCCTCTTATGGAGCGCACCATTCTCATTGCAAACACATCAAATATGCCGGTCGCTGCACGTGAAGCGTCCATATACACAGGCATAACGATAGCGGAATACTTCCGCGACATGGGATATGACGTCGCTATCATGGCGGACTCTACATCACGCTGGGCGGAGGCTCTGCGCGAACTTTCCGGAAGACTTGAAGAAATCCCCGCAGAAGAGGGCTTCCCTGCCTACCTTCCCAGCCGTCTCGCGGAATTTTACGAAAGAGCGGGACGAGTTGTCACACTCGGCGGAGAAAACGGCAGCGTCAGCGTAATTGGAGCCGTCTCACCTCCCGGCGGAGACTTCACAGAACCGGTAACAAGACACACAAAGAGATTTATCCGCTGCTTCTGGGGACTGGACAAGAACCTTGCCAACGCAAGACACTACCCTGCCATATCGTGGATAGATTCATACAGCGAATATGCAGATGAAGTCAACGGATGGTTCTGCACCAATGTCGACCCGAGATGGGGCGACATCCGCGACGAAGTGCGCCAGATATTGGCGGAAGATACAAAGGTTCAGCAGGTAATAAAACTCGTCGGAGAAGACGTACTCCCGGATGATCAGAGACTCGTGGCATTCACGGCATTCCTGATCAAAAACGGATATCTTCAGCAGAACTCCTTTAACCAGGACTCCTACTCTCCTCCTGCAAAAGGCTTTGAGATACTGGATCTCATTATTGACTTCCACCACAAGGGAATGGAACTCGTCCGCAAGGGCATACCTATTTCCCTTATTAAGGAAGACGACTCCGTCAACGCTATAACTCACCTTCGCGAGCTTGACCCCGAAGACAAAGACGGATTCGCGCGAGTACGCAAACGCATCGATGCCCACCTCGAAAGAGTGGCATCCGAACGCACAAAGAAACTTGGAGGTAAGTAGCCATGGCACAGCCTGAATATATTGGTGTAAAGGACATAGACGGCCCCTTTGTGCTTGTCGAAAATGTCTCCGGCGTAGGCTACGGCGAGCTTGTAGATATCAGAGACAGCAAAGGAAACATACGTCACGGACAGGTTAAGTCACTCAGTGAAAAAGCCACGCTTGTGCAGGTTTTCACCGGCACGGAAGACCTTGTCCCAAATACGACAAAACTAAAATTTCTGGGGCGCCCTCTTGAAGTGCACCTCTCCAAGAACATGCTCGGAAGAACCTTCAACGGTCTCGGAGAGCCGAGAGACGGATGCGGAGAAATATTCGGAGGAAAGAGGGTCAACATCAACGGACTGCCCCTCAACCCCATGGCGCGCCAGTATCCCAAGGACTTCATACATACGGGAATATCGGCAATTGACACTCTGACGACACTTATCCGCGGACAGAAGCTGCCCATCTTCTCGGGCAACGGACTTCCACACAACCAGCTTGCCGTGCAGATTGCGACACAGGCTAAGATTATGGGTTCGGACGACTTCGCCGTCGTATTTGCGGGAATAGGAATCAAGCACGACGATGCAGCCTTCTTCACACAGGAACTCTCATCCAAGGGGCACAGCAACAACATCGTCACATTCCTTAACCTTGCGGATGACCCTGTCATTGAGCGTATCGCAACACCCAGAATGGCCCTTTCAACTGCGGAATACCTCGCTTATGAGCTCGGCCTGCACGTTCTAGTCATAATTACGGACATGACAAGCTACTGCGAAGCACTTCGCGAACTCGGAGTTGCAGCGGGAGAAGTCCCGAGCCGTAAAGGATATCCGGCGTACCTTTACAGCGACCTTGCATCACTCTACGAAAGAGCGGGAGTTGTAAGAGGAATTGAAGGAAGCGTGACTCAGATTCCGATTCTGACAATGCCTAACGACGACATCACCCATCCGATACCCGACCTGACGGGATTCATCACAGAAGGACAGATAGTGCTTTCGCGCGACCTTGACGCAAAGAACGTCTATCCCCCGATAGACATCCTAACAAGCCTTTCGCGACTCATGAAAGACGGAATAGGCAAAGGCTTTACACGTGATGACCACCCTAACGTCTCAAGCCAGCTATTCGCCTCCTACAGCAGAGTGCAGGAAGTTCGCTCACTGGCTGGAGTCGTCGGAGAAGACGAACTTTCAAAGAGCGACAAAGCAACACTCGGCTTCGGCCGCCTCTTTGAAGAAAAATTCCTAAAGCAGGGCAAAGAGGAAGAACGGGAAATAGGCTACTCACTGGACATGTCCTGGGAAATACTAAGCTCTCTGCCTAGAGCAGAACTCACTCGAGTCTCGCTGGCAGACATAGAAGAGCACATCAAAAAGAACGACCTAGACTAAAACACAACGGAACCGCCGACAAACAGGCGGTTCCGATTTTTTTATACAACACAAAACGTGTTTATAAACTAAAAAACTGCGCTCCGGATTTATGCTGTACCCTACAGCTTAGACAGTTCGTATTTATCCCGCTGTCAGGATTACAGGTGACTTCTCACTCTGATACAATACACAGGAGCAAAAACAGATAAAATTCTGAGCCTGCTTAGGTTTGATTAGGTGGGCTCATGGCTGGTTGTTGTTTACGAAAGTTGAGCCCCAGTTTCTGCGCGCTTTCTGCTGTAAAAATGCGGATTTTTGTTTTATCCGGGTTAAGCTACTTGCCTCTTCCATTTCTGCGGCAGTACTCGTACCAGCAGGCCAGGCCTTGGGAATTTAGTTCTGTATCTACAGACAAGGTGCTGTCTGTGTACTGTTCCGGGTGGGGGATGTTATGTTTCTTGCACATTTCTATGTGAAGATTTTTCACGTTTTCTTTTATCAGCTTGAAGTCGCCCTGTGCGGCTTCCGCTATTTTTGTGTATTCTTGGACTGTGGAGCAAAGTTCTTCCGCGGCTTCACTTATATTGCTTACTTCGCCGAAGTGGGTAAGCAGAATTTTTTTTGGATTTAGTGCGAGCATTTTGTTTATTGATCTGACCATATTTTCGGGGCTAAATTGTACCGGTGATGTTGTCGGTATTGCCCAGCGTCCTTTTTCTGTCTGCATTTCCGAGTATGATACGCCAAAGGTGTCTCCGGAAAATATAACCGAGTCGCTCTCGTCATAGTAGGAGTTATGGTGTTTAGCGTGCCCTGGGGTTTCCAAAGTTATGATTTTTTTGTCTCCGATGTGAAAGACGTAACCGTCATCGGCGCTGATGATTCTTTCCCTATCAATGGGGATTATCTCACCGTACATGCGCTCAGTCTCAGACTTGCCGTAAACTTCGCACACACCTTCTATAAGAGCCGTGGGGTCTGCCATGTGTTTTGCTCCCCTCGGATGTACTATTAGTTTGGCGTTGGGGAATTTTTGCATGTATGAGCCTGCGCCGCCGGCATGGTCTAGGTGGACGTGGGTTAAAGCGAGAAAGTCTACATTGGCATAGTCAACACCGAGTTCGTCAAGAGCCGAGAGAAGATGAGGCAAGGAGGAGTTTGCGGCGCTTTCGATGATTCCGCACCTCCCGCCGCTGCAAATTATGTAGATAGATGTGCATCCCTCGCGTTCGTAGAAGCTGTCTGTTCCGTAAATTCCGTCTCCGCATTCAAACATTTTAACGACCTCCATATATCGGCTAAGAGTTGTTTTCTTCCGTTGTTTTAAATTTCGGTACTGAGTCCAGCAGTAATTGTGTGTATTCACTCTTCGGGTTATTCAATATTTCTTTTGATGTTCCGTCTTCGCAGACGATTCCATCTTTCATTACTATTATTCTGTCCGCGCTTTTTCCCGCAAGGAGCAGGTCGTGAGTCACGAATATCATGGACATTCCGCTCTCCGTTCTGCGCTTAAATACGTCCGTTATTTCGCTTCTCGTCGATACATCCTGCATTGAGGTCGGTTCGTCGCACAGCAGCAGTTTCGGCGAAAGGATGAGAGCCCTTGCGATTCCGACTCTCTGCCTCTGACCGCCCGATAGTCCTACGGCTCTTGATGCAAAGATTCTTTCATCGTTGATTTTAAGCTCGGCAAGCAAAGATTTCGCGCGGCGTGCCATTTCTTCTTTAGAGATGGGAATAGAGGCAATTTGGAGCGGTTCTGTGACTGCCTCGAGAGCGGAGAGCCCCGGTGGTATGGCTCCGTATGGGTCTTGCGGCATGTAGCCGCACTCTCTTCTTATTTTGTTAAATTCGGCGGGTGTGAGTTCGGATATATCTTTACCCATCAGGCGGATGCTTCCCGACTCTATTGGAACGAGCCCCATCACTGCGCGCATAAGTGTGGTTTTTCCGCTTCCGGATTCTCCAACTATCGCAAGACTCTCTCCCATTTCCAGTGCGAAGGATACGGAATCGACAGCCTTGTGAACGGCTCCCCTTTTGGATTTAAATGATACGCTTACGTTTTGAACAGAGAGTATAGTGGTTTCCATGTATCTTACCTCACATCATTGCCCGCACAAGCGACTTTGTATGTTCGTCCCGCGGATTTTCGACTATTTGGCGCGGTGTTCCCGATTCGACAATGTGTCCGTCCTTCATAACTATCAATGTGTCGCACAGAGATGCCGCCATCGGGAGGTCATGAGTGACAAAGAGAATTGTAAGAGATTTTTCTGTTCTGAGTTTCAAAAGAAGTTTCAGCACGGAAGCCTGTGTTACAACATCAAGCGCAGTTGTCGGCTCATCCGCGAATAGCAGTGACGGTGAACAAGCCAGAGCCAGAGCGATAGCGGCACGCTGTTTCTGCCCGCCCGAAAGTTCATGCGGGTATTTTTTTGCGCTCTCTTTCGGCAATGATACTTCTTCAAGAAGTGATGAAATTTTATCTTCCGCTTCCCTGCCCTTTATGCCCATGTGAAAGTCCAGCACTTCCGCAATGTGCTTTCCTATTGTCAGAACGGGGGTGAAGGAATTCAGCGCACCCTGAGGCACGAGAGCCATTTCTTTCCAGCGATATTTACGAAATGAGTTCTCGTCCATATTTGCCGTATTTATTTCATGATTATTAAGCACTATTTTTCCGCTTACGGAGGAATGGGGCGGCAGAAGTCCCAAGGAGGCTGAGATTATAGTGCTTTTCCCGCTTCCCGACTCTCCTACGAGTGCGGTAAAGCTGCCTTTTGCAAGTTCAAAGGAAATTCCGCAGACGGCATCTTTATCTGTTTTCGGGTATCTTACCGTGAGGTTCTGAGCCTTAAACATTGTCTTTTCCTCCAAGCCTTGGATCTATTCGTTCCTCAAGATAGCGTCCGATATCCATGAATATCAGGCATACTAGGACAATTCCGATTCCAGGAGGAAGGAGAAGCCACCAGGCTCCTTCCGTGAAAGCTCCGAAGGAGTGAGCCTCGTGAAGCATTCTGCCCCACGATATGAGTCTTGGATCCGATAGGCCGAGGAAGGCGAGCCCCGCTTCGGAGAGTATCGCCCCCGGAACTCCCAATGCCAGGTTTGCAAGAAGTATCGGCGCTGTTTCGGGCAAAAGGTGGCGGATGAGTATGTAGCTTCTCTTGGCTCCCAAGGCTTTAAGCCCCTCCACCCACGGGCTCTCGCGCACTGTAAGCACTAAGGAGCGCACGGAGCGTGCAGTTCCCATCCATGAAAATATGGAGAGTATCAGAACAAGCTGCCATAGTCCCTTGCCCCATATTCCAGCCAGAACCATTAAAATAGGAAGTGTGGGTATGGATAGCAGTATGTCTACAGCTCTCATGACAAGAAGGTCCGTCACGCCTCCGATATAGCCTGCGGCAAGCCCGAAGCCGAGCCCCAGGACACTTGCTATTACTGTGGCCGCAATGCCGACTGTGAGAGAGGTTCTTATTCCGTAAATGAGCATTGTAAATACGTCGCGTCCCCTCTGGTCTGTTCCCAAAAGCCCATGTCTCATTCCTGGGAGGGAAAGTGTCAAATCTGTGCTTTTCGCGTTTTCAATTTTTACAGAATAAGTTCCCTTGGACGGGAAGAGGTAGTGCGTACTGTTTCCTATAAGTGGGACACCTATTGATTGTTTAAAAATCATGTCCCGCGCGTCGAGATTTATATAATATACCGATTGCCCTCTAAGTGAGAGAAGTTCTCTCTCCCCCGACGGAGACTTCCAGATGATTCGGACATCGGCATCGGGAGAAGCCTTAATCTCTCCCTGTAAGGCGAATATTGCAGGAGGGGCATATTTCCAATCAAAAGATATCTCGTCCGAAGAAATTTTGTATTCGGCAAAGGGTGAGAGATCCATATTCCACCAGATTGGGCGGGCAAAGGGCGCACCGACAACATCGGAGGGGTGATATGCCGTAATTAAGGGAGCAAATATTCCGGCAAGTATAATTAGGATAAATAGAATTATGCTTTTGCGCTTGAAGAGGGATATCATTGGTTTTTACCTTCGATTCTTACTCTCGGGTCGACAAATCCATAGGCTATATCTGCCGCAAAGTTGCATAGCACCGTCATAAGTGCAAGCAGATAGAATGCTGCGCCTGCCGAAGGGTAATCATGCCCCGAGACTGCTTCCAGAAGGAATGTACCTACACCGTAAAGGGAAAAGACTGATTCTGTAATGACGGCTCCCGAGACAAGACCGGGAAGAGACATTAGGAGTATCGTCACAATAGGCGGCAGAATTGTACGAAAGGCATGTCCGTAGACGATACGCGAGAACGAAAGTCCCCTCGCTCTGGCCATGAGGACAAAATCTTCTCCCAGGGCGCGCACCATGAGGTTACGCACATATAAAGCCCAGCCGCCGAATCCCATTATTGTCAGGGATATTACGGGCAGAGCAAGATGCTTTGCATAGTCGGCCATAAGAGGAAAAAATTCCGTAGGAGGGGGTACCGATAAGCTCCCGCGCAGAGGAAAGATTGCAAAAGTTCTTGCAAAGAGCATCAAAAGAACAAGCTGAACAAAGAATCCTGGGAAGGATGATGTTATTGCGCCTGCTCTGAGGACGAGCTTTTCTGAAAATTTTCCGCGGTTTAAGGCGGCTTTTATGCCAAGCCATATTCCGAGTACGGCAGATAGGAACATTGAAAGAGACATCAATATCAATGTTGACGGAAGGCGCGAAAGAAGTTCGTCCCATACAGGCTTTCTGCTCAAAAAGGAGAGTCCGAAGCTGAATGTCAGCATCTGTTTTATGTATATGAAAAACTGCTCAAGCATCGGTTTGTCAAGACCGTAAAGCTCCCGAAGACGCTCTTTCGCCTCGGGGGAGAAATTGGGATCTACTATGGTACTGACAGCATCACCGGGCATAATCCTAAAGAGTATAAAGTTCAGTATCAGGACTGCGGCAAGGACGCACAGCGACGACAGCAGCCGCTTCAGAAGCCATGAGCGGCTCATTTCAAGTTGTCCTTTCTGTTGTCAAGCATTCTGTAATGTGGGTTTTTCTTCATCATTACATACTCACCCGCCCTGTACTCGTCAAGCATAAACGGGCCGCACCCTATAAGTCCCAAGGCTGCGGTTTTTCCGTCCTTTGCTATGGGATTCCAATTCTGCCAATCGGATATTTTATCAAGAATTTTTTTTGGCATGCAGGGTAAGCCTCCGATATTGTCCAAATACCAGTAGCTCACGCCTTTCATCCTTACAGTCAAAGTATTCCCCGAAACAGATACGTTTTCAACATCTTTTACAGAATCAAAAAAGCGCGGTATCTTATTTCTGCGCAGAAAATCTATTGTGACTTTCATATCGGAAGCGGTCATAGCAGATCCGTCGTTCCATTTAAGCCCATTCTTGAATTTAAAAACAAGCTCCGTGTGCATATTTTCGCCGTTTGCCGCGCTTTTCACGCTCCAGCTTTCCGCTATGCCAGGCATGTCCTCCAAAGTGAAGGGATTTGTCGATATCATCCCCTCATATATCATGCCCAAAACCTGCCATGAGTAAGCTGTGCTTGCAGTAAAGGGATTCAAATTTCTCGGCTCTTCGGGCAAGATGACATTCATCGTGCGCATACGGCCGTCTTTCGGCTCCGCCATCAGGAAGGACCACATATTGTCGGCTGTAACTTTTTCCGTTGTAAGGATGTTTTTCCATGAATTTGAGACTGACGCCACGGAAAAACGGCTGTATATCGGAATGGAGGGCATAATATCGGCAAGCATGAGCTGAACTTTGGCAGATGCCGCTTCCGCCTCTTTCTTATCCTTCGCGAAACGGAGCTTTGAAAGTTCCGCATCAAGGGCTTTGTCCTTAGTGCCCGTCATATTGTAGCCGCCCTCGGCACTCATCGAACTGTGGTAAAAGGCGTATAGAGAATCGGGATTACGCCCCATACTCCACGCCAAAACAGCCATTGAGTAGTCCTTACGGTCGAGCTTTGCAACCATAGCGGAAAAATCCATAGGTTCGACATCCACGGGAAAGCCTACTGCTCTCAGCGAATCCGCAGCCTGTTCCGCCATCTCCGCTGTCGTAGGTGCGACGTTGGCAAGCGGCGTCAAGAGTTTTATGTGAGGCAAAGCCTTGCCGTCGGGAGCTACAAGCAGTCCGGAAATGTTCCATGAATAGCCGCGGGACTTTAACTTTGAGCGTGCGCTATCTCTGTCGAAAATTGTCTTTGTGCTCTCGGGCAGAGCCCACGGAGAGACGGGAGGCAGCCAACTGTTTATAGGCTCGCAGTAGCCAGAGTATATCGTCCTCACTATGTTGTTTCTGTCTATCGCCTCAGCCGCGGCTTGGCGCACATATTTGTCATTCCATGGAGCTTTTTCATTGTTGAGGAGAATAAAAAAGGCGTGAAAACCTCTGGCAAGGGACATTTTTAATTTTGGATTTCGGCTTAGCCTCTCTATATCCGAGGGGCGTGCTAGTTCGCTTATGACGTCTGCGTCTCCGCGCTCGACGGCAAGCACCTGAGCGTCGGAATTTCTGACTATTACCATGCAGAGTTTTTCTATGCGGGGCCCGTATACCGCAGCCGGGTCGAAAGCCAAAGCAGACTGCGGCTTTGCTGTGGACACAAAAAGACATATTAGCAGAGGTAAAAAAATGTTACATGTTCTTTTAGCTATATTCAATCATCATCAGCACCTTTTATAATGACCTCCCGCGCTGGGAGTGGCTTGCCTGTTATGGCCCTTATGATAAGACGCCCTGCCAGAGCGCCTGTCTCAAATGTGGGAATAAAGGGAGCATCGTCCGACACTATTGCAAGTGCGTCATCCCTTTTAAACCCAAGAGTTACCGCAGGCAGAAGAAATTCGGCAGGGGAATTAAGAGAGTCCCCCCATATCAATCCTTCGACACATCGGTCATTCATCTTGCCAAATTCCCGTACTGCGCGGCGCGGATCCCCATCAGTACATTTAATTAGGATATCATATTCCGAGTTTGCCACGGATCGGTCAAGTCCCGCAATAAACGGCGCAACCCACGGCAGATTGAGCTCTCCGAGCACAACACCGATAAAGCCGCTTTTGTTTGTGGAAAGGTTCTGTGCATTGCGGTCGAGCCTGTAATTCAAATTGTGAACGGCAGCTATTACCTTCACTCTGGTTTTTTCGGAAATTCTGTGGTCGCCCTTTAATACTCTGCTGACGGTGGCCTTATCGACTCCCGCCTCTTTCGCGACATCCTGCATCGTAACTTTCATAGCGTCACCTTCTATGCAACCGATTGAATCATAGTATATTATAAGATATCCGTGGCAAATGGTCGATAGAGGAATTGCGCAGAGAGCAAAAATAAAAAGCGCCCCAGTGCCTGATTATGGCAGTGAGGCGCCTTTATCCTTACAGCGGGATGAGCAGCGGGCTTAGGCTTCCCTTCCGCACTTTTTCAGTAATTTCTTCCAGCTATCGTCGGCATCAGCCTGTGCCGCCGCTACAAGATCCATACGCTCCGCGCCTTTCTTGAAAAGGTGGGAGTATCTTCCCTGAGCACGCAGGAAGGTCTCTATGGAGACATCGTTTTTAGGCTCGTAGGAAAGGGAGTATTCTCCGTTTACCACTTCGTATACAGGCCAGAACTTGCTGTCAGCGGCCAACTTGCATATTTTTGCCTGGTCTTTTGCGTCAACCTTCCAGAAGAGCACGCATGGCACAAGGACATTGACAAAGGCGGGGCCGGGTGTTTCAACCGCTTTTTTTACCTTCGCAATAAGGTCGGCAGGGTTGTGTAAAGTTGTCTGCGCCACATAGGGAATGTTGTGAGCAGCTACTATCTCCGTAAGGTCTTTCGCCCTCTGGAGCTTGCCTGGGATGACGCTTCCCGCAGGAGATGTCGTCGCATTCGCGCTTACGGGTGTGGCGCTGCTCCTCTGCGCTCCAGTATTCATGTAGCCCTGGTTATTGTAGCAAATGTATGTGAAGTCGTGCCCTCTCTCCAAAGCTCCGGAAAGAGATTGAAGACCTATGTCGTAAGTCCCGCCGTCTCCGCCGAAAGCAACAAATTTGATATCTTCCTTAGCCTTGCCCTTCCTGCTGAGGACTTTATGAGCCGCTTCGACGCCAGAAATGCCAGCTCCTGCATTCTCAAATGCGACATGCATGAAGGGAACTCTCCACGAGCTGTAGGGATATACAGTTGTGGAGACTTCCATGCACCCTGTGGCACCTACTATAACAACTGGGTTGTCTACAGCCATAAGGGCTTGGCGTATGGCAGTGGGAGCCCCGCAGCCTGGGCACATGCGGTGTCCTTGCGTAAGCGGATTTTTTTTCTGTGTGAGTTCTTTTACGTTAATCGACATTGTTATTCTCCTTCTCAAGAAGGCCTATGTAACGAACATCGGAACTGTAATTATTATCCGCAAGATTGCAGAATACACGCTCCGCGTCTTTGGGGTAAAAATCCCTGCCTCCAAGGCCGAATATATATTCCTGAACAGGCACTCTCTGATCAAGAGAGTAAAGAGCAGATTTAACTTCCGCAGCGAGAGGCGCAGTTCCGCCAATGCTGGCGCTCCTGTCTAGAACGGCTACACCCTTCTTGCCGTTGACAAGTTTCATCAAATCGTCTTTCGGGAAGGGACGGAAGAAGCGGACGCGAAGACATCCAACTTTTATTCCATCCTCGCGCATTTCGTCGACTACGTCTTTAACCACACCTGCTGCGGATGACATTATCACAATCAGATAATCCGCATCTTCGGTTCTGTAAGCATCTATAGGGCAGTATTCCCGCCCCGTCTCTTCTGCGAGTTCGGAGGAAAGCTCTTTATATACTTTAAATACGTTGTTCATGCCTTCCATCTGATTCCGCTTGATTTCAAAATAGTATTCCGACATGGTAAAAGAGCCATAGGAGACGGGATTTTCCACATCAAGAAGGGGAAATTTAGGGTTACGCTCCCCGACAAAATTTTTGACTGTGCTGTCACCAAGAAGTTCGACAGGCTCATAGCAATGGCTTGTTATAAATCCGTCCTGACATACAAATACGGGAGTAAGAACATCTTTGTGTTCCGCAAGGCGCACCGCAAGAAGCACGCTGTCGTAAACTTCCTGAGCGTCTTCGCAGTATATCTGTATCCAGCCCGAATCCCGCTCCGGCATACTGTCGGAGTGGTCACAGTGGATGTTTACCGGCGCACCCAGACATCTGTTGACAAGCCCGAAGACAATGGGAGCCCTGAATGCCGCCGCTATGGGAAAAATTTCATGCATGAGAGCTACACCGTTCGCGCTTGATGCGGTCATGACTCTGGCTCCCGCAGCCGATGCTCCGACACATGCCGTTATTGCGGAGTGCTCGCTCTCTACTGCCACATATTCCGAATCCACCTGCCCGTTTGCTACAAATTCCGCAAAACGTACGGGAATTTCAGTCGAAGGCGTTATCGGGTATGCCGCCACAACATCGGGGTTTATCTGCCTCATTGCCTCGGCAAAGGCAAGGTTGCCTGAGGTCATTTCTTTTCTTTTATTTGACATATTCACCAACACTCCCGGGGTCTTCTCCATGTTCTCTTTCCTCATCCGCGAAGTCAGATTCGGGATGCATTGATATCGCCTTTACTGGGCACACTTCCGAACAGATGCCGCAGCCTTTGCAGTAAAACAGATTTATGCCGCAGACTCGTCCGTTATCATCCGTGAGTATGGACATATCGGGGCACTGTACCCAGCATTTTAGGCATGATACGCACTTTTGAGCATCAAGCACAGGGCGGATGCTGCGCCACAAACCTGTCTCTACTTCAAGGGCAGACGCACCGAAAGCCACTGTTCCGGGCGTTATATCCTGCCAGCATGGGTGCTTGCTCATGCGTACACAGCCTCATCGCGTCCGCGCATTATAGCGCGGCGGTTCGCCTCGAGAACTTTCGGGGATAGCTGCTTCATCTTATTTATGAAATGGTCGGCGAATGTCTCTACCGGAACATCGCTGAACACCTTTGAAAGAGCTCCGAGAAGAGGCGCGTTCGGCCTGTTCTGTCCAAGTTCTTCAAGTGTTATTTTTGTCGCGTCTACAACCAGAACTTTCGCCTGCGTACCCAAATTGAGTCTTGAGCGAAGTGTTTTCGCGTCATCGGGTGTATTGACAAGGTAGACGGCATCCTTTGCACAGCCTTCGGAGGGGTTTGCGCTCTCAACCATCGTAGGATCTACGACGACAACTATATTGGGGTTCTGTACGCTGCAGCGGCGGCGAATAGGGCTGTCGGAAACTCTGTTGTAAGCTCTCATCGGAGCGCCCTGACGCTCTGCACCGTATTCGGGAAACGCCTGGACAAATTTGCCACCCTCGAAAAGAACCTCCGCCAATATAGCAGATGCGCTCTTTGCTCCCTGTCCTCCGCGTCCGTGCCAGCGTACTTCGATTGTTCTGTTTGCGTTTGCCATAATAATATTCCTCCTTAATTTTTTAAAAACATAAAAAAACGGAGCCCCTCAAAGTGAAGGGCTCCGAAGCTCGCTTGACAAACAGCGCTAAGCGCCGATCCTGCGAGGAGGAGCCGCGTTAATAATTATTATAATAATGTTCTGATTCATTACATTTTTCAACATTACCGCTTCCTCCCTCTCTTACAGAATAGAGGGATTCTAACACGCGCGCTTCTTCATGTCAAACATTTTTTAACGCAGAACAGTAAATGTGGAGTTTTATAATATTACAAAATAGATAAAACAAACCTTTTTACTTAAATATAATAGGCACTTCTCAAGCCAAAGCATTTAAAAAACATAGAGCATAATCAAAAATATTTATATATGACGTTTTTTAAAATATGATTTTTTTGTAAAAACTGCCAAATAAGTTCTTTTACCCATTGACTTTTTTTCTGTATCATAGATAATTCATCAGTTGCGGTCAGCAGACCCTACATTTCGGACGCAAGTCCAATCAATCGGCTCATAGAAGCCACCGCTGTTGCTGAAACACCCTTCCGCCTATCGCGGCTTGTTTCATTGGGGAAGTATTACGATCACCTTACTCGGGTTGCGCCATACGTAGGGATTTCGTGCAACGGCGCAAACTTGGGGAGGAATTCCAATAATGACACAGGATACATCAATCAAATTCGCAGATTTTAATCTGCGTCCGGAGCTTGTCAGTGCACTTGAGCACAAAGGCTTTGAGTCACCAATGCCGGTACAGGTAAGAGTACTCGAAGATGAATCTCTTATAGAGACAGACATAATTGTACAGGCCAGAACAGGCTCAGGAAAGACACTGGCATTCGCACTGCCTCTTATTAACGCAATGAACACATCTTTAAGAGAGCCTCAGATAGTTGTCCTCTCACCCACACGCGAGCTTGCACAGCAGACTGCACGCGAATTCGCATGGGTCGGAGCAGGCTGCGGAGTACGAGTGGCAACACTTGTCGGAGGTCTCGACATGGAGCGCCAGATACGCTCACTGCGTGACGGAGCAAATGTAGTTGTCGGCACACCCGGCAGACTCTTGGACCACATCAGAAGAGGCACTTTCAAAGGCGACGCCATCGCAAGCGTTGTACTGGACGAAGGCGACCACATGCTTGACATGGGCTTCCGCGATGAAATGGAAGCTATTTTAGAGGCGGTTCCCCATGCGGAGAGAACATGGCTCTTCTCGGCCACAATGCCGCCAGAAGTTATGTCACTGGCGAGACAGTACCTCGACGCACCGAAAAAGATCTCTCTCGTATCCGACATAACAACACACGAGGATATCACACAGAAAGCTTACATCGTTCCTTCACGCAAGCGTTTTGAAGGACTTACCAATGTGCTTATATGGGAAGCTCCCAGCCGCGCCCTGCTCTTCTGCGGCACAAGAGCGGAAACTCAGGATATAGCGGACAAACTTTGCGACATAGGTTTCCGCGCAACCGCTATCCACGGAGATATGAGCCAGCGCGAGAGAAACAGCGCTTTGGGCGCACTCCGCGGAGGTAGAGTCTCAATTCTTGTAGCGACAGACGTTGCCGCAAGAGGACTTGACATAGACGCGGTAAGCCACGTAATACAGTTCGGACTTCCGCAGAACCTCGAATCATTCGTTCACCGCAGCGGCCGTACAGGACGCGCGGGACATGAAGGCAGCAACATGCTCCTTCTTACTGCGCGCGAAGCACGCCAGTTCAAGTTTATGGCTCAGAACGCGGGCTCAAAGATGAAGATGGAGTGGATTCCCGCTCCCGATGCCGCAGAGATAGAAGGACAGTCCAGAGTGCGTTTTGAGAAGATAATTCTCGAACATGCACTTGAGTCGACAGAGTTCCAGTCCTGGGCGGAGGAACTTCTTACACGTGACGAAGCTCTTATGCTTGTTTCGGGACTCTTGGCAAAGGCCTACGGAGATCAGCCATCCGGCTACTCCATCCGTGAGGATGTAGAGCTTGAAATGAACAGAGAAAAGGGACGCCGCGATTCATCGCAGAAACCGGGCCGCAGCTCCGACAGAGGCGACCGCGGAGACAGAGGCGGAAACTCGGGCAAGAAGGAACGCTTCCAGCGCCCCGAAATGGGCGGAGGAATAGCCGTTCAGTTTGCGGAAGGCCGCAAAGACGGATGGGAAGTAGGGCCGCTTCTCGGCATGATATGCCGCTGCATAGGCGTAGGACGCGAGGATGTCGGCAACATCAAACTGCGCGATAACGGAGCTACGGTTGAGCTCTCCGCAAAGGGTGCAGCTCTATTTGATTCACGCAAAGACCGCCTCGCACGCGAAGGACTCAATACTTCCTCGGTACGCCAGATAGAGGGAAGCGGAGAACGCCGTGAAAGCTCAAGAGACAACTACAGAGGCGACTCAAGACCTCCGCGCAGAGACCGTGACCACAGACAGGAAGGTTCAAGAGACGGAGACAGACCCAAGAGAAGACGCTTCTCAAAGTAAAAAATACAGAACGACAGGGAGAGCCTATATGGCTCTCCTTTTTTACACTTATGTGCAGCAAGGCGAACTTAGGCAGAAAACAGTTACATGCTCAACTTGCCAATCTGCGTCTCTGCCTAATATCTTTCCCTGCAATATATAGATGCCATCGTTGCCTTGTGAAAGCTTTATGGTATACTGACAAAAATTTATGTATGTTTTATGCGGGAGGTATAACTATGATTAATAAAATAGCGATAGCCGGCTGCGGCAATGTCGGTGCGGCACTGTTGGAGCTGCTTCATGAAAAGAGAGCCGAGCTTAAGAGCAAATACGGTTTTGAGTATATCGTTACATTGATTTCGGGACGCTCCAAAGGCACTGTGATGAACCCCGACGGGCTTAATATAGAAGAAATTATAGATGAACTGCGCGAGAACGGTTCTTTTAAGAAATTTCCGCAGGCTTCGGGCTCTTTTTCCGAGCTTTTGGAAAAATCGGGAGCGACAATACTTGCGGAGGCAACTCCTACGGATTTGACAACCGGAGAGCCCGGGCTTTCCCATGTAATGTCTGCTCTGGAGATGGGAGTTAATGTAACAACAACAAATAAAGGCCCCATAGCTTTGAAATTCTCCGAGCTTAATCTTGCCGCCGAAAAATCCGGCGCTAAATTGCGCTATGAGGGAGTAATCATGGCGGGAACTCCTGTCATAAACGGAGTTACTGCGGGGCTTGCCGGATGTGAGATTCAAAAAGCGGAGGGAATTTTAAACGGCACTACAAATTTTATACTTACAAAGATGGCGGAAGGAAAGACATACTTATCCGCCCTTACGGAGGCAACGGAGCTTGGCTATGCGGAGGCTGACCCCACAGGCGATGTAGAGGGATGGGAT
This sequence comes from uncultured Synergistaceae bacterium, assembly GCA_964577295.1. Classification (GTDB taxonomy): domain Bacteria; phylum Synergistota; class Synergistia; order Synergistales; family Synergistaceae; genus CAZNYN01. The sequence goes on along the minus strand of CAZNYN010000001.1, from coordinate 71,046 downwards.
GCGGCAGTTAAAGTATCCATAATGGCAAAGATATTCTTTAATAAGGATATGCCCGTTTCGGAGATAGACAGAACAGGCATAACGGCTATAACTTCGGAAGATATCGATGCCGCCCGAAAAGTATCCTGCGCCATCAAACTCATAGCTGGAATAAAGAACGATAACGGCAAACTTTCGGGCTATGTTAAGCCAATGAAGGTTCCCTTTTCAGCGCCCCTGGCATCTATCAACGGAGCGGTGAACGCGCTTACCGTAACGACAGATAACTTAGGAGACGTTACTTTCATCGGTGCGGGGGCGGGCAGGCGAGAGACGGCTCAGGCCCTGCTTGCCGATATTATCGCAATGGTACGCTGAACCTTACATTATTGCGGCTGAAGCTCTGAAAGAGACCTATCATGTTGTATAAAATCAATAACAAATTGACGGCTCAGAGGAATGACGAAACGTGCGAAACGCCTTACGTTTTAATCCTGACATCCCCCGAGTATGAGCATAAAGAAAATCTCATGGACTTTGCCGGCATCGCGCTTCAACCCGCAGAACATGCGCGGTTTTGCAAGGCTGAGAGACGTGCTGATATTCTGTGCGGAACTTTTGTTATTCCCAAGAAAAAATCGACGGAGAAAAAAGCCGCGTTTTCATATTGTGTAACGGAAAAAGCACTGCTGTTCGTTGATGACAGCGGAACCGTATTATCTGCGGCGAAGTTTATTGAGTCCGATATAACATGGAAAGAACCCTCTGTCGGACATTTTTTGCACGATTTCCTCGAATTTATAATTAAAGACGACTTAAAAATCCTTGAGACGATAGAAGATAAACTAGCAGAGCTTGAGGAGAGTGTGCTGGAGGGACGGCTTGAAAAATTTAATCACAGGCTGATGCATACAAGAAAGACAATCCTTGCCTGCTCGCACTACTATTCCCAGCTTGCTGATTTGACACAGAAGCTTATAGAGTGTGATATTTTCTCGGCAACGGAGAAAGAGGCACTGTCAATAGTTTATGAACGTGTAAAGAGGCTTCTGGACGAGACGAGGATGCTAAGAGAACTCTCAATGCAGTTGGGCGAGGTCTACCAGGCTCAAATAGATATCAGGCAAAATCAGGTTATGAAAGTGTTGACTATTGTAACGACTGTTTTCCTCCCACTATCCCTGCTTGTCGGCTGGTACGGGATGAACTTCAAGGAGATGCCTGAACTCGGCTGGAAGTACGGCTACCCTGCCGTCATAGCGCTGAGTGCGGCCATTGTAATATACTGCATGTGGATATTTAAAAAGAAAAAATTCTGGTAACTTATGAGTTGAAAACATAGAAAACGACGCGCCTTATACAAATGGGCGCGTCGTTTTTTGTGCGGGGTATTATCTTTTAAGCTCTCCCGATTTCAGCTTGGTGTCAAAATCGTTTACCAGACGCTTAAGCTCTTTGGTAAGAAGGAGAAGGCCTATAAGGTTCGGGACTGCCATAAGCCCGTTAAGTGTATCCGATAGGTTCCAGAGGTTGTTCAGAACCTCGGCTCCGCCCCATCCGCCAAGAACTATAAGCACAACCCACCATATTTTAAGAGGAAGAATAACAAGATGAGTTTTGCAAAGATAGACTAGGGCTGTCTCCGAATACCAGTACCAGCCCAGAATTGTCGAAAGGGCGAAGAGAGACAGTCCTACTGACAAAATCATTGTACCTGCTGTACCGAGCGTTGAGCTGAAAGCAGCCAAAGAGAGCTGAGAGCCGGTAAGTTCCGCCTGTGACGTAAGAACTCCCGACGCCAATATGGTCATGGCTGTCAATGTGCATATTACTATAGTGTCGGTAAAGACTTCAAATAGACCGTAAAGTCCCTGGCGCACTGGGTGGTCGACTTTGGCGGTGCAGTGAACGATAGGAGCAGAACCGAGACCGGCTTCGTTTGAGAATACGCCTCTGGCAATTCCCCTTGTTATGGCGGCTTTAACGGCCCACCCGGCAAGAGCTCCGGGAAGAGCCTGAGGATCTCCGAAAGCCCCGTGCATAGCCATTGATATCGCTCCGGGGACAGCGTCGGCATGGCTGAATACAACAGCAAAAGCTCCTATTATGTAAAATATAGCCATAAAGGGAACAAGCAGAACCGTTACGGTGGCTATTCTTGTAAGTCCGCCGAATATTACAAGCCCCACTGTCACGGCGAGGAAGACTGCTGTATATATGTGGGGAATTCCGAACGCCATTGATATTCCCTCACATGTGGAGTTTGCCTGAACCGCGTTCCCGATCCCAAATGACGCAAGAAATGCGAAAAGAGCAAAGGTGACGGCAAGCCACTTCATTCCAAGGCCTTTTTCGAGGATGTACATTGTTCCTCCTCTGAACTGGCCCATTGCGTCTTTTTCTCTGTAGCGAACGGCAAGTGTTACTTCGCAGAATTTAGTCGTCATGCCGAATATCGCCGATATAAGCATCCATACAAGGGCTCCGGGGCCTCCTAAGTGAAGTGCCGTGGCAACACCTGCAATATTGCCGGTACCTACTGTAGCGGCAAGAGCCGTAGCCATTGCGGCAAAGGATGAAATGCTCCCGTCCTCTTCGCTCTTGTGGCGAATTTTACCTACAACTTCACGCACCATAAGTCCGAAATAACGAACCTGAGGAAAACCAAGTACAAAGGTAAACCAGACTCCCGTACCCACCAGCAGTGTCAGCATCCAAGGACCCCAAACAATTCCGTTTACAAAATCATTAAATTTCCACAAAACATCCATGTTTTTCCCCCCATTTGTCCAATTTGACAAGCACACGTTCCTAGCTCTCTGATACTGCCGATGCAAACTGAGCTTTTACCGTTAATATATAACATTTACGGTATATGTATTTAAAGTTTTTGAACTTTATCACTGCAGCAGCATTTTGTCTATAGAAGCTAATTGAGGACAATGTTTAATAATATATCCCAAAATCCTCTATCAGCCTGAACATTTCATATAAAATTTTTGCAAATAAGCAAAGAAAAAACCGTATGATAAAATAATCATTTAGTTCGCTGTTTTATTTGAAAAAGAAAAAAATGCGGGAGAACCCTTAAGGGTTCTCCCGGCTAAATCTGCTGCGCTAAGACCGATGTTATGCTTTGGCCTTGAGGCGTCCCTTCTCGTCAAAGTCGTCAAGAGCCTTTGAGACAACCTTGCTGAGTCCGATGAGTGCCAAGAGGTTCGGGAAGACCATAATTCCGTTAAAGAAGTCGGCAAGTTCCCAAACAAGGTCGAGCTTAAGAGCCGAACCTAAGACTACGAAGCACATAACCAATACTCTGTAGGGTGTAAGCCCCTTCTGTCCGAAGAGATACTTGATGTTCTGTTCACCGAAGAAGTACCATCCGATTATTGTCGAGAACGCAAAGAAGAACATGCATATCGCTATAAACGGAAGTCCCCATGAACCGAGTCCTATTGTAAATGCTTTCTGTGTGAGCGTGATACCGGATGTCTGTCCGTCAATGGCACCTGTTACAAAGATTACGAACGCTGTCATGTTGAGGACGAGGAAGGTGTCAACGAAAACGCTCATGATGGCTACGCAGCCCTGCTCTGCAGGGTGGTTTACCTTAGCGACTGCGTGAGCGTGCGGTGTGGAACCCATACCTGCTTCATTGGAGAAGAGGCCGCGGGCAACTCCGTAACGCATGGCTTCTTTCACGCCTGCACCGATAAGTCCGCCTGTTGCCGCCGAAGGATTGAAAGCTCCGACAAATATCATCTTAAATGCGGGGATAAGCTGGTCGGCATGTGTCACAAGAATGTAAAGTCCGCCCAAGAGGTAGAATGTAGCCATAATCGGGACAAGCTTTTCTGTGAGTGATGCAATGCGTCCCAGTCCTCCGAAGAAGACGAATCCGCCGATTGCAGCCATTATTACGCCGGTGATAATCTTGTTGACTCCGAATGCGTTATTGAAAGCATCCGCTATTGAGTTTGACTGAACCATGTTGCCGATAAATCCGAGCGCAATAATAAGAGCAACAGAGAAGAATATTGCGAGCTTCTTACTGCCTAGTCCATGTGTGATGTAGTAGGCAGGACCGCCGACAACGCTTCCCGTTTCGGGATCTTTAACTTTGTAGGTCTGTGCCAAAACTGCTTCGGCAAAAATTGTAGCCATTCCGCAGAATGCGGCAAGCCACATCCAGAAAATTGCGCCCGGGCCGCCGAGTGCGATAGCAGTAGCGGCTCCTGCAAGGTTTCCTGTTCCGACCTGTGCTGCTATTGCTGTGGCAAAAGCCTGGAAAGAGCTCATGCCGTCTTTGCCTGCACGCTCTCCGAAAAGTGTAAGTCCACCGAAGGTGTACTTAGCGGCAAGAGCAAACTTACGAACCTGGACAAATTTAAGCCTAAGAGTAAAGTAAAGTCCGGTACCGCAAAGAAGCGGAATTAAACAATAGAGACCCCAAATAAAACTATTAGCTTTCACTACCAGAGCAGTAAGTTGATCCATAACATATGCATCTCCAATCAGTCTGTCAAAAATTACAGATTACGCAAAACTTTCACGCAATATTATAAAATTCTGCTTGCGGTCAAGCCCTCCCTTGAAGAACATACTCTCGCTGACCGGATTATACATCTGATATATAGTTTTGTGAGACTTTACAAACAAGCAATATTACTTAAAAAAACCATACCCACAATAGGCATAATGCGCTTGTAGGAAATAAATAACAATATATAGCCTTATCAGAGCACACAAAAAAGAGGCCGCAGCAGCGGTCTCTTTTTTGTGTGTAATTGTATAAAATTATTGTTATATTTTGTTATTAGGCTTTGATGCGTCCTTCGTCATCAAATTCTTTCAGTGACTTTGCGACGACCTTTGAGAGTCCGATGAGTGCCAAGAGGTTCGGGAAGACCATGATTCCGTTAAAGAAGTCGGCAAGTTCCCAAACAAGGTCAAGCTTCAGTGCGGAGCCTAAAAGAACGAAGCCCATTACGAGGATACGATAGGGGTTCAGTCCCTTGGGGCCGAAGAGGTACTTTATATTCTGCTCTCCGAAGAAGTACCATCCGATGACTGTCGAGAATGCAAAGAAGAACATACATACTGCAATGAATGGATGTCCCATTGAACCCAAGCCAATCTGGAAGGCTTTCTGTGTAAGAGCGATACCGCTTGTCTGTCCGTCAATAGCGCCTGTTACGAAAATGACAAATGCTGTCATATTAAGAACGAGGAATGTATCGACAAACACGCCGACTATAGCGACAAGTCCCTGCTCCGCAGGATGACTTACCTTCGCGATTGCGTGCGCGTGCGGGGTGGAGCCCATACCGGCTTCATTGGAGAAAAGTCCGCGTGCTACTCCGTAGCGCATGGCCTCTTTCATTGTGGCTCCGATAAGTCCGCCCGTAGCGGCTGATGGGTTAAATGCTCCGACGAAGATCATTTTAAAGGCAGGGATGATATTTCCTGCAAACACTACAAGGATGTAGAGTCCGCCGAGGAGATAGAGAGCTGCCATTATCGGGACTATTTTCTCTGTCAGAGAGGCTATACGGCCAACTCCGCCGAAGAATACAAAGCCCGCTATTGCGGCTACGACTACGCCGACGAGAAGCTTGTTCACTCCAAACGCATTGTTAAACGCATCGGCTATTGAGTTGGACTGAACCATGTTGCCTATAAAGCCGAGTGCAATTATTATAGCGACCGAGAAGAAAGCTGCCAAACCTTTGCTGCCGAGTCCGTTAGCAATGTAATAAGCAGGACCGCCGACAACGCTTCCCGTTCCGGGATCTTTAACTTTGTAAACCTGCGCCAAGACAGCTTCCGCAAAAATTGTAGCCATTCCGAAGAAAGCTGCAATCCACATCCAGAAGATTGCTCCGGGACCCCCTATCGCTATTGCTGTTGCGGCTCCGGCCAAGTTTCCCGTACCGACCTGAGCTGCTACGGCAGTAGCAAGAGCCTGGAAGGAACTCATTCCATCGTTGCCTGCGCGCTCTCCGAAGATGGTGATACCGCCAAAAACCTGCTTTATCGCGCGGCAGAATTTGCGCACCTGAACAAAATTAAGTTTGAATGTAAAATAAAGACCTGTACCGCAAAGAAGAGGAATTAGACAATAGAGACCCCAAATAAATCCATTTGCTTTTACTACGAGTGCTGTAAGTGCATCCATGAATAACATCTCCTATCTTCATTTTGCAGAAGCGATACTCCTGCGTCATCAGGCCCTTTATGTTTCAGACTACCTCCCCCGGGTCATATTCTGCATAACTTGCTTAAATTATACATCATAATCAGAAAATGACAACTATTTGACTTTTATGCAAAACAGGATTATAAAATTAACCAAACCTAAAATTCACACTATAATATCTAACAATTCCGCATGATTGTTTATCTTATTAAAACAATAAAAATACGAAATCATGCGCAGCTTACACCGACCTGGCAGGATAATAATGCTCTTCACAAAGAATTTTTCACGGACTTCGCAGCCTTAAAATATCATGTCTGCAATGTAGGAAATACAGTAAGGAAGGAACATTCGAGTTCATTTAATAATTTTTATATCATTAAGCAATATATATTTATTCATCGGAACAAATATATATTGCTTTAATTGTCTGTAATTTATATACAATTGTCTTGTCAAACAGTGCATCATCTTGAAAAAAGTGTTTAGTGTTACATAATTTAGTTTGTGATTTTTTTCTTAATTAAAGGTTATTATGCCATGACTATTGTAAGAATAAAATTGTTTTTAAGTTAGAAAAACCTTTTTTGAGCAAGTATATATGCTGATTTTTAACCTTTTATTTTTAGTATTTTTTTACATATTGCTTTATTCTGCCTTACATAAGATAATAAAAAATTACATAGTATCAGGCTTGCCTCACGTTGAGACAAGCTAAGACTGGAGTTGGTTGTATGAAAGATTTTACAGAACTGGCACTTAAGCGTGAAAGCTGCCGCCGCTATACGGACGAGGCGGTATCGAGCGAAGATATAACAAAGTGCCTTGAAGCAGCAAGACTTGCACCGTCTGCGTGCAACAGTCAGCCATGGAATTTTGTTGTCGTTACTTCCGAGGATAAGAGAGCCAAGCTCTCGGAGATGCTTCAAATAATCGGTGCCAATAAATTCGCTCCGTCTGTGCCTGTCATGATTGTACTTTGCGAAGAAGCATCGCCGAAGGTTATGCCAAGAGTCCTTGAAACTTGGGGCTGTAAACATTTCGCACAGGGAGATCTGGGAGCCGCAGCTGCTTATATAACGCTTCAAGCCGCAGATTTGGGGCTCGGAACATGTATTATGGGAACATTCAACGAGGACGAGGTAAAAAATCTTCTCGATATCCCGTCGGATCAGACGGTAAGGACAGTCATAGCATTAGGGCATCCCGAGGACAAGACTTCACGCGCCAAGACAAGGAAACCGCTGGGCGAAATCGTCAGATACTTCTAGCTCCGTTCTCAAATTTTGCAGTAAAAAAGACGCCTTTGGCGTCTTTTTTACTATTCACTATCTTCCGGCTTGCTTTTTCTGTGCACAGATACAGTTGCCTTTCTTATCCGATGCTCCCTTATCTCTGTAACCTTTATTTTAAGTTCGCCGATTTCCGCATCAAACTCGCTGCCGTCTTCCGGTATTGCGCCATACTCACCGAATATCATTCCGCCGAATGTGTCATACTCTTCTTCCGGCATGACGACTCCAAGGTTTTTGGCGACATCTCTTAATAGAGCCGAACCCTCGATCACCCATGAATCATTTGTCTGTTTTCTGATTTTCAAAGCATCGTCGGGAGCTTCCGTCTCATTCTCAAGGTCGCCGACAAGCTGTTCCAGAAGGTCGTTCATGGTAACGATTCCCGCCATACCGCCATATTCATCCAGCACAACGGCAAAATGTTTTCTGCTCTGCTTCATCTGTCTGAAGAGAACGTCCGCGCAGATGCTCTCCGGTATGAAGAAGGCTGGAACGATCGCATTGCGCATGAGGCTCTCTCTTGTTTTATCCTTAAGCCTGAAATAGTCTTTTGTGTTCAAAATTCCTATTACATTGTCCACGGTTCCGTCACATACGGGGTATTTTGCGAATCTGCTCTCACTGATTATGCGCTCCCACTCTTCATTTGAATCTTCCGCCCATAGCATGACTATGTCTGTTCTGTGAGTAGCAAAGTCACCGACTATCAAGTCGTCAAATTCAAAAACGTTTTGTATCATCTCTTTTTCTTCGGGAGCGATAACTCCTTTTTCGCTGCCGACATCAACGAGCATACGTATTTCTTCCTCGCTGAGCTCTTTATCTTCCGAGTCGGGGTCGATGCCGAGCAATTTCAAAACTTGGTTTGTCGATATAGTCAGAGCAAAGACAAGGGGAGCAAACATTTTCGATATCCAATATATCATTGCGGACATTGAAAGTGCCAGAGCTTCCGCATTCTTCATAGCCAATCTTTTGGGAACAAGCTCGCCGAAGATTAGTGTAAAGTAGGACAATATCAATGTTATGAATATAACGGATATTGTGTCCAGAGCCGCGGGAGAGATGGTTATTCCCAGCCCTATAAGTGCGGTCACCATTCTTTCCGAGAAGTTGTCAGCCGCAAAGGCGCTTCCCAAAAATCCCGAAAGTGTAATAGCCACTTGTATTGTCGCAAGGAACGAAGCGGGCTGCGCAGTCAATACGGACAGCCGCTTAGCTCGCTTATCCCCTTGAGCCGCCATTGTCGCAAGCTTATTGTCATTTATAGATATAACCGCGATTTCGGCACAGGCAAATATCGCATTGAGCAGTATTAAAAATATCTGAAAAAGTATCAGCTGAGTTACGTGAAATTCCAATTTTATCCCTTCCTATTCTGTGTTTCATACAAAAAAAGCACATATACACTCACAAAATGAGTGCACATGCGCTTAACTTTTTTTATTCTTCACCATGTCGTCAATGCTTCGTTGATAACACTCTCCGTCGCCCATTGCGGCATAATTCCCCCTCATGAAATTTAGATATAAGATACCACATGATGATTTTTTTTAAATATGTATTTTGGGGGATAAAATAAAAGTGTATAATCAGAAAAACTCTATATCATATATAAGGTTGGATAGGAGGATCTGTGATGAATTTCCAACGACTATCTATAGGACAGATGGCAAGGCTCAACAATATATCGGAGCAGACGCTGCGCTTGTATGACAGGGAGAAGCTTCTATGCCCCGCGATAAGAGACGGGGAGAGCGGATACCGATACTATCACATAATACAGTCGGCAAAATTGGATATGATTCAGTACATGAAGGCTTACGGGCTTAAATTAAAAGAGATAAGAGAGTGCCTCGACAGAAATGACCCAAGCGAAATTCAGCGCATTCTCAAAAGACAGATGCAGTCCATCGACATTAAGGTAGACGCACTGAAAAAGACGCAGAGGGCGATAACAAGAACTCTTGAGAATTACCGCCGCTACGAATCACTGCCGAAAAACGGAATATTCTTCCTCGAATATATGCCGCAGCGCAGAATATACCGCTACGCCTCGGAAAACAACTTTTTCGAGACTGACTTCGCAGGATACGAATATATGCTGAGAGAGCTGAAACAGCACCTTGCAGCAGCAAATCTGGCAATGACATACTTCTGCAATGTCGGCACGATTATGAGACGGCCGCATATTCTCTCAGGCAACTTCTATGCAAACGAGGTATTTCTCTTTGTTGATGATGAAATCGACAAACAAACGGAGACCTTGCCTGCGGCTGCTTATTACTGCGTCTGCTCGGATGATTTTTCAAAGGAGGCGGAGAATGCACGCATGCTGCTGAATGAGATTAAGCGAGTCGGATTTACCGTGTCAGGAGACTATATATGCGAGGTAATCATCGATTTTCCATCTTTTGAGAGCAGCACGAGAGAGATGTTCTACAAAATACAGATTCCCGTAACGCCCGCATAATTATGTGTATTTTTTCTCAATATCCCCTTGACCTTATACATGGTATAAAATATATCATAATAGCATAAGTTAGCAAAAAACATACGGAGGTGTTCTTTTATGGATCGTAAAGTGAAAGTTGCACAGTACGGATGCGGAAAAATGAGCGCTTATCTTATGCGCTACGCTTTGGGAAAAGGATGCGAGCTTGTGGCAGCCTTTGATATGAACCCTGCTCTCGTCGGAAAAGACATCAGTGCAGTGATTGGCGGGGAGAATGTCGGAGTGGCAATATCGTGCGCATCGGAAGCAGACTCTGTATTAAAAGCTCTCAAGCCCGATGTCTGCATAATCGCCACACGCAGTACAATGGCGGAGCTTAAAGAAGCATTTTCTGTCTGCGCCAAAAACGGCGTTAATGCTATATCAACATGCGAAGAGGCCCTTTACCCGTGGAATTCATCACCGGATATAACAAAGGAACTTGACGCTCTTGCCAAAGAGGGCGGATGCACACTGTGCGGAAGCGGCTATCCAGACCTTTTCTGGGGAACAATGGTTACAAACCTGGCTGGATCCTCCGCTTCTATAACAAAGATTCACGGCTCAAGCAGCTACAATGTCGAAGATTACGGCATTGCCCTTGCTATAGGACACGGGGCAGGGCTAACAATAGAAAAATTTGAGGAAGAAATAGGGAATTATAACTCTCTTTCATCCGATGAGATAAAGGCTCTCGTCGAAAAAGGCGATTACATCCCGTCATATATGTGGAACCAGAACGGCTGGCTCTGCGAGCGCCTTGGACTGACCATCACATCTCAGAGACAGAAGTGCATTCCCTGCACCTATCCTAAAGACCTTGAATCAACGACGCTCGGTATGACTGTCAAAGCCGGAGACGCAACGGGAATGTCCGCAATAGTCACGACAGAGACGGCTGAGGGCATCACAATCGAGACGGAGTGCATAGGAAAGGTCTATGCTCCCGAAGAATTTGACACAAATGTATGGACACTTTACGGCGAACCGGAATCAACCGTTGTGGTGAACCGCCCCGCGACTGTCGAGCTCACATGCGCGACAATAGTAAACAGAATTCCTCAGCTTATAGACAGCAAGCCCGGATATGTGACGACAAACAATATGACCGACAACGCATACAGAGTGAAGCCACTCAACACCTATGTAAAGAGCAAATAAAACTATGCGGACTTCCCTTCGCTGGAAGTCCGCCTTTTCTGTAACAGAGCCCGAATCTTCAACAGATTTGGGCTCTGTTTTATATTTATTTTTTTATCTTCTGTCCGGAATTATTTCAAGCCAATATCCGTCAGGGTCTTCTATAAAGTATATGCCCATATCCTTATTTTCGTAGCAGATGCAGCCTAGCTTCTCATGCAGAGCATGCCAGCGGTCAAAATCATCCACCGTAAAGGCAAGGTGAAATTCCGACTCGCCAAGGTCGTATGGCTCTGTTCTGTCGTGCATGTGGGTGAGCTCAAGCTGAAAATCGGTGACGCCGTCACCGAGATAGACCAATGTGAAGCTGTCTTTTTCAACACATCTGACCTGAGTCAGGCCGAGAGCACGCGAGTAAAATTCAAGACTTCTTCCGAGGTCAAGGACATTAAAGTTAAAGTGTGCGAATGCGGCTTTCATGGATAATCCTCCTTTGTGCTTTATTTCCAATGTGAGCTGAGCTTAGCATATTCCGTATCATCGTCAATATGGCGAAGAGAGTGCAGAAATGACCTGCCTTCTGATGATTCTATTTCTTCTGTCAGACAACGGACTTTTGTCCTCGGAATTGGGTGCAGGAACTCCCCTTCCACCAACATGGGCGACATCGAACTTGGAACTTCATAAGGCACTGTATCCAGTGCCCAAGCGAAATACACCGCATGGTTCGTATGATTATTTACGTCAAGATCCTGCCAGCGTACTTTCCATATTTCTTCCGTCTGAGGTTCAGACACTTCGGGAATCTTTACGTCCGAAGGAAGGACATCCGACATCTGAGTCATAAAAGCACTCATCAGCTCGCACTTATCCAACCGAACAGGGCGCAGTTTGACAGTATCAACCATAACCCACCACGTATATGCAGAACCCAGATACTCTCCCTGATGATTCCACATTTTGAAAGTGCGCAGGGAGAATAAATTTCTGTATGGTTCGGCGTAGGTTCTTATTTTTACTGACATATCCGAAGAAGTCGGATACTTTTCTATATCTATTCTGTACTTTCTCAGCACCCACGTCATACTATGTTCCAAAGTCTGGGAGACAGAGAGACCGTACTTAGATGCGTCAATATCCGCCATCTCCTGAAACATTTCAAGCAGGACAGCAAATTTCACGCGTCCTGCCGGATCTATGCTGCTAAAGGAAAGGACGTGCTCAGTTTCAGTCATCTAAGTAATTATCAAAGTACCCCTGTATGTAAACGACAGGAGTCCCTTTGTCTCCCGAACCTGATGTGAGGTCACAGAGCGAACCTATAAGGTCTGTAAGGTTGCGCGGAGTTGTGCCCAAGGTGCTGTGACCGAACTTGTCCATTTTATTTTTGGCTTCTATCGCTTCGCGGACGGCTTCCGTCGGATCTTTGCCTTCCGCATTGTCCGCCACATACTTAAACTTTATCTCTTTGGGCATTCCGAGAAGCCCCTCCGTAAAGCCTGGGGATACTACAGGGTCGGCGAGCTCCCAGATTCCGCATGCAGGGTCTTTGAATGCTCCGTCGCCGTAAACAAGCACTTCGATGTCTTTGCCGGTACGGTTTTTGAGCTCTCTCTGAAGTTCGTTGACAAATGCATCGCACTCACGCGGAAATAGTTTTACGGAATTATCGTTTGTATAGTTCGAGCCCAACAGTCCGTATTTTTCGTTAAATCCGGCTCCTGGGCGCACGGGAGAGCTGCATATTTCATCCATAGAGACGACATTTGCTCCCGCTTTTTCAAGTATTTCCCTATGCAGCTTACGCGTGTGTATACTTGCCACTATTACTGTTTTTGCAAATTTAAGGGCCGCCAGTGGATTATTTGCAAAGTGTATGACTACTTTTTCAGGGTCAATATTTTTGTAAAGCTGAACATAGTCTATTCCCGTAAAAGGATGTCTGTACTCTCCGAAAACGGAATAGAACTCGTCTTCGTCAAAACATTCTCCGGAAAGTTCGGCTGATTTTAGGTAGTAGTTGTAAGGGTCTATGACTTTGTTGCCGACCTCGTCCGACGGATATGAGAGTATTACGTGAACATGACCTCTCACTCCGTTGACAATGCCGCGAAGGAGCTGATGAAAGCGGTTGCGGCTCATTATCGGAAATATAAGGGCAACGTCTCCTTCCGGGACTCTGCGTTTTATATCTTCAGAAATGTCGTCCAGAGTAACATAGTTACCCTGTGAGCGTGCAACAAGAGACTCCGTAACACCGACAATGTCCCTGTCGCGTATGGCAAAAGCATCTCTTTCGGATGATGCCGCTTCCAAGACACTGTCAGAAATAATTTTTACTATGTCTTCTCCCTTGGTAATGACCGGAAGACGTATACCTCTTGAAACAGTTCCAACACAGCGCATATTATCTTTCCTCCCAGAATCGGGTATGTATTCCATAAACAAACACTTTATTATAGCATATTAGGAATTGGATCTTGTCCACTCAAACATTGCCAATGACGCGGCGACGGATGCATTCAGCGAACCCGTCGAACCTTTCATCGGAATATAGCGAAGCTCGTCGCAGGATTTTGCAACCAGAGAGCTCAACCCTTCACCTTCCGCCCCTACAACAAATACTGTGCGCGGGGACATATCGGCTTTGAATAAAGTTTCCCTTCCCTCCATTGCAAGCCCTACGACCCAGAAGCCGTGCTCCTGCAGTGATTTTATCGCCTGAGAAACATTGCCTACTTTTGCCACAGGCAGACGCAGAGCAGCTCCGGCGCTAGTCTTTACCACCGTACCTGTAGGAAGGCAGCCGCCTCTTTTAGGAATCATTACAGCCGATGCCCCCGCTGCCTCGGCGCTTCTTATTACTGCGCCCAAGTTGTGAGGGTCCTGTATATGGTCGCAGAGAAGAATCATAACGGGAGCCGGTGCTGGGGGGATTACGCTCATGAGCTCGTCGGCATCCCACAGACGCATCGGAGCCATGTATGCGGCTATGCCCTGATGGTTTTCTTTGCCTGTCAAACGGTCAAGAACCATATTATCCACGTTTTGGAACGTAATTCCGGCACTTTTGCAAAGTTCTGTGACTCTTGCTTTTATATGTGGCTGAACATTTTTTCCCATTACGACTTTGGTACATCTGTCGGGGCTCTCTTCGAGCAGTGTCATTACGGGGTTGCGCCCCCAGCATATATCTTCGCTGACGCAGTTGTTATCTTCTCTCATTTTGTTTCTTCCCCTCTTTCATCTCTTTAAGGAATTCGGCAAGATACTTGCCAGTCGGTCCCTTTGATTTTGCTATCTCTTCCGGCGTTCCCTTGGCGATTAATTTACCGCCTCTGCGTCCGCCGTCCGGCCCCAAGTCCATTATATAGTCTGCCGACGCCAAAACATCAAGGTTGTGCTCTATGACAAGAACCGAGTTTCCCTGGTCTACAAGCTTGTGCAGGAGCTTCAATAGCTTTTTTACATCGGTGTAGTGAAGTCCGGTTGTTGGCTCGTCCAGAAGGTAAAGTGTATTGCCGCGGAATTTTTTTGAGAGTTCCGTGGCGAGTTTTACTCTCTGAGCCTCGCCGCCGCTTAAAGTTGTGGCTGACTGTCCCAGTTTTATATAGCCAAGCCCCGCTTCCTGCATGACTTTAAGTTTGTTGAATATTCTCGGGATATCCTTAAAATGTTCAGCTGCTTCGTCTACCGTCAAGTTTAGCACATCCGCTATGGAGAGCCCCTTGTGGCGTACTTCTAGAGTTTCCCTGTTGTACCTCTGCCCCTTGCAGACATCACATTTGACATAGACATCGGGGAGAAAGAGCATTGAAACTTTCAAGACTCCGTCGCCGTTACAGGATTCGCACCTTCCGCCTTTGACGTTGAAGCTGAAGCGGCCCGGCTGATATCCTCTGAGTTTCGACTCCTGAAGCTGGGCGAAAAATTCTCTTATAGGAGTAAATACTCCGGTATATGTTGCGGGATTTGAGCGCGGCGTACGTCCTATCGGGCTTTGGTCTACAAGAACAATGTTCCTGAGAGACTCGTAGCCGGTTATGGAGTCAAATTTGCCGGAACGCTCTCTGTAGTCCCTGTCAAACTTCCCCCTCAGCCCCTTATAAAGTATTTCATACAAGAATGTGCTTTTGCCCGAGCCCGAAACTCCGCTTAAAGCTCCGAATATTCCGAGGGGAACATCTATATTTAACTTTTTAAGGTTATTCTCTCTGCATCCCCTGACGGATATAGTGCCTATAGGCTTGCGTCTTGCAGCCGTGCTCCTGTATGTTCCGTCTTCTTCTCCGCGCAGATATGCCGCGGTTGAGGAATTTCCCTTTTTTATTTCTTCCGCACTGCCGCTGGCAATCAGTTCTCCCCCGAGTTCCCCGGCCGCTGGGCCGAGCTCGAGTATGTGATCCGCGGCAGCCATTGTATCACGGTCATGTTCCACCACCAGTACAGTGTTTCCTATGTCACGTATTGCTTTCAGAGTGTCGAGCAGTCTGTTGGTATCTCTCGGATGAAGTCCTATAGTCGGCTCGTCAAGCACATAGAGAACCCCGGTAAGCTGTGAACCTATCTGTGTGGCGAGGCGAATTCTCTGGCTCTCTCCCCCGCTCAGAGTGTCCGCTCTTCTCGACAAGCTCAGATATCCCGCACCTACGTCATTTAAGAAGGAGAGCCTTTTGCGAACTTCAATAAGAGCCTGCCCCACTATTTTTTTCTCCACCGCACCGAGTTCGAGATTGTCCAGCACACCTATGAGTTCCTCAACAGGCATATCTGTCAGCTCCGAGATGTTGTAGCCTCCCAATGTAACGGCAAGTGCCTCCGGCTTAAGGCGTGAGCCGTGACATGTGGAGCATTCGTCCTCGACCTGAAAACGCAGCAGCTCTTCTCTGTACACATCAGATTCCGTCTCGGCCAGTCTCTTTTCAAGCCACGGAATCAGCCCTATATACTTGCCGTTATAGTCCCAATCTCCGTTTTTGTCGGTAAATACCATGGGAATTACTTCATCCGTACCGTAGAGCATTACCTGCTTTACATCCTCGGGAAGATCCTTGAAAGGAAGGGATATATCCCAGCCATCGTGCATTGCGGCCAGCTGCTCCGCCTTCTGCACCATATATTTCATTGTTTTCCACGGAATAAAGCCGCCTTCGCCGATAGGAAGGTCGGGATTTACCGCGAGCTCTTCCGAAAAGTGGAGGTGAACTCCGAGCCCGGAGCATTCTGGGCAGGCTCCGAATGGATTGTTAAATGAAAAGAGCCTAGGCTCTATGTCCGGAAGGCTTATCTCACAGTCTGGGCAAATATATTTTTCAGTAAGTTCGAGCTCGTCTATTCCCTCCGATACAAGCAGGACAAAGCCGTCCGAAAGTTTAAGCGCCATTTCGACTGCCTCCGCAAGCCTGGAACGGTTATCTTCCTTAACGCGAAGTCTGTCTATGACACATTCGATAGAATGGCGTTTTTTCTTGTCCAGCTCTACCTCTTCTTCCAGCCAGAACATTGTTCCGTCTATGCGTGCACGCAAATATCCCTGCTGATGCAGTTTGAGCAGGAGGTTTTTGTACTCTCCTTTTTTAGCCTTTACAAGCGGCGACAAAACCTCGATCGGCTTGCCGTCATAATCGCGGTAGATTCTGTCTATTATCTCGTCAACACTGTATCTGTGTACTTCCTTACCGCATTTCGGACAGTGGGGAGTACCTGCTCTTCCGTAGAGCAGACGCAGATAGTCGTAAATTTCCGTTACCGTACCCACCGTTGAACGGGGGTTGTGGCTTGTTCCCTTCTGTTCTATCGATATAGCGGGAGAAAGCCCTGTTATGTCGTCCACGTCTGGTTTGTCCGAAATACCCAAAAACTGCCTCGCATATGATGACAAAGATTCTACATAGCGCCTCTGCCCCTCAGCATATACAGTGTCAAAAGCAAGAGATGACTTGCCCGAACCGGATGGCCCTGTTACAACGATAAGTTTATTTTTTGGAATTTCCACGTTTATGTTTTTTAAATTGTGCTGTCTTGCGCCTGTTATTTTGATTGTTTGTTCCAACGGCGGCACCGCCTTTCAGTTCTGAAATTTTATCTCTAAGTTCCGCGGCAAGTTCAAAGTCCAACTTTTCAACCGCGCTCCACATCTTTTGTTCAAGTTCGCGAATGTCGGGTATTATCTCGTTTCCATTCGGAGATGCCGCCCTCATGCCCGTGTATCTTCCGTCTTCCATCAGCTCGGCCGGCAGTAAATCTTTTACCGCTTTTGATATTGTAGTGGGGATAATTCCGTGAAGTTCGTTATACTCTTCCTGCTTTTGTCTGCGCCTGTCCGTCTCTTTCATCGCTGTGTCTATGCTGTCTGTAATTCTGTCCGCATAGAGGATAACTTTGCCCGCCTGATTTCTCGCGGCACGGCCTATCATCTGTATCAGGGAACGGTGGGATCGCAGATAACCTTCCTTGTCCGCGTCAAGAATCGCAACAAGGGAGACTTCGGGCAGGTCTATGCCTTCGCGCAGAAGGTTTACACCTACCAGAATGTTGAATACGCCGAGGCGCAAATCTCTTAAAAGCTCCGCTCTCTCAAATGTATCCAGCTCCGAATGTATGTATCTGACTTTTATGCCAAGCTCCGCCATATATTCCGCAAGATCTTCGGCTGATCGTTTTGTTAATGTCGATATGAGTACTCTGTCGCCTTTTTCGATTATCGGCCTCACTTCCGCCAATAAGTCGTCCACCTGTCCCGTTGCTTTGTGAACTTCCACAATCGGGTCTGTGACTCCCGTGGGGCGTATAAGCTGCTCGACAACTTGGCTTGAATGCGCAAATTCGTAGTCGCCGGGCGTGGCGGATATAAAGAGTGCGTTTTTCAGCAGAGGCTCGTATTCGTCCCATTTCAGAGGTCTGTTGTCAAGACAAGACGGAAGTCTGAAGCCGTGTTCTACAAGGACTTCCTTTCTGGCTCTGTCGCCATTGTACATTCCGCGAACCTGAGGAAGCGTCATGTGTGACTCATCTATGAATATCATTGAATCCTCGGGAAAGAAGTCCATCAACGTACCGGGGGCATCCCCTTCTTCTCTTCCGTCAAGGAAGCGCGAATAGTTCTCTATGCCGGAGCAGTAGCCCACTTCCAAGAGCATTTCCAGATCATACTTTGTCCTCATTTTTATACGCTGAGCTTCGATAAGTTTATTTTCCGATTCCAGCGTCAGCACTCTGTCAGCAAGTTCTTTTTCTATGAGTTCCGCTGCCTTTACAATTGCATCGGAAGTCGTTACGTAGTGCTGTGCGGGGAATATGCCAGCGTGATCTTTTGCCAGTATTGTCTTTCCGGAGACAGGGTCTATTTCTTCTATTCTCTCTATCTCGTCGTCAAAAAAGAGTACTCTCATGGCTGTGTCGCTGTAGGCAGGATATATCTCCATAGCCTCTCCCCTGCTTCTGAAGTTACCTGCCTGGAGAGATATGTCATTGCGCTGATAATAGTTGTCCAAAAGACGCGTCATAAAGGCTCGTCTCTCCCATTTTTCGCCTACCGCGAATCTGAATATCGCATCTTCGTAATTTTTTCTTTTGCCAAGCCCGTAAATGCAGGAAACGCTCGCCACAACTATGACATCTCTTCGTTCCAGCAGTGCCTTTGTTGTAGCAAGCCTCAGACGCTCTATGCGTTCATTCACGGAAGCGTCCTTTTCTATATATATATCCTGAGCCGGCATATAAGCTTCCGGCTGATAATAGTCGTAATAACTGACGAAGTAATTTACGGAGTTGTTAGGAAAAAATTCTTTAAACTCGCTGTACAGCTGAGCCGCCAGCGTCTTGTTGTGCGCCATGACAAGTGTGGGGCGCTGAAGGCGCTGTATGACATTCGCCATTGTAAAAGTTTTGCCGCTGCCCGTCACTCCGAGCAGAGTCTGCACAGAGCCCGGCTTTTCGAAGCCTCTTACAAGCTTTTCAACAGCTTCCGGCTGATCTCCCGACATTGGCCACGGAGCGGCAAGTTCAAATTTATCCGTCATTTTAACACCACCTAAATATCTAAAAACGCCCGGGAATATCCCGAGCGTCCCTAGAAATTATATCAAAAACTGTTTTAATCTACACCGGAGATTATACTTACATTAACTCCTTGAATCTTCTTTGTCTTCATCTTCAGAGACAACATCTTCTTCCTCAGATTCGTCGGAAGAGTTGTCCTCATCATCTGCATTTTCGGAAATATCGGATTCTTTTTCGCTTTCTGCCAATTCCGAAGGTTCTTCCTCTTCATCCAAAGGCATCTCCGGTCTCTCTTTTTTGGGATAGCCTAAGAGTTCGTCCAGCTCGTCGCCCTCGAGCACTTCTTTCTCAAGAAGCAGGCGCGTTATCTCTTCGAGGCGCTCTCTGTGCTCGGTGAGTATATTCTTGGCAGCTTCGAGACTGTCGTCAATTATACTGCGGACTTCCTGGTCGATGGCGTACGCTATTTCATCGCTGTAGTTTCTGTCTTCGACAATATCTCTTCCGAGGAATACTTCATGCTGCTTCCTCCCGAGAGTGACAAGCCCAAGCCTGTCACTCATTCCAAACTGAGTGACCATCTGGCGTGCTGTCTGTGTTGCTCTTTCGAGGTCGTTTGAAGCTCCTGTCGTAACATCCCCGAACTTTATGGATTCGGCTGTGCGTCCCGCCAAAAGGATTGTTATCTTATCGGCGAGTTCCTGTCTGGATATGAGGAATCTGTCCTCTTCGGGAAGCTGTAGCGTGTAGCCCAGAGCCATGTGCCCTCTCGGAATTATCGATATTTTGTGTACGGGATCGCTTCCGTCAAGCTTGCTTGCTACAAGAGCGTGTCCCGCCTCGTGGTAGGCTATTATTTCGCGCTCCTTGGGGCTTATTATGCGGCTTTTTCTCTCGGGACCAGCCATTACTCTGTCTATGGCTTCTTCAAATTCGGGCATTCCGAGTTTTTCTTTTCCTCTGCGGGCGGCGAGAAGTGCCGCTTCGTTGACAAGGTTTGCAATATCAGCTCCGACAAAACCGGGGGTTCTGCGTGCTATTACGTCAAGGTCAACGCCCTTTTCTATTTTCTTTTCTTTCAAATGTACTTTGAGTATGTCTCTCCTGCCCATAACGTCGGGGCGGTCTACGACAACCTGCCTGTCAAAGCGTCCCGGGCGCAGAAGCGCGGGGTCGAGTATGTCGGGTCTGTTTGTAGCCGCGATGAGAATGATTCCCGCTCCGGCCTCAAATCCGTCCATTTCGACGAGGAGCTGGTTCAATGTCTGCTCTCTTTCGTCATGTCCGCCGCCGAGTCCGGCTCCGCGGTGACGTCCGACTGCGTCGATTTCGTCTATGAATATTATGCAGGGCTGATATTTGCGTGCCTGTTCAAAAAGGTCTCTGACACGGGCTGCACCTACACCGACAAACATTTCGACAAAATCGGAACCGCTTATGCTGAAAAACGGAACATCCGCCTCTCCCGCCACAGCTCTGGAAAGCAGCGTCTTTCCAGTACCCGGCGCTCCCAAAAGCAGAACACCGCGCGGTACTTTTGCTCCGAGTTTTGTGAACTTTTCCGGGGCTTTAAGGAACTGGACAACCTCTTCAAGTTCTTCTTTTGCCTCGTCGCATCCGGCAACATCGCCGAAAGTGACTTTAGGCCTGTTGTCGATGAACATTTTTGCTTTGCTCTTGGCAAACCCCATGACCTTGTTGCCGCCGCCCTGCATGTTGTAGATAAAGTAAATCCACACTCCTATAAGAAGCAGGGTAGGAAGCAGTGATGTCAAAAGTGCCGTAAGCCATGAATTTTTCGGGGGAGGAACTACCTCCACCTCGACACCCTTTTCCGCAATTACAGATGGGAGAGTGGCCGCATCGAGAATATATGTCGTGAACTCCGCTCCTGATTTGAGCTTTCCTTTAAGCTGTTCGTGCTCTATTTCAACCTTGACCACATTGCCCGCATTGACCTCTGACAAGAATTCGCTGTAAGGCAGTACTTTTGCGTCTTTTTGACTTTTGCTGTCAGGTGTCAGAAAGACATTGACGAGGCTGACTACAAGCACAATAAGTACAATGTACATACCTACATTTTTTGATATTTTATTCAAACCCGGTTATCCTCTCTTTCGTGGAAGCTATTATATTTTGACACGCTATTCTGCCGGCTCTGCTACGTATATAGCCGGCAAGTGACGGTATTTCCCCGCATAATCAAGCCCGTATCCTATTACAAAGGCATCCGGTATTTCAAATCCCGTATATTCGACATCGACTTCCTGGAGACGCCTTTCCGTCTTGTCGAGGAGCACACATATTTCAAGGCTTTCAGGATTTCTCTCGGACATAAGTTTTTTTATGTAAGTAAGAGAGAGTCCGGTATCCAATATGTCTTCCACTATCATTACATGCTGTCCGTGGATATCGCAGCTCAAATCTTTTTGTATCTGAACAACTCCGCTGCTCTTTGTAGATGCGCCGTATGAAGATATCGCAAGAAAATCTATCTGAACATCAACATCGGGACCAATTTCCCTGATAAGGTCCGCCAGAAAAACGACAGCTCCCTTGAGAACGCATACACAGATTAACTTTTTACCGGTATATTTTTCGCGGATTCTTGCGGCAAGCTCTTTTATCTTACTGTCCAGTTCTGATTTTGATATCAGAACTTTGCCAATTTTATATTCCATCGTCCCCACTCCCAAAACCTGATTTATATATTCATAAGCATTAGCCATAATAACATATTTATGGCTATCTGACCCACCAAGGCAGTAACTCTTTTTCGTTATTTTGCCTATTTTTTACGATACTTTTTTCTATATCCGATCTCTTAAGCCACCCCATGCCTCTTAGCGAATAGCAGACCTCAATGTCGGATGCCCACTGAAAGCGCCATGAGCCTCCTTTTCTTATAAGAGAGAGCAGGTTTAGAGTTCTTGGGCGCGAAAGTGTCGGCAGCTGCAGCATCTCGCCCTGAAGCCTTACCATATCGGCAAGAAGCGTGTCGCTTACTTTGTCCAGCGTTTTTACGTGCCATGCCGCCAGGGATGGGGGCATACGGAACGAAACAGACTCTATGGCGGATGAGGCCGCGGCGGAACGTTCCGAAAGTTCTCTGTCAATCTGATGAGCAAGCCCAAGCATAGAGACTTCGAAATTTGCATTGAGATTCTCGCGTATCCAAGGTATGAGTTCTTCTCTTACTCTGTTTCTCGTATATATGGTATCGCTGTTGCTGGCATCTTCTTTCCAGTCTACACCGTTTGAACGGAGCATATCCCTCAGCTCTGTTCGTCTGAAGTCTATTATCGGGCGCACTATATTTCCCCTAACTTCGGGAATTCCTCTTAACCCGGTCAGTCCCGTTCCCCTGAAGAGGTTCATGAGCTGTGTCTCGATTAAGTCGTCGGCTGAGTGTCCTACAGCAATAAAGTGCAGTCCTTCCCGTTCCGCCGTCTCCTCAAAGTGAGTGTACCTTTCTCTTCTGCCCGCCATCTCAAAGGATTCTCCGTTGATTCTTCGGGCGTGAACATCGACCACTTTGACGGAGCATTTTATTCCCCACTCGGCGCACAATTTTTTTGAAAACGCGGCATCTTCGTGAGAAACGCCTTCTCTTGTGCAGTGGTCAAGATGTGCTGCGACTATTTTGCCTTTATAGAAAGTTTTAAGAAGCCAAAGCAGAGCTACGGAGTCGCCGCCGCCCGAAAGAGCGGTGACTATTCCAGGGGCATTCCACCATCCTTGGCGTTCTCCGGCTGATTTGAATTTTTTGAGCAGAGCTATGTTTGAATTCATAAGCTATCACCACTGCAAGGAAAATTTTTAATTGTTAGCAAAAAAGGGCTCACGCAAGTGCGTGAACCCTTTAATAATCTGGAGCGGAAAACGGGACTCGAACCCGCGACCTACGGCTTGGAAGGCCATCGCTCTACCAGCTGAGCTATTTCCGCAAGCAACGCAAGAAATAATAGCATCACATGCTAAGTCTGTCAAGTTTTAAACAATACTTGCGCGGAAGATTTTTCCGTAATTTTTGCGGAATATTATCACATAGTTGTGTTAGTGTGTATAATTATTTTTGTACAGGCCTGCGTGCCGCATATCTTTGATTCACGGGAGGAGGCAGAAGTATGAAAGAGATTGCCATTACCATGTTTGATTCTCAAAACCCCTGCTGGACGGAAGAGCTCTTTTCGCTTATCGGAGAGGACCCTTCCGCGTTGAGCGAACTTTCCGCGGAGGGGTATCTTCATTTTGAAGACGGGGTATATTCCCTTACCCCCAAAGGTGTCGATAAATTTAACACTCTCAAAGCCGAGTATTTTATCGAAGGTGTTCCATCTGCACCTCCCTGCAAAGACGAAAGTAAACTTTGCGCCATGAGGACAAAGCTTGCACTGTTGCTTGACATATCTCACAGTCAGCGCTGGGGCATCAAAGATATCAAGACTGCCGTAAATCTCCCCTTCGTGCCCAAAATCAATGATGATGATATTGTCCGCATGGACAGCAGCGGTTTTGAATGGACTTACACCTCCGACGACTTGTACAAAAAACTCGCGGATGACTTCCACGCTGTTCTGACCGATGAACGGAACGTATATACAACAACACCCGAAATAATCGGAGAATGGCTGGCATGTAACGGTGCTGAGGCAGATTATTTGAAGACAGATGTCACATATCTGTGCCGCTACGACTTCATGCAGTATAAAGACTTCAAGGGGCACCCCAATGACACCATGAAGCTGATTAATACGGATAGATTTTTGTTCGTATTTCCGAAAGAAAACCCGGTTGACAACCTTCGGACTATAGGTAAGTTCCATCTGTGGCTGAATTATCTGCGCCGCATGTGCATACCTGGTTATGTCGACAGAGACACTCTCGAACAGGACAGTGTAAACTGGCTCATTTTTACGGTAGAAAGTGAAAAACAGGCCGTTTCTCTGGCTCAGGAATTTATAGCCCTGGGAGAAGAACTCATTGCCAATGCCAATCCGTGTGAGATTTGGACTCTGTCGTTTGAAGCTTTAGAAAATTTAAAAGATAAAAGGGAGCTTGTCTGGGAACTTCTCCCCGATATCGCACATTACGCGCAAAGGACGTTGGTATAAAAAATGTTAAGCAATATTCTCGAAACGGTAATGTTACTCTGCTTTGCCGCCGCATGGCCCGCATCTATTTACAAATCGTGGACAAGCCGAACAAGAAAGGGCAAGAGCCTCTCTTTTATGTTTATAGTTCTTATCGGCTATGCCGCGGGAATAGCTAAAGTTCTGACTGGCTCAGGCCCTATTTACATGCTTATTCCCTACACTTTGAATACGGCTCTGGTGCTGTGCGACTTAATGCTTTACTACAGAAACTACAGAATAGACGAAGGACTTTAATTAATATATTTAATCTAATTTTTATTTTCTAACTTCAGATTTTTCTGTTAACTAAAGGAGTTACAGTTTATTGCACGGGGGTTGTTATTTATCGCATAGTTGACTACAATGCACTGCTAGGTGAAAACCTACCGACAATAATATGCTGAAGGGGTCTTTACAGTTGAGCTGCTGCAAAAAATGTACTTTTGCTTCTTTCCTTGAACGCAAAGGAGTGGAGTTTTCCTTTAAGCGCTACTTCGTTGATGCACTGGGAGCAATGGGGATAGGACTTTTCGCCTCTCTGATAACAGGGCTGATACTGAAAACAATAGGCAGTAAGACCGGAATAGCCATACTCGTTGAGTTCGGCGGTCTCGCAAGCTCTATGGTAGGCCCTGCCATTGCCGTAGCCATAGCCCAGGCTCTCAGAGCTCCTGCCATGGTTGTCTTTTCCTGTGCGGCTGTCGGTTTTGCCGGCAACACATGGGGCGGCCCTGTCGGAGCGTTTTTGGGAGCTGTTGTGGCAGCGGAGATGGGCAAGATGATATCAAAAGAGACAAAAATCGACGTCATAGCCACTCCTGCCGTTACGGTAATAGCCGGAATGGGTGTCGCAAAAATAGCAGGCCCTTCCGTAAGCGCTATGATGACCGGGCTCGGGGTGCTCATTATGAATGCAACGGAGCTGCAGCCCGGACCTATGGGTGCGGTTGTCTCTGCTCTTATGGGTATGATTCTCACTCTGCCTATCTCAAGCGCGGCTATCGCTGTGGCTCTGAACCTTTCGGGACTTGCTGCCGGCGCGGCTTGTGTCGGCTGTTCAACCCAGATGATAGGCTTCGCAGTCATGAGCTACAGGGAAAACGGCGTTTCGGGGCTTCTGTCCCAAGGTATAGGAACATCAATGCTGCAGATGGGCAATATTGTAAACCACCCGATGATATGGATTCCTCCAACTTTGGCAAGTTTCATTTTAGGCCCGGTCTCAACTCTTGTCTTTAAAATGGAGAACGTGCCAAGCGGTGCAGGCATGGGAACAAGCGGATTTGTAGGCCAGTTCGGAACGATAGACGCAATGGGAAGCTCTCCCGCTGTTTTGCTGCAGATAGTTATAATGCACTTTTTACTCCCTGCCGTTCTCACACTGGTAATAGCGGAGACAATGAGGCACATGGGACTTATAAAAGAGGGCGAAATGAAGCTGGATCTGTAGGCGGCTTTTAAGTATGATGAAACAGAGCCCCATTCGCTTAAATTTGCGGATGGGGCTTATTTATTCCGTTATAACTTCCTGCACTCTGCCGACTTGCCCGTCTGTGAGCATTACCTTTATGCCATGGGGGTGATTACTGCTTTTTGTCAATATCCTCATAACTGTGCCCCTGGTCAGCCTGCCTGTACGCTGGTCACATTTCAAAACTATGTCTACCGTCTGCCCCAAAGCTATATCCGAACGATTGCGTCCGTCCATAAAAACACCTCTTTCACCTTTTAAACTATTATAGCAGTCGGAAGAAATTACGTACAACTCCGCCTTGCGCCGAAATAAATTCAAGCGATATAATTAACAAAGTGATTAATAATTGATTTCGCCGCATTTGCAATTCGGTTCGGACTATTGTTACACAACAGCCTAATTTCCCCGAGATTACAAATCAACGGTGGTCTACGGAGGGATTATAATGGCACACAATCTCACACACGGCTCGCCATATTCCAGACTTGAAGAGAGATTAAACAGATTTCCGCAAGGAGCTCCTGCATCCAAGCTCCTCTTCGATATTCTCAAAATTTTGATGACAGAGCGGGAAGCAGGGCTTATGGCACAGCTTCCTATAAAGCCCTTTAAAGCGTCTATGGCTGCTGAAATTTGGAAAATATCGGAGAGTGAAGCGAGAAAAGTTCTGGATGAACTGGCATCGCGCGCCATTCTTGTCGACATGGAGCAGAACGGAGAGCAGGTTTACGCTGTTCCTCCTCCAATGGCTGGTTTTTTTGAATTTTCTCTGATGAGAGTCAGAGAGGACATTGACCAAAAAGCACTCAGCGAGCTTTTTTATCAATACATCTCAGTTGAAGAAGATTTTATGCGCGATTTGGTCTGCGGCGGAGATATTCAAATGGGAAGGATTTTTGCCCAGGAACCCCAGATTTCCGACGAATACGCGCTTCATGTTCTCGACTACGAGAGAGCCTCAAATGTAATAGAGACAGCCTCCGGCATAGGTGTCAGCATGTGCTACTGCCGTCATAAAGCTCTGCATGCAGGCACTGTCTGCGACGCTCCCATGGATATATGTATGACATTCAACAGTACAGCCCACACTCTCATAAAGCACGGGCACGCACGCCAAATTGACGTGAGCGAATGCAAGGATCTTCTCTCTCAAGCTTATGAACACAACCTTGTGCAGTTCGGAGAAAACGTGCGCAGAAATGTAAATTTTATCTGCAACTGCTGTTCATGCTGCTGCGAAGCTCTTCTTGCGATAAGGCGCTTTGGAGTGGCACAGACAATATGTTCGAACTTTATAGCAAAAGTTGTTAAAGAAAAATGTATAGGATGCGGAAAGTGCGAGAAAATATGTCCCGTAAACGCTATTGAGATGACAGGAGAAGGGAGAGAGCGCAAGGCCTCGGTTGTTCCTGACAAGTGTATAGGCTGCGGTGTCTGTATAAGGAACTGCCCCTCAAAATCTCTGCTTCTCGAACCGCGTCCAAACAGAATGATTACTCCGCTTGACACAACACACAGAATTATAGCAATGGCAACAGAACGGGGAAAACTGCAGGAACTGATATTTGACAACAAAGTCCTATTCAGCCACAGGCTTTTGGGCGGAGTTTTGGGAGCTATTCTCAAACTTCCAGGAATGCAGAAATCTTTTGCTCAGAAACAGCTTAAATCGCGGTATATAGAAGAAATGATCTCACGGGCATCAGGGGCAAAATAAAATAGCATTTCTGCCGACGGTACTTTTGCTTCAACATCCGTTATCAAGAACAGCAATATTATCTGCTGTTTTTTTAGATTAAGTATATAATATAAAAAGTTATCTGAATATAAATCCTTCTACGAGGTGATACTCTTGTCAAAGAAAATGATCGCTCTTGTTAAAGAAAAACCCGAAGTCGGCCTATGGATGCGCGAAGTCGATGTTCCGGAAGTAGGCCCAAATGATGTTCTTATAAAGATAAAAAAGACATCTATCTGCGGTACGGATTTACACATATACAACTGGGACGAGTGGTCTCAGAAAACGATTAAGACACCTATGACGATAGGACACGAATATGTCGGCGAAATCGTTGAACTCGGCAGTCAGGTAAAGGGATGGCAGATAGGAGAAAGAGTATCTGGCGAAGGGCATATCGTATGCGGAGTCTGCCGCAACTGTTTGGCCGGACGCAGACACTACTGCCCCAATACAATAGGAGTCGGAGTAAACAGAGACGGAGCTTTTGCCCAGTATCTCTCCATCCCGACCACAAACGTATGGCGCTGCGCCCCCGATATTTCCGATGACATAATATCCTGCTTCGACCCGCTCGGAAACGCCACTCACACAGCTCTGCAGTTTGACCTCATAGGAGAGGACGTTCTCATCACCGGAGCAGGCCCTATAGGCATGATGGCTGCCGCTATATGCAGGCATGTAGGAGCCCGCAATGTCGTAGTAAGCGACCTGAACGAGTACAGACTCGACCTTGCGAAGAAAATGGGCGCTACCAGAGTGGTAAACGCTACGAAGGAAAATCTGAGAGACGTTATGAAGGAGCTCAACATGAAAGAGGGCTTCGACGTGGGTCTTGAGATGTCGGGCAGCCCCCAGGCTTTCGCCGGAATGGTGGACGTAATGCACAACAGCGGAAAAATAGCTCTTCTTGGACTTGTGAAGCCCGGCACTGTGATTGACTGGGATAAAGTTATATTCCACGGACTGACCATAAAGGGCGTCTATGGCCGTGAGATGTACGAAACATGGTATAAGATGACAACAATGCTTCAGAGCGGGCTGGATATAAGTCAGGTCATCACACACCGCTTTGATGTCCGCGACTTTGAAGAGGGATTCAAAGCCATGAATACTGGTCAGTCGGGCAAGGTAGTTTTAGACTGGCAGAATTTGTAAAAACAGGCCGGTTTTGCGCAGAAGTAATGAGTATCATCCGCAAAACCGGCATTTTTTATATTTAAGGGGGACTTTACATGAAATCGGCAATTGCAAAAATTTCCGCTCTTCTCGATGAAATAAAAGAACAGGGACTTTACAAGTCAGAAAGAATTATCACGACGCCCCAGCGCGACGTGATAGACACAACGGCAAAGAGCGGCGTCATCAACATGTGCGCCAACAACTATCTCGGACTGGCAGACAATCCGCGCATAATTCAAGCCGCAAAGGCCGCATATGACAAGTGGGGCTATGGCATGGCATCAGTCCGCTTCATCTGCGGGACACAGCAGATACACAAAGATCTTGAAGCCGCAGTCAGCAGATTCCTAGGCACAGAGGACACAATCCTTTACTCTTCGTGCTTTGACGCGAACGGAGGCGTTTTTGAGCCTCTTCTGGGCGAAAACGACGCCATAATCAGCGACGAGCTGAACCATGCGAGCATCATCGACGGTGTGCGTCTCTGCAAGGCTAAGAAGTACCGTTACTCAAACAACAACATGGACGACCTGCGCGCAAAACTCATAGAGGCAAAAGACGCAGGAATCAAGCTCATAGTCACTGACGGAGTATTCTCAATGGACGGCTACATTGCTAACCTGAAGGGAATATGCGACTTGGCAGATGAATTTGACGCTCTTGTTATGGTAGATGACAGCCACGCAGTGGGCTTTATGGGAGAAAAGGGACGCGGAACACATGAATTCTGCGGAGTCATGGGCAGAGTTGACATAATAACGGGAACTCTGGGCAAAGCCTTAGGCGGAGCTTCCGGCGGATATGTCAGCGCAAGACAGGCGATAGTGGATATGCTCCGCCAGCGCAGCAGACCTTATTTGTTCTCCAACACACTGGCTCCCGCAATAGCAGGTGCGTCGCTTGAAGTCATAAAGATGCTTGAGGAGTCCACGGAACACCGCGACAGAGTACACAGCAACACAAAATACTTCCGTTCAAAGATGGAGGCATTGGGCTTTGACCTTCTGCCGGGAGAGCACCCGATAGTCCCCATAATGCTCTACGATGCTAAGGTAGCGTCCGAATTTGCCGCGCGCCTGCTTGAAAAGGGCGTCTACGTTACAGGCTTCTTCTTCCCCGTAGTGCCCAAGGGAAAAGCCCGCATCCGCACACAGGTCTCGGCGCGCCACACAATAGAAGACCTCGACAACGCGGTAAAGGCGTTCGCTGAAGTTAAGAAGGATATGGGACTTTAGCAAAATCATAAAACGACAAAAAGAATGGGTGCGCTCTTTGCGCACCCATTCTTTTGCCTGTCAGAAAAGCTTCTTTCCTTTCACATACTTTGAAATGATGTCGCTTTCGCAGGAAAGATAAATTATACGCTCCAGCCGTTCATGCAGGGTGAAGCGGCGCGGAGAGGGTATCCTCTTTTCATCTATTATTACTGCGTCAAATTCAAAACCCTTTTCAAACTTCCCTACTTTTCCGAAGAATGAGCCTCCGCCCACAGTGGCAAGATAAAAGGCTTCCGGCATTGTAAGTGGCTTAAGTGTGTTGTCAAACATCCTAAAACGGAGCTTTGAAGCCTGCACGGCATCGACCATGGCACGGAATATGGACATTGACGAACCACCGGCAATGTCGCTTCCCAAGCAGACATTCAGCCCCTCATCGATATATCTGCGCACAGGAGCTATTCCCGATGCCAAGTTCGTATTTGACTGGGGACAGTGAGCCGCATAGACACCGCGCTCTTTCATCAGAGCTATTTCGGCGTCTCCCGAAAGCACGCAGTGCGCCATTATTGTTGGCACATCACCGCCGAAAAGCCCAAACCTGTCATAAGCCTCTGCGTAGAAATCACAGGAGGGACACAGCTCCGAAACCCATGCGACCTCCCCCTCATTCTCCGAAATATGAGACTGCACAGGCAGACTATATTCCCTCTGTATATCCATAAGCATCTCCATAAGCTCGTCGCTGCACGAGGGTATAAAGCGCGGCGTCAAGATAGGCTTCACATTTTTATATTTGGAAAGAGTATTCCGAACCCACTTGACCGTAGCGCGGGCAGAACTCTCCGCACTGCTCTCGCAGAGGTATGAAGGCGCGTTTCTGTCCATATTCACCTTGCCTATATAGGCAATAATTCCGGACTCCTCCGTCATATCCATAAGCAGCTCCGAGGCATCGCCGTGAATTGTCGCAAATATGGCGGCTCTCGTTGTCGCACCGTGTTTTAAATCATTTACAAAGATATAATAGGCAGCCTTCGCATATTCCAACGACTCATACCTGGCTTCCTCGGGAAAGGCGTTGCTCTTCAGCCACTCAAGCAGCCCCATATCCATGCCCAGACCGCGAAATGTGTACTGAGGCGCATGAAGATGCATATCGCATAGCCCGGGAATAATCACCTTTCCGCTGAAATCATGCAGAGGAAGATGAGAGTAAGTTTCGGGCAAAGCTTCAAATACTCCTGAGCAAAGTCCATTCTCACAGACAAGATATGAATTTTCCGAAGTGTGTATCTTATCCTTCACACCGCTGTAACAGATATCTCCCTTTAAAACAAAAGACTCCATAGTAATCCCTCCGGTAAAAATCATACTTTAAGTATAAGGCATCATCTTCGATTTAACCATAAAACATTATTTTATCTGCCATGTTTCATTTTACAAAAGCACAATTAACTGACTAAAATTATATTTGCTGTGTGACGTTAAATCCACGTATTTTTGTTGACATCTGTTATATTTCGGAGTATTGAATGTATGTTTTGTCTTTATTCTTGCTGTAAGGGATGATTTGAATTTGATTTATTTTTTTAGCTTACGCCGATTGTTTTTTGCCTGCTCTTTGATTCTTTTTTCTGCCGCCTCTGCATTTGCAAGCGAAGCCCCCCTTGTCGTGACCTTTTTTGCTGTCGGAAAAGCCGACTCTATCCTTATCCGCCAAGGTGGTTCCACAATGCTGATAGATACTGCCACTTCTCAGGATGCCCCCTACATAATGTCCAGACTCAGGCAGGAAGGTGTATATTCTGTCGATGTCCTGCAAATAACACATATGGATATGGATCATGTAGGCGGCGCAGCTCAGATTATCAGAAACTTTCCTGTGACGCGCGTCTGCCAGCCAAAACATAGGAAAGAGAGTATTTATTACAAAGATTACGCGGCTGCTATGAGGGAAAAATCCATAGAACCGATAGTTCTGACGGAAGATATGTCTTTCGCCTTTGCATCCTGCGATGTCACAGTACATGCCCCAGGAGCAGTCCAAGGCATGGTTCCCAATGATTATTCCCTAATGACATCACTCTTTTACGGCAGCAGTTCCATACTCTTTACAGGAGACGCTACACCTCTGCGCATCGACAAATTTCTTGATAACACAGTGGGACACTATGATGTACTTAAAGTTCCACACCACGGAATGATACGAACATCAAAGAGTAACTTCTCCGCACTGCTTCGCAGGACGACGCCGCAATATGCCGTCATTACAGATTCTGTAAGAGACAACCTGCGTGCAAAAGTGTCACTGTTTATTGAATTATTAGGGACAAAAAATATATTCATGACAGACAAAGGCGATGTGGAGCTGCTCTCTGACGGATCAAACATAATAATGAAAAGTTTAGGAAATATTCGTTAGCGGAAAAAGCGGCTCTGAAGATAGTCAGTCTTTCCAGTTCCACCAATGTTTCTTGTCGGGTGGCAGTTCTCCTCCGTGTTCGGCATAATAGACTGCGAGACGATAACAGTACAAGACACACCTATCAACGGCACATCCGTGAACCGCACAGTCCGTTGCGTAGATATCTTCAGGATTACTGCCTATAAGAGATGCTATTGTCGGATAGCCGACTTTTGTTAAATGCTCTGCCAAATTTACACCAATTCCGGGAATTTGCGTAAGGTCCGATTTCATAAAAATCCTCCTATATCTGCCGCTGCTGCGCCGATTATAAGACAGCACCCGACTCTTATCAACACCTGACAAAATTGCTTTTTTGATCGATCAAAAAAATCTTTTTTTTTACGTAAGACTGATGATATAAAAATGCTTTTTCGTGATAAACTTCATTAATCATTATTTGTGGAGGGCGGATAAACTAATCAATGAACAAAGAACGGCTGTTCCTAACAGAGAGAGAAGAGGACAAAAAAGAGTACCTCAGAGAGATGGAGCTGGCATTAGGAGCCATTGTTGACGCATATCGCGACGGACGCGCCTATGTCGGTATGGAACCGCAGAAATTAGCGGAATTTATGGCGGAAGATACAATCCTCCCCAACACGGGGCTTGGATTTGATGCCGCACTTGCAAAAATGAAAGAAAAAATTATTCCGTACCTTGTCCATCCATCCTCAGCACTGTATACGCCGCACCTTCACAGTCCGGCGCTCTTGGAGACGCTGGCTGCCGATGCGGTAATATCTGCCTTTAACCAATCAATGGACACATGGGACCAGTCTCCGTCAGCCACACAGACAGAATGCGAAGTCATACGCAGCCTCTGCACTCTTTATGGCTTTGACGAGAACTCCGACGGTGTATTCACCTCGGGCGGCACTGATTCCAATTTTGAAGCTCTGCTTATTTCACGTGATCTCTTCTGTGATAAATTCGGCTGGAACATACGCATGAACGGACTTCCCGATGAATTCCGAAAACTTCGTGTATACACCTCTCAGATATCTCACTTTTCTGTCAGAAAGAGCATGCACTTGATGGGGCTTGGATACAACAGCGTAGTTCTTGTCCCTGTCGATGAAAATTTCAGAATGGATACCCAAGCTCTTGAAAAATTTGTCGAAGATGACATAGCATGCGGCAACATCCCCTTCTGCGCAATAGCGACATGCGGTACAACCGACTTCGGCACGATAGACCCGATAGAGGAAATCCACGCTATATGCCAAAAGTATGGAATGCGCCTGCACTGTGACGCGGCATACGGATCAGCTCTGATACTATCGGAAAATTATAAAAACCGCATATCGGGAATATCCCTTGCAGACTCTCTCACTGTCGACTTTCACAAGATGTTCATGCTCCCGATAAGCTGCAGCACCATGCTCCTGAAAAACGGAGACGACTTTAAATACATTGCATTTCACTCAAATTATCTGAACCGTGAAGAGGACGAGGAAGAGGGCTTTACGAACCTTGTAGGCAAATCATTGCAGACAACGCGCCGCTTTGACGCTTTGAAAGTTTGGATGTCATTCCAGAGCAGAGGCAAAGATGGCTGGGCAAAGCTAATAGACGAAGTCGTGAAAAATTCGGAATATCTATATGAAAAACTAGATGGCATGGACGGCTTTGAAACCCTAGTCCGCTCCGAAATCTCGTCTATAGTGTTCCGCGTAAACGGCAGCAATGACCTCAACCGCAATATACGCTTAAGGCTTCTGGAAAAACACGGAACCATAATAGGACAGACGACTGCGATAGGCAAAACATGGCTCAAATGTACAATTCTTAATCCTAACATCACAAAAGAAAAGATAGACTGGCTTCTGAGCGAAATTATTAAAACAGCAAAAGAAGTCGCATAAATATTAATCAATCGGCGGCAGAAACAACTTGCCGCCGATTGATTTGTCCTTAATACAAAATTGCCGCCCATATTCGTACAGCCCATTTTGCAGCAAGCTTTCCGCCTATAAGCCCGGATGCAGAGCGGCTATCCCCTTTTGCGAAGAATTATAGAAATGAAATTAAGATATTTGCCGCCGCCGGCCTCCATTGCCTTTCTGTCTCCTACCGCATATTCATTCTCCTGCTTTAGCCAGTCCGCCCAGACCTCATCATTGCTTTCCATCTCATTGACGGAAATAACCTCAGCGCCGACAGAGAGGCTGACCATCCTCCTCCAATAATCGGCATCGTGCATATATTCAAGCTGTTCGGGAGTCCAGGAAAGCAGTAACTCCTTCGGCAGATTTTCATGACAATCTTTTTTCATTCCAGGAATCGCAACATAAATCAGCCCGCCGTTTTTCACAAATGGCAGCAGTTTCTCATCAAGATACTTAGGGTCGCGTCCGAAATAATTGTAAGAATCGATACTGACCACGGCATCAAAGAAAGACTTCTCAAAAGGCAAATTCTCAGCTTCTGCCTTAACAGGGATTACCTCCCCCGAGTTGATACCCATTTTCTCAAAGAACACACTATTCTCTGCAGGGTCGCTCCAAAGATCAGCAGCATATACCGTAAAACCGTACTCCTTTGCCATAAACACAGAAGTAAGCCCCTGCCCGCTTCCGAGATCGCAAACCACAGAACCTGCCGGAATTTTATTATCCGACAAAAGCTCCTCCTCCAGCTTAATTGGATTCGGCCCCATAATTTTTGCCATTAATTCAGGTGTCTCATACTTTTTACTGCGAACATATTCCATTTATAAATCCTCCTGTTTTCTGCATTAAATTTTTTAATTGTCTCTCTTTGCAAAACCCAATTTATTTCCCTATATCGGAAAACTTTGTCGAAAAAGAGTACATCTGTGCCGCAAATGAAGCGCAAACAGCAGCCTTATCCTCAGCGCTGTCATATATTCCGTAAAAAAGAAACATCGGAGAGTAAAATTCCACAGCTTTTTTTGCAGAATCCTCTATATTCCAAGAACTGAAAATATCAGCAACATAGCCGAGAGGCCCGGACACAAGATACTGCTGATAAAGTTTTTTATTCTCGTCATTGCGGTACTGCTCCAGTGTCAGCATCTTACGGAAAGATGAGGCAAAGTCATCCTCCGTCCAATACCTAAACTGCGCAATGCTAAACTCGATGAGA
Source organism: uncultured Synergistaceae bacterium (assembly GCA_964577295.1). Taxonomy (GTDB): domain Bacteria; phylum Synergistota; class Synergistia; order Synergistales; family Synergistaceae; genus CAZNYN01. Next base: position 35,614 of record CAZNYN010000001.1, on the reverse strand, counting down.
TTTTTCATTGTCGCCTTGCAATATGCATCTTCCATCTCCGCGAGAGTTCCTTCAGGCACTTCGTACGCCTGCGCACGTTCTGCATCCGCCCGCTCCATGCGCGCCACTATATTGTCAAAAATGTCGCGCTTGCTTGCATAATGCTTATACAGAGCACCCTTTGTAATCCCAAGTTCTCCCGAAATTCGACTCATGGATACAGCTTCATATCCATCGTTAGCAAACAAGTGCAAAGCAGTAATCAAAATATTTTCCTTTGTCTCACCCATAAAACCACCCCATACAAAGTAACCGTTCGTTTACACAAATTATAGTAAACGAACGGTTACTTTGTCAATAGGCGGTATAAATCGATACATCTGCCATTTTTTACATCCTACTTTAAACACTCAAGCATGGACTCCATTCTCACAATATCATTCTTTTTCCCATTAAAAGAATTATACGAAATAAACCCGCCGAGCCCCTTCTTCCGAATCTGCCCCTCACGAACAGGGACATCAAGAGCCTCGGAAATAAGCCTCTTCACGTCACCAACCTTCACATCAGAAACCTCATTGCCTCTTGGCATAACCGGCTCATGAGCAAAACGCTGAATACTATTCAGCTCATTGACGTCCTCGTGCTTTTGTGATAGATTTCCAAAAGAATCTCCGTTCAGGCTGTAAAGAGGATCAGTGCGTTCAACAGTTAAATTTTCGGTCACGCCTATAGACTGGCCGAAACCTGACGGAGACTTACCAACTTTTTCATAAGCGGTTACTATCCATCGTTTTTCATGTCCCTTCCATTCTTTTTTTAGAACGACATACTCAGACCCATTGCTGAAAGTTATTGAATTACCACTTTCAGCCATTGACCCATTTGTTATTATGTCTGGAATATGCGCAAGCACCTCCAAACCATGTTTTTCATAAATATGAGCCAATCCATAGCCATCCTCGCCCTCCTTACCATAAATAAAATCAATTGGCATACCATCAGGAGCGATTAAAGCACTTGGAACTTGCCCCGTCTTCTCGGTTAGCAACCTCGCTATCGCCGCTATGGGCTTCCCCGACTGTTCAGTAAAAGAAGGTCCGAAATCATTGGAAATATCAGGCAGTCCCACGCCGTTTTGTATTTCTTCCGAAGAAAGTCTCCTAAAGCCGGAAGAACTAATATTGCCGGTTAAGACAACACGTTTCTTGCCGTCCACTGGCGTCATATTCGTATATTGCGCTCCCGTCTTTGTAACAGTATGCCGCACCCCATTGGCATCAACAAAAACATCTCCAACCTGTGGACGAACACCGGAATCCGAATCCGAAACCAAAAACTCCCGCAAACCCTCAGATACGGCCCCCGCTACACGGGACGGCTGAGCCTGCTCCTGACTCTTCTCCTGCACCCTCCCAACTCCGGGAGAAAGCCCGCCCACAAGACCGCCTGCAATCATCGCAGGACCCCCAACATCCTTAAAATACTCCGGATACCGCTTCACCTCATCCAGCAAAGCACCGCCGAAATCCCCCAAAGAGCCGCAGTGCGCGAATTATGCTCAAAACTAAAGGCCTCCTGAAACTCATTCGCAGCGATAGCCTCCGCAATCAGGGACAAATTCAGTCCGCTTCAAAAAGCAGAAAGCCGCCTCCTTTCGGAAACGGCCTCGTAAAACCACATATAAAAAACTACCTATCGCTATAATGCCCCTTACATTGCACAACCACAACACAGCCGTCATCTGAAAACTCATAAACCAGCCTGTCAGTCTCATTAATGCGCCGACTAAAAAAACCGTTCAAATTTCCGGTCAAAGCCTCTGGCTTCCCGATTCCTGCAAGAGCCCCGTTCCGCCCTATATCTTTCAAAAGCGCGTTAATCTTGGCAAGAACCCTCTTATCCTCCGACTGCCACGCAAGATACTCATTCCATGCGGAAGAGGAGAAAGCTATTTTATTCACTAGCCATAGCCTCAAGCTCCGCCATAGACTTCACAACAACATTCCCCGTCTTAACCTCGGCTGCTGATCTGCTCAAAGCCTCCATATTGGAACGGCAGTAAAACGAATCAATAGAGACATCAAACGGAATGCGTCTCTCACGGCTCATTTTACGGGCAAAAATAGTAATTGCCGTAGTCATATTCATTCCGAGCTCATGGCAAATATCCTCCATACTCCGCTTGAGTTCTTCATCCATTCTAATATTGACATTGGTTGCCGGCATAGCGCATCACCCCTTTGCAATCATAATTATATATATTGTATATATAGTGTCAATACAAAAATGTTGAATTCGCATTACGCGCTCTTATCATAACAATTTCATTTTTTTCCCCGTTATAAAGATTATACGAAATAAACCCGCCAAGCCCCTTCTTCCTAATCTGGCCCTCACGCACAGGAACACCAAGAGCCTCAGAAATAAGCCTCTTCACGTCACCCACCTTCACATCCGAAACCTCGTTGCCTCTTGGCATAACCGGCTCATGGGCAAAACGCTGAATACTGTTCATGATAATCTGCTGGATAAGAGCAAGAATCTTTTTCCTATGCTTTTCAAGAATATGCGCGATTTTATAACCATTTTCGTAATCAAGACTATCAGGAAGTATATCGACAAGGAGGATTTTAACGAGGAATTAAAGATTTTTGAGTCATAAAGACATACTAAGCTTTTTGTGACACGAGACACACCTGAGACACAAATTACTTTTATTTATTATTCATTACTTTCAGGGGATAACAAAGGCAAGATAACAAAAAATCCCTGCCATAGCAGGGATTTTCAATTTACTTTATATTACTTTTTTCTGCCTTATTATTTGAACTTGGTGCCGGAGGGGGGGGTCGAACCCCCACGAGTGTTACCTCGGCGGATTTTGAATCCGCTGCGTCTGCCATTCCGCCACTCCGGCAAGGTCTGTTTAATGACAACGCATACTATATCATTTTTAACTTTTCTGCGCAACTTTTTCTTTAATAGTAATCCTACCTTATCTCATGCGCTTATATGATGTAATATATATGTGTGATGCAGCAAATGAACCAAGGGGGATTTTTATGAAAATCGTAATTCTTTCTCACTACACCGTAAAAGATATAGAGGCAGAACCTTGGAAAGAAACATGGGACAATCTCACCGCGTTTGCGGAACGTATGTCTCCCAAGCTTCTTCCAATGGGAATTAAGCTGAGGCTGCGCAAAGTTATCCTTGATGACATAACGGAAGAAAATCTAATGACGGGCAATATGGTCACTATTTCGTGCTCCGATATGAAGTTTCAGGAGACTCCCATCGAAGATCTCCTGATGCTCACTCTTGATTTTTCTCCCTGTGACTCATGTGTGACACCTGACGGAGTCGGCTTTGCCTGCCGCACTTTTAAGAATTTCGACGGAGAAGAGTGTCAGGCTCTGCCCGAAGAGTTCTTTATGGAAGCTACTTTGAGGGTGGCATTTAAGAGTCAGCATGAGGGCGGATGCGGATGTTCGGACTGTTCCTCCTGCGCCAGCGGATGCGGAGACGAGGAAAAAGGCGAACACAGCGGCTCCTGCGGCTGCGGACACGACTGTTAGGAGGGGTACTGTGGCTCATTTCAATGTTACTACAAAGGGCGGAGACAAGGGGACGACTTCTCTTGCCAGCGGAGAGAGAGTTCCCAAGGATGATATGAGGGTCGAGCTTTACGGGACTCTCGACGAATGCCAGGCGGCTTTAGGTCTTGCAAGGTCATTCTGCGGCAACCCAAAGACTGCCGAGGATATTTTTTTCATAGAGGATTATCTTTTCGGAGCGATGGCTTATTTTGCCGAGTGTGACTACCCCACGCCGGATCCTCAGATACTTGAGAATGTATCACAGCGTGTTACTGCTTCCATTTCGACACAGGAGATGTCTTTTGTCCGTCCCGGAGACAGCAGTTGCGGCGCGGCTCTGCATCTGGCGCGAACTATCGCAAGAAGGGCGGAACGTATTGCTACGCCGCTCTTCCGCGATGGGAAGGTGGAGGAAAAGGCGTATATTTTCCTTAACAGGTTGTCGGATGTTATATATGTTATCTCACTGAAGGTTGACGAGGACGAAAAGAAAAATTAATTTCCGCTCTGTCAAAATTTGAAAACCGCAGGGTAATTCGCGCCTGCGGTTTTTTGTATTTTTATTCTTCGTCTTCGGAGAATCTTTTCCAAAAATTTTTGAGCCGTTCTTTTATTCTTGCCTCAGCCCCAAGTCTGCCAGGGCGGTAGAATCTTCTTACTTCGGGAAGGTATGACTGAGGCACCCAATGCGAGGGTACGTCATGAGGGTATACATACCCTTCTCCGTCATTGCGGAGGTGGTATGGAACTTCCATCAAGTCACCGGAGCGAACTGCATCCATTGCCGCTTTTATTCCAAGATATGTGCTGTTGCTCTTCGGAGCACATGCCAGATAGACTACTGCTTCTCCGAGTATGATTTCCGCTTCGGGCATTCCAACTCTGTCCACTGCCGCGGAGGCGTTCTGAGCTATTACTAGAGCCAACGGGTCTGCCAGGCCGATGTCTTCCGAAGCGGATATGCAAAGCCGCCTGCATATAAAGCGCAGGTCGTCTCCGCCCGAAAGCATACGCGCAAGCCAGTAAAGAGCGGCGTCTGGGTCGGAGCCTCTTATGCTCTTTATCAGTGCCGATATGACGGCATAGTGGTCGTTGGAGGCCCTGTCATATCTCTGAGTCGCCATTCCGGTGCTCTGAGCCACTATCTCGGATGTTAGGACATGCCCTCCGCCAAGAGCGACAGATGAGACGGAGGCTTCAAGGCGGGTAAGAGACTGTCTTGCGTCTCCGCCAGCAAGCATGGCTATTTTCATGAGGACTTCATCGTCAGCCTCCACTTCAAGCATGCCTAGTCCTCTCTCTTTGTCAGCCATAGCACGTTTTAGCAGTTCAAATACATCTTTTTCATCAAGAGGGTTTAATGTGTAGACGACCATTCTTGAAAGTAAGGTTTTGTTTATTTCAAACCATGGATTTTCTGTAGTAGTGCCGACAAGCACTATCTCCCCTTTTTCCACATAGGGAAGAAGTACATTCTGCTGTTTGGAGTTGAAGTGGTATATTTCATCGACAAAAGCCACGGCAGAGCGGCCTGTCTCCCGCTTTACCGCTTTTGCTTCGTCTACTAGAGTTCTTAAAGTTTCGACTTTTGCACTTACCGCGTTAATTTCAAGAAGCTTTCTTGCTGTGACTTTTGACATGAGACGAACCAAAGTTGTCTTGCCGACTCCCGGAGGTCCGTACAGTATGCAGCTCGGAACTTTGCCGCCTTCAAGCATAACACGCAGGGGACGGCCAACACCCATGATGTGGCTCTGCCCCGTGTATTCGTCAAGAGAGCGGGGTCTCATCCTCTCCGCAAGAGGAACTTCATATCCGGTTTTTTCTTCTTCGTCCGTCCGCGGGAAAAGTGTGTTTTCCTGCATTATTTTAGAATATTTTACGCTCCGCAAAGCGCATTAAGTCTAGGGAGTTTTTCGGAGCTTTCAGGGCTTCTGTCGGGTCGTCGGTTACTTTTATCATTGGATAGCGCGGCGACAGAAAATCTTTGACCGCTTCGCAAAGAGGCTGCCCCATTGCAGAGGTCGGGAAAGACGGGTTTACCTTCCAATCTGTCGGCGTGAAAACAGTATCGGCAGGAATGTACAGAGCACCTATTCCGAGCGCGGCAGTACGGGCGAGCCAGCAGTCCAGAGTCGGCGAAGTGGAGTCGGGTACGGCGAAGATGAGCTTATGAGCGGCATCAAGCCACTTTGCCCCGCGTTTGGCCGATATTTCCTTGTACTCCCACGGAGTCAGAGGCTCGGGCTTATCCATGGCATCGAGCAAATCTGTAAGCAGAGGATATGAGACATCTGTCCACACATTCCACTCGGGGTTTTCTCTTTGGACAAGGATGGCACGCATTCCTGCACGTCTGGCGCACTGGATGTCGTATATGAAGTCACCTACAAGAACGCATTCGGAGATAGGCGTGCCCATAGCTGCGGCGGCTTCCGTCAGAGCTCTTGGATCGGGCTTGATGTATTTTGAGTTGTCCCTGCTCCAGACATGTTCAGGCAGAGTCACTCCTATTTTTTTAGCCGCGATTTCTATGGATTCGGTGCTGTTGCGGGAAATTATCGCATAAGAAATTTTTTTGGATGTCAGTTTGTCTAGCAGTTCCAAAGCACCGGGAACTGGCACGGCATTTAACGCTCCCTCTATTTCAAGATCTCTCAGATCTTTCATCAGGGATTCTCTGTCTTTGTGTGAAAGAGTATCAGCCTCTTCAAGAAGCAACGCTTTTCTGCCGCCGTAATAACGTTCTCTTACCGCGGAAAAATCCAATTTTGTCTCTGCTATAACGCCATCCCAGTCAAGCAGAAAGGATGACGCCTCGGATGGATGCCAAAAGGGGGTTTCGATACTCATGAATATCTCCTGTTTCTTATATAAATTTTTTTATTTAAAAACCTAACGAGTAACAAAAACCCCGCTGAAGCCGTGTACGGATGGTCTTGACCCGCTCCTAAAATAGGATCGAACCCGCTCCTTCATGCTTGGTCGACCGCAAGGGTCTCCGCCGCCGAGAGGATACCGAATTCTGCCGGGATATTTTGTTGGCTCAAGACACATACCGTATTCCACGAACTCCGCAGGGTAATCACTCAAAGTGCTTCTGTATCAATTATAACCTCGAGAGTAAAAAAAACAAGTCCCTATGCTATTTTATGGCTGTCCAAAATCTCAGACCCCACTCCACCCAGCCTCGTCGAGCCCTTCTTTTATGTGCTCTTTGAGCCAAAGCCCGACTTCCGCGGATTGGAGCATATCTCTGTCTCCGTCCAAGGCATCAACGATGTCGTTTAAATCCAGAGTAAATTCGCCGGTGTCCGTTCTGTGTATATATATCCAGTGAATAGACGGTGAACCCATTATAAGTGTCATTACCGTGGCAGGCATGTCTCCGAGGGGGGGCCTGTCCACACTTGAGTATACAAATGAAGCCGTCGTTTTTGTTCCTATTCCTACTTTTGATTCGATTTTGAGAGAGCCTCCGCAGAGTTCCGCCGACTGTTTGAGAAAAGGCAGTCCCATGCCGACTCTTCTGGTAGTTCTTGTCGTTGTGAAAGGGTCTGTGACTTTTGCAACAAATTCTTCTGTCATGCCTTTGCCGTCATCCTGTACGGAGAAGAGGAGGATGTCGGAATTTTTATTTTCTTCGACAGTAACCGTTATCTCGTGAGCTCCGGCTCTGACGCTGTTTTCTGCTATATCCAGGACGTGAGCCGATAGATCTTCAAGCATATAAAATACCTGCCCTTCAATAAAATTTTGCGCCGTACTCTTCTTCTCATAGTATAATCAGTTTACGGCATCAGTCCAGCCACAAAACGGAGCGGAGGTGGAAACTTTTTGTTCAGCGTTGCTATACACGGCCATTTTTATCAGCCTCCGCGTGAAAATCCATGGCTGAATACTATAGAAAAAGATATATCGGCAGCCCCCTTCCACGATTGGAACGAGAGAGTGTGCAGTGAGTGCTATAAACCTATGAGCGAAGCTGTTGTGCTTGGCTCTGACGGACGCATTATTTCTACGGTAAATAATTATTCTCATATGAGCTTCAACTTCGGCCCCACACTTCATAAATGGATAGAGAAAAGATACCCCGCTTTGAACAGAGCCATAACATCATCGGGCGAAAGAGCCATTGCTCAATGCTACAACCACATGATTATGCCGCTGGCCTCTTCTTTGGACAAAAAAACTCAGGTTGTTTGGGGAATCAAAGATTTCGCCTACAGGTTCGGACATAACCCCGAAGGCATGTGGATTCCCGAAACAGCTGTTGACACGGAGACATTGGAATCTTTGGCAAGAGAGGGCATAACTTTTACTATTCTGGCTCCGAATCAGTGTGAGGCTGTCGAGTATGACAGTGTATGGCATGAAATAAACGGAGGAGAGCCCGACACTACACTGCCCTATCTCTGCGAGCTCCCTTCAGGACGCACTATAAATATTATTTTTTACAACGGCAGGATATCACACGATATAGCCTTCGGCGGTCTGCTTGAAAACGGCGACAGGTTTTACGATTCTCTGATTAACTCTATGGCTGTGAAGGATGAAGATAGAATTTTGGTTGCCGCAGTCGACGGAGAAACTTACGGACATCACCACAAATTCGGCGAGATGGCCCTAGCACGCCTTTTTACTAGGCTGGCCGAGAATAAAGATGTCGATACCCCATCAATAGGTGATTTTTTAAAGAAGCATCCGCCTCTTTGCAGATGTAAGATTAAGGAAAATACTTCATGGTCATGTATGCACGGCATTGAGAGGTGGCGCTCCGACTGCGGATGCCATACAGGCGGCATGGATTCATGGAACGGAGCATGGCGCGCGCCTCTCAGAGCGGCATTTGACAATTTAGCCGCAAAGACAGACGAAATTTTTGACAAATATGTATCGTGTTTTGCCGATCCGTGGATACTTAGAAATGAGGCAATAGATATCTACCTAGCAGATGCGGATTCGCATAAAAGAAAGAATCTCTTTGCGAAAGAATTCCTCGGGGCCATTTCGGAGAAGGAAGCCGCGAATGTTTTTTCTCTGCTTGAGGCTCAGAGGATGAGAATGTTTATGTACACCTCGTGCGCCTGGTTTTTTAACGACATTTCGGGAGTTGAAACAAGACAGGCTATATCATACGCACTGCGCGCAGCACAAATTACAGAAGCCGTAAGCGGCGCTGACCTGACAAAATCTTTGGTGTCCGACTTATACAAGGTTAGGGGCAACACAGACGAAGTTCCCAATGCGGGGATAATAATCGATAACTATATTGAGAAGCATTCAAATTTTTCAAAGAAAAAATCAGTTTTGCCGTTTTCGAAGGATGAAAGCGCAAAACCGCCGCAAAAAGGAGGAAAAAGCATGACAGGCATGAATTACGGGGGCAACCTTGCTCAGTCTCTCCTTTCCACACTTGAGCGCGACCCTGCTTTTAGGAACATTGCGTACTTTTCCATGGAAATAGGGCTTAATCCGGATATTCCTACATATTCGGGAGGGCTTGGGATTTTGGCCGGCGATATTTTGAAGAGCGCATCTGACTTGGGCGTACCAATGGTAGGTATGACGCTGCTTTATAAAAAAGGCTATTTCGCACAGAAAATGACGGAAGACGGCAGACAGACAGAGCGCCCCGTGGAGTGGAACCCGTCCAAATTTCTCACAAAACTGCCAAACCAAGTTACACTTACTATGAACGGACGCAATGTGACAATAGGTGTCTGGACTCTTACTCTTACAGGAGAATCGGGGCATCCCCTTCCCATTTTCTTTCTGGATACGGACATTCCGCAGAATACCTGCGAGGACAGAGCTCTCACAGCGGAGCTCTACGGGGGCGACAATAAATACCGTCTCTGCCAGGAGCTTATACTGGGCATAGGCGGACTCAGACTGCTTAGAGATATGGGCTTTACCAATATAAAAACTTTCCATCTGAATGAGGGACACGCGGGCTTTATCACTCTGGAGCTGCTTCGGGAGCAGGGATACGGCGATATCGAAAAGGTTAAGAATCAGGTCATATTTACAACACACACACCTGTCGCAGCAGGACACGACTTCTTCTCGTATGATTTGATAGAAAGTGTTGTCGAACCCAACTTTGCCTCTATTTTGAAAAATTCAATAGGCGGAAGCGGCCTTTCCATGACAGACCTCGCTCTGAAGTTCAGCCGCTATGTCAACGGAGTCTCGCGCAGACACGCGGAAGTGAGCAGGGCCATGTTCTCGGACGAAAATATCGACTGGATAACAAACGGGGTGCATTCTGCGACTTGGACATCTCCCTGTTTTGCTAAGCTCTATGACGAGAACATCCCCGGCTGGCGCAATGATCCGAGCAGGCTTATGCAGGCAGTAAAGCTGAAAGACGATGATGTCTGGAGAGCACACCAGGCGGCAAAGATGAAGCTGTTCGCGCATATTCTTGAAGAAACGGGAGAACAGCTCAACCCCGATATTCTCACTGTGGGCTTTGCAAGAAGAGCAGCTACATACAAGAGAGCAAATTTGATTTTTTCCGATATAAAACGCCTTCTCGAGATAGGGGGGGGCAGGCTTCAGTTGGTATTCTCCGGGAAAGCGCATCCTCACGATGAACCCGGCAAGGATGTGCTCCAAAAAATTTGCACCGTCTCTAAAGAATTGGGCAAAAAGATTCCAGTCATATTTTTGGAGAATTATAATATGGCACCCGCGAAGCTGCTGACATCAGGTACGGATCTTTGGCTAAACACTCCCGTGCGTCCGCGCGAAGCTTCCGGAACAAGCGGAATGAAGTGCGTCCACAACGGAGTTATGAATTTTTCAATCCTTGACGGATGGTGGATAGAGGGATGCATCGAAGGCGTGACCGGCTGGGGCATAGGACTTGAACCTAAGGAGAACGACATGAACGGCTATGATGAGTCCGCGGACGCATCAAGCCTCTATGACAAACTGGAAGAGTTTGTTTTACCTACTTATTACAGAGACAGAAAAAAATGGATATATATGATGAAGTCGGCCATATCGATAAACGCGAGCTATTTCAACACACACAGAGTGGTGCGCGAATACTGCGAAAAAGCGTATGGCACTGTATTCAGGGGGCATTGATATGATGACGCCAAAGAGTTTTTCAATAAGAACGCTCCATGTCTCGGCCGAATGCGCTCCGCTTGCAAAGGCAGGCGGTCTTGCCGATGTGGCGGGCTCTCTTCCGAAGGCCCTTGTTGGGCTGGATATAGACGCACGAGTCCTCATGCCCGCATGGCCAGGAGTTATAGAGAGAGCCGCGAACATGGGATACCTGAACAGAGAGAGACTGGGACAAATATCCGTTGCCATCGACTGGCGTGCGTGGACTGCGGATGTGTATGAGGCCGTTGTAGGAGGAACTCACGTATATCTGCTCGAACAGCCCGAGCTTTTCTCCAATCCATATTTATACCCTGAAAGGATAAATGAAACAACGGCTCTGCCTTTTGTATTCCTCTCATACGCTCCGTTTGAACTTCCCGCCGTGACAGGCTGGAAACCGCAGTTTCTGCACGCTCACGACTGGACTTCCGCACTCGTTCCTGCGGCACTCCGCTGGCACAAGTACTATTCAAAATTCAACGGTGAATATGACACGGTATTCACTATTCACAATCTTGCTCACCAAGGACTATTTTCACAGGATGTAATAGCGGGCTGGGGGCTCTCGGAAGAGTGTTTCTCCCCTCTTGACACGGACAGTATGGAATTTTACGGGCAGCTCAATCTCATGAAGGGGGCGATTCTCTCCGCCGAAGCACTCACCACAGTCAGCCCCAGCTATTCATGGGATATACAGACACAGAGCGGAGGTTTCGGACTTGACGGAGTTGTGCTCGAACACAAGAATAAACTCAGAGGCATAATAAACGGCCTCGACTACGATGTGTGGAACCCCTCCGGCGATAAATTTATAAGCGCCGCTTTCTCTCAGTCCGACATGAGAGGCAAGGAGGCATGTAAAGACGCGCTCGCGGAAGAGGCCGGTTTTGAAGACCCATCGCTCCCGACTGTTATCTTTGTAGGACGCCTCACGGAACAAAAAGGGATAGACATTATGTTGGATGCGGCAAAAAGATTCCTGCCTTACGACATTAATTTTGTAATAATAGGTTCCGGAAATGAGATGTATAACAGAAAAGTGACGGAATTTGCGGCATCATACCCAAAATCCGTATACGCTATAACACGTTTTTCCGAAAAAACGGCCCACATAGCCTATGCGGGCGGAGATATACTGCTTATGCCGTCGCTCTTTGAACCTTGCGGACTTTCGCAGCTTATTGCCTTTGCATACGGCACAATACCGGTGGCAAGAGCCACAGGCGGAATTGCCGACACGGTAATAGATGCGGACGGTTCTGCCGACGGGAACGGATTTTTATTCACCGATTACAGCATCGAGGAACTTTCCACAGCCCTTGCAAGAGCTCTCGGCGCAAAAAGGGACGGAGATCGCTGGAAGTGCATTGTAAAAAATGCGATGACAAAAGATTTTTCATGGGATTCTTCTGCTAAAGAATATGCAAAATTATATAATGATGTATTAACTTCAGATTAATAGAAAAGTGACATATTATATGATATTTATGATAAACTTTACGTCAAGAATAGAATCTTTTAGCGCGAAGCCTTACACGCTTTGATAAAAGGAGGTTCGAACCATGATACACGGCAAGTATGGCAGAGTTTTGGGAATGGTTCTGGCGGGAGGCAAGGGCGAAAGGTTAATGCCTTTGACAAAATATAGGGCGAAACCCGCCGTCCCTTTTGCCGCTAAGTACAGAATTATTGACTTTGCTCTATCCAATATGGTAAACAGCGGCCTTTTTTCTATTTACTGCCTTATACAATTTAAGAGCCAATCTCTGCACGAGCACATAGGCAAAGGCTGGCAGTTCGGAAGCGCCCTCCGCGGACGCGACTTCTTTGTCAACGTGGTCCCCGCCCAGATGTGGGACGGAGACAGATGGTACGAGGGAACTGCCGATGCCATATTTCAGAACATGCACCTCGTAACTCTCTTTGACGCAGACAGAGTGTGCATATTCGCGGCGGATCATGTCTATAAGATGGACGTGGAACAGATGTTGGCATATCACATGGATAACAGCGCCGATATAACAGTTGCCGCCTATGTTGTCCCTTCTTCTGAAGCAAGCCAGTTCGGATGTATTGCCACAGACGAATCGGGCCGCATTATAGATTTTGTCGAAAAGCCCGAAAATCCGCCGGAAATTCCGGGCAAACCCGGCTTCAGCTTTGTCTCCATGGGAAATTACATATTCGAAAGGGAAATTCTCGAAGAGTCCGTTCTTTCTGACAATGAGAGAACAGACAGTTCTCACGACTTCGGCAAGGATATCCTGCCGAGGCTTTTTAAGACGCATAAGCTTATGGCGTACGACTTCTCCACAAATGTTCTTCCGGGCGATGACAAGCCTTATTGGAAAGATGTAGGCAGCATCAAGGCTTACTGGGAAGCTCATATGGATCTTCTGCGTCATCCGTCCGCGCTGAGCCTATACAACTCTCAGTGGCCGATAAGAACAGTCTCCTTCTCCGATCCTCCCGGATTCACATACCCAGCGGAGAACCACTCCTGCTCCGTAGACGGATGCCTCCGTGCGGAAGCCAGCCGCGTCCTGGGCGCATATGTACGCAAAAGCGTACTTTCGAGAAACTGCGTTATAAACCCGGGTTCCGTCATAGAGGAATCGATAATAGGACAGAACGTCGAAATAGGCAGAAACTGCCGTCTGCGCAGAGTCATAGTGGACGCGCACAATATAATCCCGCCCGGAACATCCATCGGATTCGACCCTGAAGAGGACGCAAAGCGCTATCACGTTGACAAAGCCTCGGGAATAGTCGTTGTCGGTATGCCCCAGATACAGCTCCGGAAAAAACTGCAAATGCCAGGAACATACGACGAACTTTTCCGTTCAAGGGAGGGCGGCTTTTAGCCGATACACAAAAAATTAGAAAGGCCAATCCGTACACATCAGCAAAGGATGCGGATTGGCCTTTTGATAAATATAGAGCATTGGCATTAAATTCGAAAGGGGCAAAGATCAATGATTCAGGATGTACTGAACAAAGCATACGAGCACGGCAAAATGTCTTTGAAAGACGGAAAGGTAGCGACATACATTCCCGAACTTTCAAAAGCAAACCCGTCACATCTCGGCGCATCTGTGATAACACCCGACGGCGAACACTTCCACGTCGGAGAGTGGCAGCGGAAATTCACGATTCAAAGCATATCAAAGACAATCTCCCTCATATTGGCCCTGAAGGAAGCAGGCTACACACAGGTATTTTCCAAAGTCGGCCTTGAGCCTACGGGAGACTCCTTCAACTCCATAGTCAAACTGGAGACAAAGACGGCCCGACCCTTAAATCCGATGATAAATGCCGGAGCTATCGCCGTAACATCGTGCATTCCCGGAAAGAACCCCTTTGAAGATATTCTCGCCCTAACAAGAAAACTCTGTATGAATGACGAAATAGAATTGAATAAATCCGTATATCTTTCCGAGAAAAAGGCGGGAATGAGAAACCGTTCCATGGCATATTGGATGAAGAGCGAAAATATACTCGAAAAGGATGTAGAAGAAACCCTCGACACATATTTTAGGATGTGTTCCATGAACGTAACCACAAAAGATCTTGCCTCATACGCCCTTATACTTGCAAACAACGGTGTCAACCCCATGACGGACGAGAGACTTATCGAAGGCTGGATAGTCCGCATTGTAAAGACATTTATGCTCACCTGCGGCATGTATGACGGTTCGGGTGAATTTGCTATAAAAGTCGGCATCCCCTCAAAGAGCGGTGTCGGCGGCGGCATACTCTCCCCCGTAGAACGAAGCATGGGAATAGCAGTCTACGGCCCTGCCCTTGACGAAAGAGGCAACAGCGTCGGCGGCATGAGGATGCTCGAACATATGTCGGGAGCTATGAATCTGCACCTCTTCTCAGGATGCGACATCAAAAAATAAAATTTGTCAGGTATTTTATCTATTGACATTTTTTCCGTATCGCTGTAATCTACACCAAGTCAGTAGGGATGGTGAGGATTATGGCTATAACACAGAAATGTCAATATGCACTGAGAGCCATATACGAATTGGCGCTGCACATGGATGAAGGTCCGCAAAAGATCGGAGCAATAGCGGAAGCTCAAAACATTCCCGTGCGCTTTCTGGAAAATATTCTGAACAGCCTTAAAGGCGCAGGCTTTGTTGATTCGCAGAGAGGCAAAGACGGAGGATATTTTTTATCGCGCCAGGCCGACTCTATCACTGTAGGAGAAGTTATAAGATTTGTACAGGGGCCGCTCGGACCGGTAGAATGCACGGCCGGAATCAATGATGACTGTGACTTTTACAGCGACTGCGTCTTCCGCCCACTCTGGGATAAGGCGCGTGAAGCTCTCGAGGCTGTCTATGACGGGACGACCTTTCTGGATTTGGTAAAACAATCGGAGAATACCTGCCGTTTGATGCAATGCACCTGCGGCAGAAAAAAATAAATAACAAAAATTATATTAAGAGGTGACATGCAATGACACCACGTAAAGTTTATCTGGATAATTCCGCAACAACAAAGGTTGATAAAAGAGTTTTAGAGGCTATGCTCCCCTACTTCTCCGAAACTTACGGAAACCCCAACAGCCTCCACGCATGGGGCCGCGATGCAAGAGCGGGAGTCGACAAAGCCCGCGCTCAGGTAGCGGAACTCATCGGAGCAGAGCCCAAGGATATTATTTTCACGGGCGGCGGCAGTGAAGCCGACAACCTGGCAATAAAAGGAACAACCTGGGCAAGAAAAGAAAAGGGCGGACATATTATCACAAGCGCAATAGAGCATCACGCTCTTCTCGACACAGTAAGATGGCTCGGCAAAATGGGATACGACTTTACTGTTCTTCCGGTAGACAAATATGGCATGGTTGACCCTAAGGAGCTGGAAGCAGCCATTCGCCCCGATACATTCCTTACGTCGATAATGTTCGCCAACAACGAAATCGGTACCATCGAGCCTGTAGCGGAACTCGGTGCAATATGCCGCAAACACGGCGTCTTATTCCACACGGACGGTGTTCAGGCAACGGGACACGTAAAGATTGATATGAAAGAGCTCCCCATAGATATGATGACTATGGCGGCCCATAAAATGTACGGCCCCAAAGGAGTCGGCGCTCTTTACGTCCGTAAGGGCCTGAAGCTCTCGCCTGTCGTTCACGGAGGCGGACAAGAATTCGGACTTCGCTCCGGCACGGAAAATACACCCGGGCTAGTCGGATTCGGCATGGCAGCGGAACTTGCGGCGGATCGTCTCGTAAACGGAGAGATAGACAACGAGAGACGCCTGCGCGACAAGCTTATAGACGGACTACTTGAGAGAATACCCGAAAGCACGCTCACGGGACACAGAACAGAACGCCTTCCCTACCATGTCAGCGTATGCATCAAATATATCGAAGGAGAGGGAATGCTTCTCCTTATGGACTACGCAGGCATAGGAGTATCAAGCGGTTCCGCATGCACATCGGGCAGCCTTGAACCGAGCTACGTACTGCTGGCTACGGGACTTGACCATGCCACGGCTCATGGTTCAGTGCGTCTGACACTGAGCAAAGACACCAACGATGAGGACATCGATTACGTACTTGAGCAGTTCCCGCCGATAGTCGAGAAGCTGCGCGCGATGTCTCCGTTCTACAAAAAAAGCTAATACAGCCATTCACTAAAGAGGAGATGGAATAAATGTACAACGAAAAAGTAGTCGACTATTTTATGCATCCGCGCAACGCAGGCAAACTTGATGACGCGAACGCAATAGGCGAAGTCGGAAACCCCAAATGCGGCGACGTTATGAAAATATACCTCAAGATAAACGATGATGAAGTAATAGAAGACATTAAATTTGAAACATTCGGCTGCGCGGCAGCAATTGCAACAAGCTCAATGGTCACGGAAATGGCAAAGGGAAAGACAATCTCCGAAGCTATGAAGATAAACAACAAAGATGTCGCGGAAGCGCTGGGCGGACTTCCCCCCGCAAAGCTCCACTGCTCCCTGCTCGCTCAGGAAGGCATAGAAGCCGCTGTGGCTGACTATTTCAGACGTAAGACGGGAAAACTTCCCGAAGGCTTTAAGCTCCCCTCGACATGCCTCGGGTGCGGCGGCTCGTGCGGCGGCGCGGAAGCTCACGAGGAAGAAGAGGAAAAATTCGTAAGCGAGGATCACCGCGTTGCAGAATAGAGAGGAAATGGAAGGACGGATAATAGCCGTCTGCTCCGCCCCCGAAAAAGGAATGATTAAAAAGGATGTCCGCGAAGGTGTCCTTGTTGAGGGGCTGGGCCTTGAAGGTGATGCTCACATGGGATTTGCTCACAGGCAAGTCAGCTTGATATCGATGGAAGATATCCGCACCATGATGACAAAGCTCCCGACTCTTGTACCGGGAAGCTTTGCCGAAAACCTTACAACAGAGGGCTTTGACCTCAGTCTGCTGAAGATCGGAGATATGCTCTCTGTCGGAGAAACACTTCTGGAAGTCTCCCAAATAGGCAAGGAGTGCCACTCCGGCTGCGAGGTCTTCAAGCAGACAGGTGAGTGTATAATGCCCAAAAAGGGAATATTCACAAAAGTCATAAAGGGCGGCAAAGTTAAAACAGGCGATACAATAAAATTTGCATAGAATAACCGGGTCGGGCGAAGTGAAGAGCTTCGCCTGGCCAATTTTAAAAAGGAGGAAATACATTTGAAACACGAAGAACACGGACACTCATGCGTATGTCATGAACATTCCCATTCTCACAGCCACGAACATGTCATCACACCGGGAAGCAAATGCTGCTCATCATGCGGCACAGAACCCAAAAAAGAGCCATCCTGCTCATTCTCATCCGAGAAAACAGGAACGAAATCGCCGGACGACACGGGAGAGAACGACGAGGACGGGCAACCTCATTCCTGCTCATGCTGTGAGCAGGCGGATATTTTTGAAGAGACAGAAGACAACTCAGACTCATTCAAAAAAGAGATAAGACAACTTCTTGCAATAGGCGCAATCTTCGCAGCAACACTCATCTATGAACACTTCTTCAAAACTGAGAACAACGGCGGAATAATTTTCGCACTCTACGCTCTCTTGTACCTCGCATCGGGAATACCCGTACTTAAAGAGATGTTTTTCTTCCTGAAAAAAGGAGACATATTCAACGAGTTCACCTTGATGGGCTTTGCCTCTCTTGCGGCTTTGGCTATAGGCGCCGCATCCGAAGCAGTCGGAGTCATGCTCTTCTACCGCTTGGGAGAAGCTTTTCAGGAAAAAGCCGCATCAAATTCGCGAAAATCCATACGATCCCTTTTGGCACGCAAACCATCTTATGCGCGGGTTATAACAGCGGAGGGTGTAAAAGAAGCAGCTCTTTCCGAAATCGTAAAAGGTGACAGGATTCAAGTGCTGCCGGGCGAACAAATACCTGCGGACGGCATTATCGTAAGCGGTTCTTCATACCTCGATACATCGTCCATAACCGGGGAATCCCTGCCTCTCTCCGCTTCATGCGGTACGAAGGTCAGCGGCGGTTTTCTTGCCCTTGACGGCATGATTATAGTCGAAGCATCGGGACCGTTTGAAGATTCCGCCATATCCAGAGTACTTGAAATGGTGCAGTATGCAGCCTCCCGAAAATCACCTGTTGAAAAATTCATCACAAAATTCGCAAAATGGTACACTCCCTCCGTATTCGCAATAGCCTTTCTTACCGCACTCATCCTGCCTCTTGCCACTGATGCAGAGTTCTCGGATTCGCTCTATAAGGCGCTTGTGCTGCTTGTCGTATCATGCCCCTGCGCTCTTGTTATCTCGATTCCGCTCGGATACTTCGGTGGAATAGGCGCAGCGTCCAAAAGAGGAATACTCGTTAAAGGCGCATACGTCTTTGACGCCGCAAAAAATATAAAGACGGCTGTCTTTGACAAGACGGGGACTCTCACAGAGGGAGTGTTTAAAGTTATAAAAATCGTTCCCGCAGACGGAACGTCAAAGGAAGATCTGCTCACCTGCGCCGCTCTTGCAGAATGCGCTTCCACCCACCCGATAGCAAAATCGATAAGCGCGGAAGCCGGCATCACAGTGCCGCCTGAAGGAGCTGAAATATCCCAAATTCCGGGCAAGGGAGTAAAGTACGAGAATGGACAAGAGACGATATACGCGGGAAGTGCAGCGTTCATTTCCGATATTACGGGAATCGCTCACAACACGGAAGAAAGAGGTACATCCGTGCATGTCCTCAGAAACGGCATATACGCAGGATATATACTTCTGGCCGATTCATTAAAGAAAGACTCTCTCAGCACCGCTCAAAAACTGAGAAAATCCGGCATAGGGAAAATATATATGCTGACCGGAGACAGAAGAGCAGAAGCAAAGAGGGTATCGCACGAGCTGGCACTGGACGGATACGAAGCAGAGCTGCTTCCAGATGAGAAAGTCTATGCCCTCGAAAAGATATCGCACGGAGCACTACTCGAAACTATGTTTGTAGGGGACGGAATAAACGACGCACCGGTTCTCGCCTCCGCAGGGATAGGAGTTGCAATGGGAGGGCTAGGCTCGCGCACTGCAGTTGAGGCGGCAGACGCGGTTATCCTTGACGACTCTCCTTCAAAGGCAGCGGACTTAATTACTATTGCGGCAAAGACACGCGGAATTGTCCGACAGAACATAGCCGCAGCTCTTGGAATTAAACTGCTCTTTATTGTGTTGGGAGTATCGGGCGAAGCTGGACTTTGGGAAGCGGTATTCGCGGACGTAGGTGTGGCTCTGCTCGCTGTACTTAACGCATCAAGAGCGGCAAAAATATAAATCATGTTAGGGCATAGGCAAAAGTGCTCTTGTAAAGAAAATTCTAACATAATATTATTACAATAATCATTTATTCTACAAGGAGGAACTGTCCATGCTTACAAGTTCAAGGAATCAGTTTAAAGGCATAGTCAAATCGATAAAAAAGGGCGCAGTCAACGATGAGATAATCATCAAACTTGCTGGAGGCACAGAACTTGCCGCAATAATTACTTCAACAAGCACAGACAATCTTAAGCTCGCAGTCGGAACGGAAGCAATTGCTCTTGTAAAGGCGACATGGGTGATACTTGCGACAGATTTAAACGGAATAAAGCTCTCTGCGCGCAACACACTCAAAGGCACTGTCTCAGCAGTAAAGACCGGAGCGGTTAACAGCGAAATATCCGTCAAGCTTGAGGGCGGCGAAGAGCTCGTCGCAGTCGTAACATGCGAAAGCGAGAAGAAGCTCGCCCTTGCGGAAGGCAAAGCAGTAACAGCAATAATCAAGGCATCACACATAATTGTAGGAGTCGCCGAGTAACAAAACTTCCGAGCAGCCAAAATAATTTTCGAGAGCCGTCCTTTGGGGCGGCTCTTGTCTATTAAAAATATAAAATTTTCCTTGACTAATGTGCATATGCCCATTATATTATCAGTGTGCATATGCACGTAATTTCAGAAGAAGGTGAGCGTATGGCGAGAATTGTAAAGTGCAGAAGAGTGTGCTGCGAACCCAAAGCTTTGCGCTTCACGCCCGAGTACGGCACAGACGCCTTTGTGACTCTTTCCGTGGAGGAGCTTGAAAGCATACGCCTCTGCGACCTCGAATCCATGGACCAGGACAAAGCCTCAGAGATGATGGGAATATCGCGCGGAACTTTTCAGCGCATAATATACTCCGCAAGAGCCAAGGTGGCAGAGGCTCTCTGCGGCGGCAAGGGCATCTTTATCAACGGAGGCAGCTATGAAATAGCGGAAAGCGGATGCAGAGGCAGAGCCGAATGCAGCCGATGCAAGTTTCGTTTACAAAATATAAATCAACAGGGAGATGCATAGTTATGAGTGAAAGTGAAAACTGCACACATGAGTGCGGAAGCTGCGGCGAAGACTGTTCTTCACGCAGTTTCAAAGTAGACCTGCACCCGCTGAGCACAGTCGAAAAAGTCATAGGAATAGTGAGCGGCAAGGGGGGCGTCGGAAAATCTCTCGTCACATCCCTTATGGCCGTAGAGATGCAAAGGCGCGGACATCAGACTGCTATACTTGATGCCGACATCACAGGCCCGTCAATCCCCAAAGCTTTTGGTCTCAATGTAATGGCTAAGGGAAACGATCAGGGCATAGTTCCCGTAACGAGCAGAGGCGGTACGGATATCATGTCGGTCAACCTTCTGCTTCAGGACACATCTGCCCCCGTTATATGGCGCGGCCCTGCCATCGCAGATGTTGTTAAGCAGTTTTGGAGCAACGTAATATGGACAGGCGTGGAATATATGTTTGTAGACATGCCTCCGGGCACCGGAGATGTCCCTCTCACAGTCTATCAATCCCTGCCTCTTGACGGAATAATCATTGTAACGTCACCGCAGGAACTGGTATCGATGATTGTTGAAAAAGCAGTGAGAATGGCAGAGCAGATGAATGTGCCGCTCCTTGGAATTATAGAGAATATGAGTTGCGTTAAGTGCCCCGACTGCGGCAAGGAGATAAAAATATTCGGAGAGAGCAACGTGGAGGCAATAGCCGCAAAACACGGCATAAAGGTACTTGCAAAGCTCCCCCTCGACCCGACTACGGCATCCCTCTGCGACAGCGGCGACATAGAAAAATACAATGGACACGGCCTTGATTTTGCTGTAGAAACAGTAGAAAGCATAGGAGAGAAAAAAATGAAAGATGTGCGTATTGCAGTCACTGCCGATGAAAACGGCGAAATCTTCCAGCACTTCGGCCACACACGATTCTTCGCCGTATATGACATAAAGGACGGCAACATCTCTTCCCACTCGATGATTGATGCGGAAGGAAGCGGACACTCTGCTCTGGGCGGCTTCCTTCGCGAAAACGGTGTTGACCTTCTTATATGCGGCGGTATAGGCGGAGGAGCCAAAAACGTCCTTGCGGAAGCCGGCATAGACCTCATTTCAGGTGTCAGCGGCAATATCGAAGAGGCAGTTAAAAGCTTTATCGGCGGCAGCCTTCACGACGACCCCGATGCCGAATGCGACCACCATTCACACGAACACGAAGAGCACGAAGGCCCGTGCCACGGCTGCGGAGGGCATTCCTGCCACTAGTCTGTAAAGCAAAACTCAGGCTCTGATATGCGGAAGAACACATCTTACGGACGATGTTCTTCCGCATTGTTATAATGATATAATCAAAACAGGCGAAGCCATTCTAAAACCGCGCTTTGACCACATCAAACAGAGGGGGCTATTCTATGTTATTTGTCTGTTATCCGGCCTGAGGAACATGTAAAAAAGCCCGTGCATGGCTTGATACAAACGGAATTTCCTACGATTTCCGCGATATAAAAACCGACAATCCCACTGCCGCCGAAATAAAAGAGTGGCATAAAAAAACAGGCTTACCTCTTAAAAAATTATTTAACACAAGCGGCCTGAAGTACAAAGAACTTGAACTCTCGAAAAAACTTCCCGAAATGAGTGAAGAAGAACAGATTAAAATACTGGCATCGGACGGCATGCTTGTAAAGCGCCCGATACTTGTATCCGACAATTTTGTTCTCACAGGCTTTAAAGAGCAGGATTGGGAAGAGAGGTTCGGTATATGACAGTAAAATACAGAATCAGAGCGCTTGAACCCACAGACATTCGCGATGTAAACGAGATACGCGCAATGCGCGGTGTCATGGAGACAATACCCACACTATTTTCGGAACCTCTCTCACATACGGAAGCAGTGATCAGGTCTTTCGGCTCAAATGACCACATGCTTGCGGCCGAGGTTGACACGGACGGAGTTTTAAAGGTCGCAGCCCTCGGAGGTCTGCACGTGGCACCTAAACACAGGATGAGGCACAGCGCGGATATCAGCCTTATTGTCCACACAGATTACCAAAACATGGGCATTGGCAGAGCAATACTCACGCAGCTGCTCGAACTGGCAGACAAGTGGCTTCTGCTTAAAAGGGTGGAGCTTGAAGTGGCGGCAGAGAACAGCCGCGCCATACACCTCTACGAAGCTCTCGGATTTGAACGCGAAGGGCTGAAAAAATACGCCACTATTACAGACGGTAAACTGACAGACATAGTTATTATGGGAAGATACAGAAATCTCCACATTAGGTAGACAAACATCGGCAAAAAAACTATGGAGATGCTCATTATTTTTTCGCATAAGGACAAAATATGCAGAACATATCCCTTGACTGATTCTGTATAAGAGATGAAAATATGTGCTTATATCATTGTGATTGGGAGGGCTGATATATGGAAGGCAAGAACAGGGAAAAAATTTTGGAACTGCTGCAAAGGGACGCGAAGCTTGCCGCTGCGGAGATTGCCGTTTTGCTCGGACTTGCGGAGGAAGATGTCGTCTCCGAAATAGCAAAGATGGAGAAGGAACATATCATTTGCGGCTATCATGCATCCATCAACTGGGAAAAGACCGATGATGAAAAAATCTCGGCTTTGATTGAGCTGAAGGTCAATCCTCAAAGGGGCAAGGGATACGACGCAATAGCAAAGAAAATATATCAGTTTCCCGAGGTTGAATCACTATACCTTATGTCCGCATGCGGCTATGACTTCACCGTAATTTTAAAGAAAGCAACAATGAAGGAGATAGCCCATTTTGTATCATCAAAGCTGGCTGTCATTGACGAGGTCAACAGCACTGCCACTCATATTGTCCTCAAGAGGTACAAGGACCACGGAGCGATGTTTGTTGAAGCTAAAAAAGATATGAGGATGGTCGTTGCCCCGTGAGAGATGTAATCTGCGACAAGGTAAAAAGCTTAAAGCCTTCAGGAATAAGGAGGCTATTTGATATAGCAAACGAAATTCCAGATGTAATATCTCTGGGAGTCGGCGAACCCGACTTTGACACTCCATGGCATATCAGAGAAGAGGGTATGTACTCTCTTCAGCAGGGAAAGACATTTTATACCTCAAATTCGGGGCTTGCGGAGCTTCGTGATGAGATATGCTCTTACATCAAGCGCCGCTACGGCCTGACATACGACAGCAAAAGCGAAGTCATTGTAACTGTCGGCGGCAGCGAGGCCATAGACATTGCACTGCGCGCGATAATCAATCCCGGCGACGAGGTTATCTGTCCCGAGCCGTGCTTTGTTTCATACCAGCCCTGCATAACTCTGGCGGACGGCGTTCCCGTTACGGTTGCTCTCAGCGCCGAGACGGAATTCCGCCTCACGAGGGAGCAGCTTGAAGCGGCAATAACGCCAAAGACAAAGGCTCTTATGATTTCCTACCCCAATAACCCCACAGGGGCGATAATGGAGCGCAAGGATCTTGAACCTCTTGTAGACTTGATAATAGAACACGATCTGGTTGTCATTACCGACGAGATATATTCGGAGCTCTCTTACCACGGAGAACACGTTAGCATAGCGGCAATGCCGGGAATGCAGGAAAGGACTATTCTCATCAACGGATTCTCAAAGGCCTACGCAATGACGGGATGGCGTCTGGGATACGTTCTGGCTCCTGCCTGCATAACAGAGTACATGCTGAAAATTCATCAGTTCGCAATAATGTCCTCTCCCACGACAAGCCAGTATGCAGCCGTGGCTGCACTGCGCGACGGAGATAAGGACATAAAGGTGATGAGGGACTCTTACAATCAGAGAAGGCGCTACCTCATGGATTCCTTCCGTAAAATGGATCTTCCATGTTTTGAACCATACGGAGCTTTCTATGTATTCCCCGATATATCCGAGTTTGGAATGACTTCAGAAGAATTTTCCACCGCTCTGCTTATGGAGGAAAATGTAGCGGTAGTTCCCGGCTCCGCCTTCGGAAACTGCGGAGACAAGCATGTAAGAATATCCTACGCTTACTCACTTGACGAACTGCGGGAAGCAATGAAGCGCATAGGTCGATTCGTAAAAAAATTAAGAGCAAAAAAATAAAATTAAGGGTTGAGTAATCTCGCAGGGATGACTTAACCCTTATTTTTTAAGAGAAAAGATATTGCTGCACACCGGAAAGGAAGAAAAACATGAACCTCTATTCCGCACTGAAATTAGCAGAGAAAGCAAGAGAAGAGGCATCAAAAAGGGGCGAAAAGCTGGCCATTGCCGTATTTGACGCGACCAGCACATTGCTCGCCTTTTTGAATATGGACATAGAAGAGACAGAGTGCGTGGAATATGCGCAGAGAAAGGCCGTCACTGCTCTCAGAACAGATTCCGATACAAAGGAGCTTTCATATCTGGTAAAAAAGCCCGACGGCATACTTGTCTCGCTTCGCTATGACGCAAGCATTTGTCTGATGGGCGGAGGCAAGCTCGTGCGCATAAACGGAGTTACAGAAGGAGCGCTCGGAGTAAGCGGGGCTGCGGAAGCCGTTGATGCAGAGATAGCCGATGCCGCCGTGTCCGCCTTTCTCAAGGAGCTTGCAGAGGCATAACCGCCATGATATCGGAACTAATTGCCGCAGCTGAAAGAGACGATAATTTCATAGAGGACGCGGCAATTGAAAATGAAGTGTTGGAATGTGCTGACTTATCCTGTTTCAAGTTCACATCTGTAACTTTCAGCAAGTGCAGAATAATTTCATGCGATATGAAGTCTGTAAGATTTTATAATACATCATTTATAAATTGTGATATATCGAATTGCAGCTTTACATCATCGTACTGGAAAAATGTATCGATAAAGGAGTCCAAGGCTATCGGCAGCAATTTTGCGGAGGCTCTTTTCAAAGATGTGAAAATGGAGGACAGCACCTTTGCCTATGCAAATTTTTTTAAAGTAATAATGGACTCCGCTGCGGCCGAAAGGTGCGCCTTCACGGAGTCCGTATTTTCAGAAGCTGAATTCAAAAAAAGCATTTTTAGTGAGTCGGACCTGTCGCGTGCCGATTTCTTCAAGGCAAAGCTCCGCGGCATGGATTTTTCTACATGCAACATAGACGGGATTACTCTTTCCGACACATATTCGGAGCTCAGAGGCCTTACCGTCAGCGCATTGCAGGCTGTCGAGCTTGCAAAGATGCTTGGACTTAAAATAGCCTAAAGCCGCAAGCAAAATTCTTCTTTACGCCTTTTTTACTCCTTCAAGCTTAGCGTAAGATGCAGCTATATTCAGGAGAGATGAGACAATGTCATCCATTGCCTGGACACATGCGTACTCCGCTCTGCCATGATGGCTGTGACTTCCCGTGCCGAGGTTAGGGCACGGCAGCCCCATGAAGGAAAGCCTCGATCCGTCCGTTCCGCCGCGAATGGGGTCTATCTCGGGCTTTCCCCCCGCGTCTTTTACCGCCTGAACGGCTATATCAACCATGAAGGGATACTTCATAACTTCTTCCGCCATGTTGCGGTATGTCTCCGTAAATTCCGCTTCCGCACTGCCCTTGCCATATTTGTCATTGATAAAAGCTACGGCGCTTTTCATAATTTCCATGCGGCGTTTGACCTTTGCATAGTCATGGTCGCGAAGGATATAGCTCTGAAACGCGTTTTCGACATTTCCGCCGCTTGATGTGAGCAGGAAGAAGCCCTCTCTGGCGGATGTATATTCCGGGCGCTCAGCTACGGGGAGCATGGAAAAAAGTTCCATGGCGAGAAGCTGGGCATTGACCATAACATTTTTGGATGCGCCTGGATGTACACCTACTCCGGTAAATTTGACATTCGCACTTATAGCGTTAAAGCTTTCGTAGGAGATATCCCCGAAACCGCCCCCGTCCACGGTATAGGCGAAGTCCGCTCCGAAACGCTTCACATCAAAGAAATCGGCTCCTCTGCCTATCTCCTCATCGGGCGTGAAGGCAATAACAATTTTTCCGTGCTTGATCCCGGGGTCAGAGAGCATTGTTTCTGCCATTGTAAGTATCTCCGCGATACCTGCTTTGTCGTCTGCCCCAAGCAAAGTCGTCCCGTCCGTAACGACAAGGTCTTTCCCAACGTACCGCTTCAGCGAAGGATATTTGTCCGGAGAGAGGATTATTTTAGGATTATCGTTTAGAATCAGCTCTCCGCCGTCATAATTTTCAGCGACTCTTGCTTTGATGTCCACAGAAGGAGCATCGGAAGAGACATCCATGTGTGCAATGAAACCAAGTACGGGAACATCTTTATCTATGTTAGACGGAATGGAGGCATAAAGGTAGGCTTTTTCGTCAAGCGACACATCGGACAGCCCCATTTCTTCCATCTCTTGCTTGAGAAAGCGCGCAATCTCCCATATTCCCTCACTGCTCGGAGTGCATTCTGATTTAGGGTCGGAAGCGCTTGCAATCTTAACATACTTAAGCAATCTCTCGTAAGCTCTCATAATTCTGACTCTCCCTCGAAAAATTTTTAATTGATATTTTTGCCGCCTATATTATCTCACAAGAGAGCAAATGTGAAAAATAAAACCGCGCCTTTGCACTTAAGCAGAGACACGGTTTTGTAAGTAATATGATAAAAAACTTAATCCACCGGTATTCCGTTTATTCTTACTGGAACTTTTGCTATATCCTTAAAGAAACGTGCTTTTGCAAGCATAAAATCTCTGTCGGGCGTTTTTATCTCCCAAATGGGGTATTCGATACCCATATTTCTGTAAGTCTCTGTGCCGTACCTGTGATATGCCAAAAACTCCATAAATTTTAGCTTTCTGAGGCTTTTTACAAATTCGGCGGATAAAGCCAGTGCTTCTTCCGAGTCATTTATTCCAGGTATGAGGGGTGTCCGTACAACAAGGTCAAAGCTGTAAGGCGAAGCGTCTGCTCTCTTTATGTTATCCAGTATCAGCTTGTTGTCCGCTCCTGTGAGTTTCTTGTGTTCAGCGGGGTCGGCATGTTTTAAGTCCGTGTGAAGGAGGTTAATGAGAGGCAGAAGTTTTTCCACTCTCTCCCACGGTGCGAAGAAGCCGCTTTCGAGAGCTCTGTTTATGCCCCGCTCACGGCAGCCTTCCAAAACTTCCCTTACAAAGTCGGTCTGGTCAAGAGGCTCTCCCCCGCTTATCGTTACTCCTCCGCCGGAGTGAAAGTAGAAAATTTCATCTTTTGCTATTTCGCGCACGGCCTGAGCAGATGTCATTTTCATGCCGTAAGGCTTAATGGCGGAATTTGGACAGATTTTTACGCATTCAAAACATCCGACACACTTTTTTCTGTCATGAGTAACTCTGCCCGAATCAACGGCAAGAGCGCCGCTTTTACAGACATTGACACATGCACCGCATGACGTGCACTTCTCCGCTACACGCCCTATTTCAGGGAGGGGGCTTTGAGATTCGGGAGTAGAACACCAGATACAGCGCAGAGGACATCCTTTCAGGAAGAGGACGGTTCTCAGACCGTCCCCGTCGTGAATGGATGTTTTCTCTATCCTGAGAACGCTTCCTACACTTTTTCCTTCATGCATGGCTCTAGCCGCATGTTATGCAGGAACCGTCTTCTGTCTGTACAGTTCTGGCAATTATATCGTCCTGAACATCTTTGCCGAGTTCGACAAAGAAAGCTGTGTAGCCCGCGACCCTTACAAGCAGATTTCTGTACTCTTCGGGATGCTTCTGGGCTTCTATGAGCTTCTTCTGGTCTACGACGTTAAACTGCACATGGTAAACACCTAAGGAGCAGAGGCTCTTGAGCATCGCCATGAGCTGCTGTATTCCGTTTTCAGATGCGAGCATTTCCGGAGCAAGCTTCATGTTGAGAAGTGTGCCTTGAACGTAGCGGTCGTGAGGAATATTTGCCACTGACTTCAGAACGGAACTCGGGCCGTTAAGGTCTGTTCCTCCGTTGGGGCTTACTCCGTCCGCGAGGGGCTTGCCCGCTCTGCGTCCCGAAGGAAGAGCTCCTACTTCAACTCCGAAAGGCGTGTTGCCCGATACGGGAAGTATTCCCGGTGTCATAACTCCGAATTTGCTGCGGTAGCT
>CAZNYN010000001.1:0-6956 GCA_964577295.1 uncultured Synergistaceae bacterium | reverse complement strand
TGCCCGATACGGGAAGTATTCCCGGTGTCATAACTCCGAATTTGCTGCGGTAGCTCTCTATCTCGTCAGCAATGTATGTGAAGAGGTCAGCCGCCAAATCATCGGCACGCGCGTCGTCATTTCCGTACTTCGGAGCTTCGCTGCAGAGCTTCAATATATCTTCGCAGTTTTCAAAGTCGCATGAGAGAGCATCCAGCATCTGAGCCATTGTGAGCTGCTTTGTTTCGTAGACAAGGTGCTTTATGGCGGCAGCGCTGTTGATGAGGTCGGAAACTCCGATGCAGATTATTCCGTTGCCTGTGTTGTATTTTGCTCCGCCCCATGCGTAGTCTTTGGCGCTCTCTATGCACTCTTCAAAGCTGATGGAGAGTGCGGGAACGGGACGGTTGAGGCAGATTTCATCTATTATGTGGCTTGCCTTTACGACAACTTTGATGATGTAGTGAAGCTGATCTTTAAGAGCTTTCATAAAATCATCGAAGGTCTTGAATGTCATAGGATCTCCGGTCTGAGCTCCGGCGAGCTTGCCGCTCTTTCTGCACATGCCGTTCAGAAGAGTGAACTCCACCACGCTTCCGAGGTTGATATCGGCGAGAGCCGAATAGCCGCGGAGTTTGCCGGCAAGGTTAGTCTCTACACAGCCGCCCGGATTCCAGTCGAGAGCTTCTCTGATAGGAATACCTTTGTTCATCAGCATGCGGATTCCGACTTCGTCGTTATGAAATGCGGGGAATCCCGTTCCGAGGCTCATAAGCTCAACTATCTTGCGAAGGAAGGAGTTGGGATTCTTGGCCATGTTGTAGCGAACAGAGAGAGAGGGCTGATAGAGCTGTGTATCCATAGTAGCCTGGAGTATCATGTAGGAAAGGTCGTTGACGGCATCCTGTCCTCTGTGGTCAACTCCGCCGGCACAGAGATTCTGAAACATGGGATAGCCCGAAGCGTACTCCGCAGACTTCGCATCCTGGAAGAGGCACTGTTCGGAGAACTTGACCCAGAGGCAGTCAAAGAGTTCCTGAGCTTCTTCCGGCGTGATTCTTCCCTCTTCGAGGTCGGACTTGTAGAAGGGATAGAAATACTGGTCCATACGTCCCGGGTTGTAGGCAGCGGCATTCTGCTCCATGAATATGCAAATCTGATAGAAGTAGAAGGACTGCATGGCCTCGATGAAGGTTCTGGCAGGTTTTGCTGGAACTCTGCGGCATGTTTCCGCTATGCGCTCAAGTTCCTTTTTGCGCTTGCCGTCTTTTTCCAAAGAGGCGAGGCGCTCTGCTTCTATCGCATAGCGCTCCGCAAGAGTCACCATTCCCTCCGCTACATAGAGGAGTGAATCCAAGTAAATTTCTTTTTCATAGTCTCCAGGGACAGTGGCATCAAGCTGGGCTTTGCGGGCATTTATCTTCTGCACAAGGCCCTCGACTCCGTTGTTAATAAACCATGAGTAGCCCGCAGTTACCTCACCCCATCCGCGGACAGCCTTCTTGTCTATGTAGAGAGCTCCGTTGTCGCGCAGTGCCGCCACGTCGGCGGGAATGCGGGCAAGCCACTCTTCGTAGTTGGAGCGTCCCTTCCAATAGGGGCGGATGAGTTCTTCAAACATCTTCTTGTCTTCCGCACGGAGGTGGAACTTGTCATATTCGCGCGTGTTTATCGTTTCAAGTTCTTTGTCGAGCACAGACCAGCATACATCGGCTGAAAGTATTCCTCCTCTGATCTTGCTGCCTGCGTTGCCGACTATGAGTTCGTCATCCCATATTGTAACATTCTTCTCTCGGCACTGCTTGAGAAAAGCTTTTGCTTTTCTCGTAACGATATTTTCTCCCTGAGTCTCTAGGAAACTCTCTGTCAGGAGCTTCGCATCCTCAAGGTCAATTTCGGGATATGTATCGAAAACCTTGGCTTTAAGTCTGTTGACTCTTTCCATATATTTAGGCTGTTCTTTAATATTTTCCATCATATACACCTCCAAAATTAATTTTATGCCATCTCTTCATATTCTGTACGGGCTATTATTTCATTTTGTGTATTAGCGTTTAATTCCGCAAAGTACGCGCTGTAGCCTGCAACTCTGACAATCAAATCTCTGTATTCATCGGGGTTCGCCTGTGCCTCTTTAAGATCTTCCGATGAGACTATGTTGAACTGGATGTGGTGTCCGCCAAGGTCGCACCATGTTCTTATGTAGTCTCTGAGAAGAGCCGTGGCTTCATGGCTGTTCAGCACGCTCGGGGAGAATTTCTGGTTGTAGAGTACCCCTTGGAGAACTTCCATGTGGTCTATCTTTGACATGGAGCGCACAGCCGATGTCGGCCCGTTTACATCGCGCCCTCCGACAGGAGACGCTCCGTCTGAGAAAGCAATTCCGGCAGGACGTCCGTCCGGTGTAGCGTCTGTTATCTCGCCGAAGTAAACGTGCGTGGATACTGAGTGCAGTTCAGGTATGTAAATACCGCCTCTCATGCATGGATACTGAACGACTTCTTTGCAGAAAATGTGAGCCGCATCCCTTGCGATGAGGTCAACATAGTCATCATCGTTTCCAAACTTAGGGGCTTTCTCGCAGAGACGCTTTATCTCATCCGCTCCTTCAAAATTATTCTTAAGAGCTTCGATAAGATCCGCAGGGCTGACACTCTTATTGTCAAAGCAGAGAGAGCGAACGGAGGCAATAGCGTCTGATACTGATGCCAAGCCTACTCCGAATATGCCCGAGAAATTGTACTTTACTCCGCCTGCCTGACGGGAAATCCCCTTTTCTATGCAGTTGTCGAGCATTGCGGACGTGAAGGGTTCAGGTGCGTGAACTGCGTGAGCTCCGTCTATAAGGTCGTAAGAATCGACTATAAGCTTTACAAAGTGTGCTATCTGTTTTTCATAAGCAGCCATGAAATCTTCAAACGATTTAAAATCTTCAAGCTTCCCGGTTTTAGGCCCAATCTGCTTTCCGGTTTTTATGTCAGCTCCGTCATTCAACGTAAGAAGCAGACACTTGGGGAAGTTTACATAACCGCCGTTTGAACGTGAGTCGCATGCGCCCTCTATGTCGGACTCGACACAGTTCATGCAGTAGCCGCGAGCCTCTTCGAGGGTAGCACCGCGAATGATGTGTTTCGGTATTATGCAGTTGTCATTCATAATTGCGGGATAGCCAAGCCCCTCTTTTATGGTCTCACAAGCCTTAAGCAGGGCGTCCTGATTGACCTTATTATGATAGCGGAACGAAAGAGAGGGCTGGGGAACACGTGCGATTGAGGCAGCTTCCATCACGTGAATCGTCAGCTCGTTGCAGACATCTTCACCTCTCGCTCCCTGACCGGCCAGTGTTATATTCTGGAATAGGGGAAATCCTGCGAAAGTCCTTGTTGTAACAGAGTCCATGAGCTTAATTATTGCAGTGCACTTTATCCATATCATAGAGAGAAGTTCTACTGTCTGCTCTTCGGTGAGAGTTCCGTTTTCAATATCCTTCTTGTAGTAAGGATACATATACTGGTCAAATCTTCCGAGAAGCATGGCATGAGGGTCAGCCTCTATCTGGGTCACGGCATAGATAAGCCATACGGACTGAAGAGCCTCGCGGAATGTTTCGGCGGGATGTTCCGGCACTTTCTTAAGAATTCTGCTGATTTCCAGCAGCTCTTCTTTGCGCTTTTCATCCTCTGTCTTTGACGCCAAATCTGCGGCATAATCGGAATAGCGGTGAGCAAACGCTATAACAGCCTCGCAGGAAATCTTTGCGGCTTTCCAGAAAGTCAGCTTGCCGGTGCCTTCGATATCTTTAGGCACAAAATTATTTATCTTTTCATCTATCTCATCAATAATACCTCTTAGACCTTTTTCAAGAAGCTTCTTATTATTCACGGCGATATTTCCGTGAGCTGTGCCTTGGGCTCCGACAGTAATCATTCCGTCGGCGATAGCAGCCTTTGCTTCATCCGAAACAAGCCCTGAGACGACAGCATCAAGAGAGCAGTTCTGCCACTCCATAAGACAAGAACGAATTATCTCCTTATTTTCGTCCGTAACTCCAATAGCATCTGCGGGACGTGTGGCAAAGTTGTCAAGGTCGGCGAGAATCCAGCGTGCCCCGAGTTCGGGACAGGCTATGGGCGAACGTGGTTTTGGAGAAGGATGTCCGACAAAGAGCTCTCCCTCATCAATAAAAAGTGTCATATTCTCAAGTATCTTTCGCAGTGCATAGGCGCGCTTCATCACAACAGGCTCCGCCGCATATTCTTTATAAGCCTCCGTGACAAGCAGAGCTCTTTCCGGCAGAAGCTCCGTTGGGCGGTCGGTAATCATACGTTTTTTCATACCCGCAATGCGTGAAACAGTTTTTGCTCTCTCTTCTGCGGTAACATTCATGTTAAATCCCCCTCGTCAAAATATCTCTATATCATTATTTTTATTTATAAATCACATTAATAGGGTAGCTTTTTAATATTTCTGCAGCTTGTTCAATATCCGCGTCTGACGGAGTTTTCACTTTATGAAGCCTATACTTTCTGCCAAGCTCCTCATACTTCCCCACTCCCATTCTGTGGTAGCGCAAAAGTTCAAGAGACGCACCTTCTCTGTTTGAAGAGATAAATCTGCCCAGCTCATGCAGTTCTGCTTCGCTGTCATTAAGTCCCGGGACAAGCGGCATACGGACAAGCAGCTCTTTGCCGCTTTTAAGCAAATATGCCGCATTTTCCAAAATAGCGTCATTATCGACAGAGGTTATCTCTATGTGCTTATTTCTATCTGTCGTCTTAATATCAAACTGGATATAATTTACCTTTTCGGCAATCTCTGCCAATGTCTCTTTCGAGGCAAAAAGACACGTTTCTATGGCTGTATGAACATAGTGCTTATTGCATATATCAAGAAATTCATTAACAAACTGAGGCTGAGCCAGAACCTCTCCGCCGGATAGAGTGACCCCTCCGTGCGAACGCTGCCAAAACGGCTCATCCCTGCGGACTTCGGCGAACAGCTCCAAAGCGGCAACATCTCTTCCGCTCATTACAAGAGCGTCATTCATACATACCGAAGAACATTCACCGCAAGAGATACATCTTTCTCTGTTAATGCCTGACATTGCCCCTCTGTCGAAGAGAACGGCACCTTTCTGACAGGTGTTAAAACACTTTCCGCATGAGACGCAGTTAAAAGGGCGAAAAAGAATCTCCTGTGTAAAATTCTGTGACTCGGGACTGCAGCACCAGAGACAACGAGCAGGACAGCCCTTCAAAAATACGGTTGTACGTATTCCTGGACCGTCATGTATCGTATAGTGAGCTATGTTAAAAATACATCCCTTTACAGAACTCAAATGCCTCTCCCGCCTTCTTTTTGGTAATACCAGAGGTTGAACCAACTATAACAATTATACTTCCTTGGGAAAAGTTGTCAAGAATTGTTTTAGACAATTAATTGAAAATAAGCAATTTACAGCGAAAAGTTTTACTTGCTTTCTCTTGCGGATCTCCATGACGAGCAGAAGGCCGTGCCAAGTATTATGACACCACCGATTATCTCCCTTGCAGTCGGTATTTCCCCAAGAAAAACAGCGGCTGCCAGTATTCCGTACACCGATTCGAGACTGGCTATTATTCCCGCAGTCTGCGCACGCACATTCCGCATACCGCCTATAAACATAGAATGGGCAACACCGGTAAAAAGCACCCCCAGCAAAATAAGTAAAGCCCAGTCCATGGAAGTAACAACCGGCAGAGGAAGAATAAAAAGAAGGGGAAGCAAAACCACGGACGCAGTGCCTTGTTCATAAAATGCTATGACACTGCCGGGATGCTTCCCCGCAAGTTTTCTGTTAAGCAAAGACATAAACGCGAAAGTCACGCAGCCCGCAAGTCCCCATAAAGTCCCCACTGTAAGATTGTTGTCCAAATTAAATTCAGGTACAATAAGAAGGACACCGAAAAACATCACAAGAGAAAAAACAACATCCGCTCTCTTCAATTTTTCGTGAAACATTATAGGTTCTATAAATGTTACGACAACTGGATAAGCGGAGAATGTCAATAACGCAATTGCCACGGTGGAAACCTGCACAGACATATAAAATGATGTCCAGTGCACAGCAAGCAGAACGCCAAGGAGCGATACTGTAAAATAACTCTTCACACTGCCCAGAGATATATCTGTCTTCCTGACAGCAAACACGGTTCCAAGAAAAATTGTCGCAAAGACAACCCTACCGAGAACAATATATGGCGCGGAAACGGAGATGAATTTTCCAAAAAGCCCTGTAAGACCAAACAATAAAACAGCTATATGTATCTCTATAAGACTTCTTTTGCGCATATCCATAAATTCACGCCCCCTCACAAAGAGTGCACTAAAAACATATTTTCATAAATCAACGGAGTGATATAATCATGTTATAA
This sequence comes from uncultured Synergistaceae bacterium, assembly GCA_964577295.1. Lineage (GTDB taxonomy): Bacteria > Synergistota > Synergistia > Synergistales > Synergistaceae > CAZNYN01. The sequence goes on along the minus strand of CAZNYN010000001.1, from coordinate 564 downwards.
TAGCTACTTGGTTTAACCAGAGGTAATGCCAATATTATATAGAGGGCAAAACTTATGTCAACAAAATTTCAAAACACATCACACTCATTAAATTTACAACATTTTAAAATTTCAAAACACCAAGAGGTGCAGAAATGAATAAGCTATTATCATTTACAAAGGATACAAACGCAAAGGACAGCAAAAAAAAGATGGTCCAGGATAAACTGCTTGAACTGGTACACAACGGACAGTTTCAGCAGGGAGACAAACTGCCGTCCGAAAGAGAGCTGTCTCAGATACTTGAAGTAAGCAGAAACGTTTTGAGAGAGGCCGTTGTATCGCTTGTAGCCGGCGGGGTCATAGAAGTCAGAGAGCGTCAGGGAATCTTTATAAAAAACATTAAAGACGGAGGTGCTATGGACGCACTTCAGAGCCTTCAGATACTTCCTGCAGATTTTGTCTCATACCAGCTCGAAGTAAGAATGATAATCGCCGTCCCCGCAGCACGCCTGGCTGCACAGCGCCGCACAGACGAAGACATACGCAAACTGCGTGAATGCTATGCAAACTTCATGAACTCTC